>DATBQE010000117.1:0-112241 GCA_036561005.1 Burkholderiaceae bacterium | reverse complement strand
ACGCCAACGCCAACGCCAACGCCGACGCCGACGCCGACGCCGACGCCGACACCGACCCCGACACCGACACCGACACCGACGCCGACACCGACACCGACACCAACGCCAACGCCAACGCCAACGCCAACGCCAACGCCAACGCCAACGCGCTGGGGACCGACGGCGTCAACCAGTTGGGAATGGCAGTTGAGCGGCACCTTGAACACTTCCTATGTTGCGACCGTGTACGACATCGATCTGTTCGATTCAAGCACCAATACCATCGCGCAGTTGAAGTCTTCGGGTCACAAGGTGGTGTGCTATTTCTCGGCCGGCAGTTCGGAAAACTGGCGCCCTGACTATGCCCAATTCACCGCAGCAGACAAGGGCAAGGGATTGTCCGGCTGGCCGGGAGAGAACTGGCTTGACGTGCGCTCCGCCAACGTGCGCAGCATCATGGCAGCGCGCATGGACCTTGCAGTATCGAAAGGTTGCGACGGCGTCGAGCCCGATAACGTCGACGGTTACACCAACCCGACCGGGTTCCCGCTGACGGCGCAAAACCAGATCGATTACAACACCTACCTTGCCAACCAGGCGCATGCGCGCAACCTGGCGGTCGCATTGAAGAACGACGTGGACCAAGTGGCCGCGCTTGAACCGTCGTTCGACTTCGCGATCAACGAACAGTGCCACGAATATTCCGAATGCGGTGGCTATTCGGTGTTCACGTCGAAGAACAAGGCGGTGTTCAACGCCGAGTACGCCAGCAAGTATGTCAATAACACCGGTGGTGCGCGCACGACCATGTGCGCGGACGCCAAGGCGAACAACTTGCGTACCCTGGTCTTGCCGCTGGCTTTGGATGGTTCGTTCAGAACCAGTTGCGATTGAGTTCTGGAAGTAAGTTGAAGTGACAGGCACGCCACAGGTATCACAACCTGTGGCGTGTTTGCGTTTGCAGTAAGTCTTAGATAGGACTGCGGTCGATGCGCTTGGTCAGAATGATCGAGGTCGCCGTTTGCCGCACGCCATCGGCCGCGCCGATCTGGTCGAGCAGACGGTCCAGCTCGCCGGTTGACTGGCAGCGTAGCGTCAGCATGTAGTCCACCGTGCCGCTCACGGCGCACAGGGTTTCCACCTCGGGCATTTTCTGCAGCATGTTGACCAGGCTGGACGCGCTGCGTGGCTCGATGGTGATGCCGACATAGGCGCGCACCGCCGGTTGATACACGTCCTGGTTCAATTTCACGCCATAGCCGGCAATCACGCCACGCTTTTCCATGGCCGCGATGCGCGCGATGGCAGTAGTACGGGCGATCCCCACACGTTTGGCAATGGTCGAAATCGGCGTTCTGGCGTCGTCCATCAGAAGGGCCAGAATTTTGTTATCTACGTCGTCGAGATTAGGGCTCATGCTTTTTGCGTGGAATTATGGTCATTTTGTATTGCTACGATACATTGTGACGTCATTTTACTCTCTATTATCTGACAAGCATAGGTTTTACACTTGCTGCACTGGCAGAGCTACGCAATAGATTCCTGTCCGGCTCAACACGAATTCAGCGACTGGCCGTAGCTGGTTGCGCAACAGCAATCCAACCTTAGAGAGTAGACCATGAAAAAGACCAAACTGATCCTGTTGGGCGCCGGCAAAATCGGAGACGCCATCCTGAACCTGCTGTCGCACACCGGCGACTATGAATTGACCGTCGCCGACCGCGACCCGAAGCGCATGGAATACGTCACCCAGGCCAACTTCCCGAACGTGAAAGTTGTGCAGGCCGATTTGTCCGACGCCAGCGTGGTCACCGACTTGATCACGGGCCATGACGTCACCCTGTCCGCTTGCCCTTATTTTCTGACGCCGGTCATCGCCGCTGCTGCCAAGAAGGCCAAGTCGCACTACTTCGATTTGACGGAAGACGTGGAAAGCACCCGTATCGTCAAGCAACTGGCGGAAGGCGCCGATACGGCTTTCGTGCCGCAGTGCGGCCTGGCTCCGGGCTTCATCTCCATCGTCGCCAACGACGTTGCCAGCCGTTTTGAAACACTGCGCGACGTCAACATGCGCGTCGGTGCACTGCCAACCTACCCAAGCAACGCGCTCAAGTACAACCTGACCTGGAGCACAGATGGTCTGATCAACGAATATTGCAATCCTTGCGAAGCAATCGTTGACGGTTCCCTGCGCGAAACGTCGCCGCTGGAAGAAATGGAACACTTCTCGCTCGACGGCGTCGACTATGAAGCCTTCAATACCTCAGGCGGCTTGGGCACCCTGTGCGAAAGCCTGCAAGGCAAGGTACAAAACCTGAACTACAAGACCGTGCGCTATCCTGGCCATCGCGATATCATCAAGATGCTGGTGCGTGACCTGCAATTGGGCCAACTGGATCGCCGCCACATTCTCAAGGAAGTCATGGAAGCATCGATCCCCATCACCAAGCAGGACGTGGTGCTGGTGTTCGTCAGCGTGGTCGGTAACCGCGAAGGCCGTTTGGAGCAAGAAACGTATGCCAAGAAGATCTACAGCCAGAAGGTCAACGGTCAGTTGCTGTCGGCGATCCAACTGACAACCGCTTCGGGCATCTGCGCGATGGTTGATCTGGTCGTGCAAGGCAAGTTGCCCAATCGCGGTCTGGTGCGTCAAGAGCAAACCAGCCTGGCTGATTTCCTGGGCAACCGCTTCGGCCAATACTACGCTGCTTGATTTGTCAGGCGCGCCCGTGCGGGGGCGCCGACGCAGCACCACCGTAGGCTGGGATGAAATCCCAGCGTTCCAAAATTGGCGCCGATAAGCCGGGATTTCATCCCAGCCTACTCGAATCGCTGAAGGAAGTGGTATTCTTCCGTCCCTCAGCGTATCGCCATCAATCTGGCGCCTGGGAATGAATAGAGTGAAACTGGAGAAGACTCATGGAAACAATCGCTAACGTACTGAAAGAATTGGGCGTCGATCTCGCCCCCTACCATGGGAGCGACATCCACAGCCGCTCGCCGATCAATGGCGCCGTGCTGGCCAGCCTGCGCGCCGATACGCCGGAACAAGTGACCGCCAAAATCGGCCGCGCCCACGCGGCGTATTTGCAATGGCGCAATGTGCCCGCGCCGCGCCGTGGCGAATTGATTCGTTTGTTCGGCGAAGAACTGCGCGTGCATAAGCAAGCGCTCGGCATGCTGGTCACCATGGAAGCCGGCAAGATTTTGCAAGAAGGCCTCGGTGAAGTGCAGGAAATGATCGACATCTGCGATTTCGCCGTCGGCCTGTCGCGTCAACTGTACGGCCTGACCATTGCTTCCGAGCGTCCCGGCCATCGCATGATGGAAGCCTGGCATCCGGTTGGCGTGGTCGGCGTGATTTCCGCATTCAATTTCCCGGTTGCCGTCTGGGCCTGGAATGCCGCACTGGCCTTTGTCTGCGGCGATGCCGTCGTTTGGAAGCCGTCGGAAAAGACCCCGTTGACGGCGATTGCCGTGCACGCATTGTTCGCCAAGGCGTTGAAGCGCTTCGGTAGCGATGCACCGGAAGGCTTGTCCGAACTGGTCATCGGCGAGCGCGCCTGCGGCCAGGCCCTGGTGGACGACAAACGCGTTCCCGTGGTCAGCGCCACCGGCAGCACGCAAATGGGCCGCGCAGTTGCTGAACGTTGCGCGCAACGCCTGGCACGTACCATCCTCGAACTCGGCGGCAACAACGCCATGATCGTGGCGCCTTCGGCCGACCTGGAAATGGCCGTGCGCGGTATCGTGTTTTCGGCAGTCGGCACCGCTGGCCAACGCTGCACCACGCTGCGCCGCCTGTTCGTGCACGATAGCGTTTATGACACGCTGGTGCCGCGCCTGAAAAAGATCTACGCATCGCTGCCGATCGGCAATCCTGGCGACAAGGCTACGCTGATCGGCCCGCTGATCGACGCCAACGCCTACAAGGCCATGCAGCAATCGCTGGAACTGGCCCAGGCTGAACAAGGCAAGGTGTTCGGCGGCGAGCGCGCAACGGTGGCAGGCTGCGAAGATGGCTACTACGTGCACCCGGCACTGGTGGAAATGCCGGCCCAAACGAAGATCATGCACCACGAAACCTTTGCGCCCATCCTGTACATCGTGCGTTATACGGACCTGGCACAGGCAATTGCAGCAAACAATGAAGTGCCGCAAGGCTTGTCGTCTTCGATTTTCACCACCGACCTGCGCGAAGCGGAAAGCTTCATCGCCGCTTCCGGCAGCGATTGCGGTATTGCCAACGTCAACATCGGCCCGTCCGGTGCGGAAATCGGCGGTGCGTTCGGCGGCGAGAAGGAAACCGGCGGCGGCCGCGAATCAGGTTCCGATTCGTGGAAGGCGTACATGCGCCGTGCCACCAACACGATCAACTACAGTCATTCTCTGCCGCTTGCCCAGGGTATCAGTTTCGACATCTGATCGAGGGGCGCCTCTCAAATCTACTGCGCGGGCCAATCTCGTGCCTGTGATGCCCGCCGTACCTCCGTACGGCTGCGCTTCTCGGCACGACATTGACCCGCTCCCTACGATTTTAGAGGCATCCGAAAGGCAGGTGCAGTCGTTTAGTCCATCGTGTTTGTCAAAGAGGTCTTGACTAAACAAAACCAGTCGCCTGCCAGGTAATGCTTGCCGAGCATAGTTAGCTACACGAAAGGAAGTAAAAAAAGTGGGTTCGCAAAACAGTAACTTGACCAATCTTGTTGAAAAATTCATCGGTGTAGAAGCTTGCGCCTGGGTATTGCAATTGATGACCATTCCGGCCGCTTTTGCGGTGTGGGAAGAACAATGGGTGTCGCGCAAGGAAATGGCGCAGGCGCTCAACATGGTGTTGTTTTACGATTTGCTGATGCGTGTACCGACCGGGCGCCAATATACGGAAGAAGTTGCGGCGCGCGGCGACAAGGTGTTTCACGACCATGGCGCCTTGCGCACCGTGCGCTGGCTCGAACATGGCGCCTTGCCGCCCGGCGAAGCGGCCTTTACACGTATTCTGGAACCGCTTGGCTACAAGCTCAATGGCGTCTTCCCGCTTGACCGCATCGGCATGACGGGGCGTTCCTACGCGCACCAGGATTGCCCGGACGATATCGCCCAATTCTTCGTCAGTGAATTGCATCCCGCGCGTTTCTCGCCGGAATTCCAGGCAGCTGTGACGCGCGTGCTGTCGAGCTCGCAAGACCCGCTTTCGCCCAGAGCGCATTTCCTGCTGCATGAGCTGGCACGCGATAGCCGTATCGGTTTCCATGATGCCGCAGCGTTGCTGCCGGAATTGAAAGCCTGCTTTGGCCGCCAACACGCTGTACCGCATCTGGCCGATTACGAATTGCTGCTGGCCGAATCGGCGGAAATGGCCTGGATTGCGACCGAAGGCAATATGTTCAACCATGTCACCGACCGGGTCGATGACTTGCTGCGCGTGACGCAGGAACAGAACGCCATGCAGCGGCCGATGAAACAGACTATTGAAGTGTCGAAGAGTGGCCGCATCAAGCAAACGGCATTCAAGGCCGACATGGTAGTGCGCCAGTTCGTCGGGCGGGACGGCGAATTGGTCGAACGCACGGTGCCGGGCAGCTTCTACGAATTCATCACGCGCGAGCGGTATCTTGATTCCGTGGCTGACGTGAGGAAGCTCGATCTCGGTTTCGATGCCGCCAATGCGCAGGGCATATTCAAGATGACGGCAAGTGCCTGAGATAAAATAGCGGCAATACCTGTTGCAGGCACTGCACGCGCAGTGCCTTTTTTTTGAACCCCTCGCCCGATGGCACCGCCAGCGGGAGAGGGGAGAAAATCGAGCCCTTGCTACCATGCCACGTCACCTTCGCGGAATCTTCTCCCTCCTGATCGTCACCCTTGTATGGGGAACGACCTTTCCCGCCATGAAGGATTTGTCGGCGCATTTTTCTGCCGTGTGGATCGTCGTCATCCGCTTCAGCGTGGCGGGTTTGCTGCTCTCGCCGTTTTTGCTTCGGGCAAAGAAAATCGACTTCGCCGCGGGCGCACTACTCGGCGCCTTGCTCTTTGCCTGCTACATGCTGCAACTTGGCGGCCTGATGCTGACCAGTTCCAACCGCAATGCCTTCATCACCGGCTTGAACGTGTTAGTGGTGCCCGTGCTCGGCCTCGCCATGGGCCGCGTTCCGGAGCGTAAAATCGTCGTCGCGATTTTGCTGGCGATTGCCGGCTTGTTCGCCTTGTGCTGGGATGGCGCGTCCTGGGGCATGGGCGACAATCTCGCCCTGGCCGGGGCATTCTGTTTCGGCAGCTACGTCAAAGTGCTCGAAGTGATGTCGCGCAAGGCCGGCAACCTGATGGCGCTGACGACTGCGCAGATTGTGACTGTGGCACTGTGCGCCCTGATCTGGCTGGTTTTCCGCGAAATGCCGACGCATCCGTTCGATTGGCACGAATTTGCCAATGCCGGCCGTAGCAGTGTGCTTAATTTCGTCTATCTTTCCGTGATCGCCACGGCGGCCATCATTTCCCTGCAAACCTGGGGCCAACGCCATGCCAGCGCAAACGAGGCAGCAGTAATCTATGCTTTCGAGCCGGCCTGTGCGGCAATTGCATCTTATTTTTGGCTCGGTGAAACGATGGCCTTGCGCGGCATCGTAGGCGCGTTACTATTGATAGCCGGGATGATTGTGAGCCAGTGGACTTCCGGGCGCAATAAACTGGAACTGGCGACCGGCTGAACGCCGTATTTTTAGGAAAGGCCGCATGCCTTTGTCAACCCTGTCCGACATGGTGGCTACTCTGGCGGCGACAGCGCCGCTGCGAGTTCGCCTGATCCACACCGGAGGCCAGTCCGGCCTGGGCTTTGCCGGGCTGTTTAAGGTGTTACATCTGGCGGCCGATTTTCTCGGACCGCCACGCCTGATGCTCGATATCGTCGCATGGGATGCTTCAGGCGCTCTTCCTGCCGAGCAAACGGCGCACATGATTTTATTCGTTGCCGACGATCCCGTCCCTGCGTTGAGCCCGGCCGTGACGAAATCACTGACAGACGCTTGCCATGCGGCCGAGATTTTCGGCGCGGTCGGGACGGCCGTCGAATGGTTCATCCGCAGCGGTGAATTGAAAGACTTGCGCGCGGCCTTGCCGCCCGTCCTCGACGTGCGTGCGGCAGAATTTGCCGACCTGGCCATCGTGACGCGGCATTTGTTCGAACTGAATGACAAATGCATGACTTGCTGCGGCGGCGCGGCAAGCGTCGACTTTGCTTTGACGCTGCTGCAATTGATTTTCGGGCACGGCCTGCAGAACGAGATCATGCATGCCTTATGCATTTCGAAGGTGCGCGAAGGCAGCGAGCAGCGCGGCACGCTGGCCGATCGCACGGCGGCACTGCCCCCGGCGCTGTCGGAAGCACTGCAATTAATGGAAGCCAACATCGAGGAGCCGCTGACCACGGACGATATCGCCGGTCTGGTTGCGCTGTCGCGGCGCCAGCTTGAACGCCTGTTCAAGCAATATCTTGACAACATGCCTGCCCGCTACTACCTGGGTCTGCGCTTGCGCCGCGCCCGCCAATTGTTGCTTGAATCGCATCATTCCATCGTGCAAGTCGGTCTCATGTGCGGGTTTTCGTCCGGCGCGCACTTTGCCACAGCCTACGGGACACTGTTCGGCCTCACGCCACGCGAAGAGAGGCAACGCAAATTCTCCGGAACGCCGTGATTTCCCGAAATATCGCCGCTGCGCGATTTCGAAAGTTTACGTCGCACTTGAGAAAGTAAGTCGCCAAACGAGAACTTATAATGGCTGCATTCCCCATCCGCTTTGGAGGCAGTCATGAATGCAGTCGCAAATCAGAACAAAATTACAGCCGACGCGAACAATACCGCAGCCGCACGTCCGGTCACGCGCAAGACTTTCGATGAAGTGGTCGTGCCGACCTATGCGCCGAGCGCCATGGTGCCGGTGCGCGCCCAGGGCCTCGATCTGTGGGACCAGGAAGGCAAGCATTACCTTGACTTCACCGCCGGCATTGCCGTCACGGGCCTGGGCCACGCCAACCCGGCCATCGTCAACGCCTTGCAACGGCAATCGGAAAAGCTCTGGCATGTCGGCAATGGTTACACCAATGAACCGGTATTGCGTCTTGCCCGTGCCTTGACCGAGGCGACTTTCGCCGATCGCGCATTCTTTTGCAACTCCGGCGCGGAAGCCAATGAAGCAGCATTCAAACTGGCGCGCAAGTACGTGCATGGCAAATTCGGCGCGCAGAAGTCACGCATTGTGTCCTGTTTCAATTCCTTCCACGGTCGTACGCTGTTTACAGTGTCGGTCGGCGGTCAATCCAAATACACGGAAGGCTTTGAGCCGCTGCCGCCCTCAATCGATCATATTGCTTTCAACGACATTGAAGCCGCACGCGCAGCCATTGGTGCCGATGTGTGCGCCGTCGTGGTGGAGCCGGTACAGGGCGAAGGCGGCGTGATGCCGGCCGATGCAGCGTACCTGAAAGCCTTGCGCGAACTGTGCGATGCCAACAACGCACTGCTGATATTCGACGAAGTGCAATGCGGCATGGGCCGTACCGGTGACCTGTTCGCCTACATGGGCTACGGCGTGACGCCGGACATCATGACGGTGGCCAAGGCACTGGGTAATGGTTACCCGGTCGGCGCCATGCTGACCACCAACGAGATCGCTGCAGCATTTTCCGTCGGCGCGCACGGCACCACTTATGGCGGCAATCCGTTGGCCGGTGCCGTTGCGCTCGAAGTGCTCGATACCATCAATACCCCGCAATTCCTGGCGCGCGTGAAGGAAGCCTCGGCCACGTTGCACCAGACGCTCAACAAGATCAAGGCAGATTATTCGCAGGTGTTCGCTGAAGTGCGCGGCAAGGGCTTGATGGTAGGCATGGTGCTCAAGGCCGAATACGCCGGACGCGCCAAGGAAATCACCAAGGCTGCCGAAACGCAGGGCTTGATGCTGCTGATCGCCGGGCCCGATGTTGTGCGCCTGTTGCCGGCCCTGGTTGTGTCGGATGCGCAAATTGCCGAGGCTGATCGCCTGCTGCGCCGCGCGCTCGACGCATTTCTCGCAGCCTAAGCAGAGTGAGCAAACCCATGTTCGTCGTGCGTGCCGTGCAGGCGGGCGATGCTGCAGCGCTGGAGGCGCTCGCCGCTGTCGCCACGCCGGGCGTTCACACCTTGCCTAAATCGCGTGAGGCGATCGAGCGCGCAATCGAGCATTCGATTGCTTCATTTGGAGCGCACGTCGATTTGCCGAGCGAAGAGTCGTACATGTTCGTGCTCGAATCGTGCGATGACGGCAGGCTGCAGGGTACGGCTTCCATTGCGGCCACGGCCGGATCGCAGGGCACGTTTTTCGCGTTCCGCAACGACGTGATCCAGCAAGTCTCGCGCGACCTGAACATCAGCCATAGCGTGCATGCACTGACGCTGTGCTCGGATTTGACCGGGCACTCGCAGTTGTCGAGTTTTTACATGCGCGACTGGCATACCGCAGGGCAGGAAGCTGCGTTGCTCTCTCGCGCGCGCCTCCTGTTTGCCGCATCGGCGGCACACCGCTTCAGTGACCGCTTCTTTGCATCGCTGGCCGGCGTGACGGACAACGAATCGCGCTCGCCGTTCTGGGAAGCACTCGGACGCAAATTTTTCCACATGGATTTTCTGGAAGTCGAACGGCTGATCGAAGGCGCGCGCAATCGTTCGCTCATCATCGAGCTGATGCCGCATTATCCGGTGTATGTGCCGCTGCTGCCGGGCGAGGCGCAGGCGGCCATGGGCCAGGTGCATGCCGAAGGTGAATTGCCGTTTCACATATTGTCCGACGAAGGCTTCGAACCGGACGAATTTATTGATATTTTCGATGGCGGCCCCATCCTGCAAGCGCACAAGAACAGCCTGCGCGCGTTTTCTTCGTCGCTGCACCTGCGGGCGCTTGCAGCCGACGCTGCGGCAGGTACGAATGTGGGTGCAAGTTACCTAGTATCGACCGCGCGCAACGAGAATTTTCGTGCCGTCGTGATGCAGTCGCCCTTGCTCGAACAGCGCGACGACGTGGCGCTCTCCGCTGAAGCGATGCGGGCGCTCGATCTTGTTTCCGGCGATCCGGTTTTGTGCGTGAGATTGTGAGTATCCTATGCTAGTTGTGCGCGCAATTGAACAAAATGACCTGGATGGCCTGCTCGATCTGGCAGGCCGCGTCGGCGGCGGCATGACGACGCTGAAGGCTGATCGCGGCATGCTCGGCAATCGTGTCGACGTTGCCTGCGCATCGTTCGCTGAAACGATTCCCCCCGAGCAGCGCGACTACCTGTTCGTCATGGAAGATACCGCCAATGGCGCGCTGGTCGGCGTTTGTGCGATCAAGAGTGCGGTCGGACTGGAAGAGCCGTTCTACAACTACCGCATCGGCACGCTTGTGCATTCGAGCAAGGAACTCAATGTGTTTTCCCGCATGGAGACCTTGTATCTATCGAACGACCTGACCGGCTGTTCGGAATTGTGTTCGCTGTTCCTGCATCCCGACTACCGCAGCGGCGTCAATGGCAAGTTGTTGTCCAAGAGCCGCCTGCTGTTCATTGCGCAATTCCCGCACCTGTTCGGTGAAAAACTGATCGCGGAAATGCGCGGCTTCCTGCGTCCTGACGGCAGTTCGCCGTTCTGGGACAGCCTGGGCCAGCATTTCTTCAAGATGGAGTTCGAGCGGGCGGACGACTTGACCAGCCTGGGCAAAAAATCATTCATCGCCGAATTGATGCCGCGCCATCCGCTGTATATCGATTATTTGCCGCAAGAGGCGCAGGATGCAGTCGGGCTGGTTCACACCGCAACGGCGCCGGCGCGCCGCCTGCTGGAGCAGGAAGGCATGTACTACGAAGGTTATGTCGATATTTTCGATGCCGGCCCGGTCTTGCAGGCGCGCGTCAGCGAATTGCGCGCCATGCGTGAAAGTGCGCTGGCCCTGGTAGAAGCGACTGCGCCGTCCGCCGTATTGGCCGGCAAACCGACGCTGGTGGCCGGCACGCAACTGCGCGACTTCCGCGTCATCGCCGTTGAGAGCGAACCGATGCAGGGGCGACTTGCTCTGACGCCCGAGCAGAGCGGCGTGTTGCATGCCAAGCCCGGCGATGCGGTACGCGTGCTGTCCATGAATTCCAACCAATAACCAGTCTCGATTGCCATCAACATGAACAGTCATTATCTGAACGGTCAATGGGTCACCGGTGAAGGCCCGCAATTTGCCACGCACGATCCCGCCACCGGCTTGCCGGCCTGGAACTGTGCTGCCGCCACGGCTGCCGAAGTCGATCTCGCATGCAAGGCGGCGCGTGCGGCTTTTCCGGTCTGGGCCATGTTGCCGCTTGAAGCGCGCGTGGCCATCTGCGAGCGTTTCCGCGATCTGTTGAAAGCCAACAGCGAAGAACTCGCGCGCCTGATATCGGCCGAAGTCGGCAAGCCATGGTGGGAAGCGCGCACTGAAGTCACGTCGATGGCCAACAAGGTCGATATTTCGTTGCAGGCATATCGCGCGCGCACCGGCGTCACGCAATCGACCATAGCCGATGGCGAGGCCGTGCTGCGCCATCGACCGCACGGTGTGTTCGGCGTATTCGGCCCCTACAATTTCCCCGGCCATTTGCCCAACGGCCATATCGTCCCGGCTCTGATCGCCGGCAACACGCTGGTGTTCAAACCCAGCGAATATGCGCCGCGCACTGCGATCAAGACTGTCGCATTGTGGGAAGAGGCCGGCTTGCCGCACGGCGTGCTCAACCTTGTCAACGGCGGGCGCGAAACCGGTGCCGCCCTGGCCCAGCATGCGGCGCTTGACGGCATCCTGTTCACCGGGAGTTATCAAACCGGCGCCATCCTGCATCGGCAATTTGCCGGGCAGCCGGGCAAGATGCTGGCACTGGAAATGGGCGGCAATAATGCGCTCGCCGTTTGGAACGTGGCCGATGTCGATGCCGCCGTGCACCACACGCTGTTTTCTGCCTTTGTCAGTGCGGGGCAGCGCTGCACCTGCGCGCGCCGTCTGATTGTGCAGGACACGCCGCAGGGTCAGGCCTTCATCGCGCGTCTGGTTGAGGTGGCCGGCAAGATACGCGTCGGCAAACCAGGCGACGAGCCGGTGCCGTTCATGGGGCCGGTGGTGTCGTCGGCAATTGCCGACAAGCTGCTCAAGGCACAGGACGACCTGATTGCGCAGGGCGGTAAATTGTTGCTGACGATGCGCAAGCTGGAAGAAGGCACGGGCCTTCTCTCGGCAGGCATCGTCGACATGACCGGCGTTGCAGGTGTGCCTGACGAGGAATGGTTCGGCCCGCTGTTGCAAGTGATCCGCGTGGCCGATTTCGATGCGGCGATTGCGGCAGTCAATGCCACCGAATACGGTCTTGCCGCCGGGCTTTTGTCCGACGATGAAGCCTTGTGGGAAAAGTTCCAGATGCTGGCGCGCGCCGGCATCGTCAACTGGAATCGTCCGACTACCGGCGCCGCGAGCACCGCGCCGTTCGGCGGCATCGGCAAGTCGGGCAACCATCGGCCGAGTGCGTACTACGCCGCCGACTATTGCGCCTATCCTGTCGCCTCGATTGAAAATGCCGTCCTGGCCATGCCTAAACAACTCTCCCCCGGATTGGAGTTTTGAACATGAATGACGTTCGCGAATACAACTTCGATGGATTGGTGGGCCCATCGCATAACTATGCCGGTCTCTCGTTCGGCAATGTGGCCTCGTTCAACAACGTCAAGAGCGTGTCGAACCCGCGCCAGGCCGCATTGCAGGGGCTGGCCAAGATGCGCGCGCTGGCGCAGCGCGGCTTTGCCCAGGGCTTGCTGCCGCCGCAATGCCGCCCCAATTTTGCATTACTGCGCAGCGTGGGCTTTACCGGCAGCGACGCCGACGTTATCGCCAAGGCCTTCCGCGATGCGCCGGCCATTCTGTCGTGTGCGTATTCGGCTTCGCCGATGTGGACGGCCAATGCGGCAACAGTGAGCCCATCTGCCGACACGCAAGACGGCAAGGTGCACCTGACCGTGGCCAACCTGAACAGCAAGCTGCACCGTTCCTACGAGCATGCCCAGACCGAGCGCAGCCTGCGCGCAATTTTCCACGATCAACGTCACTTTGCCGTGCATGCGGCGTTGCCCGGCACGCCGGCCTTCGGCGATGAGGGCGCGGCCAATCATGGCCGCCTGTGCGCCACCCATGGCGCATCGGGTGTCGAAATGTTTGTCTACGGACGCGTCGAATTCGATGCCGCCGCACCTGCGCCACGCAAGTTTCCCGCACGCCAAACACTGGAAGCGAGCCAGGCCGTGGCGCGCCTGCATGGTCTAAAAGACGGTTGCGCCGTGTTCGTGCAACAGAACCCCGAAGTGATCGACCAGGGCGTGTTCCACAACGATGTGATTTCGGTTGCCAACGGCGACGTGCTGTTTTACCACGAGCAAGCCTTCATCGACGAACAGGCGGCGCTGGCGGCACTGGGCGAAGCGATGGCCGCCCAGGGTGAACACGGCGCGCAATTGAAGCCGGTGAGGGTGGCGAACGACCAGGTCAGCGTGGCCGATGCGGTTTCGAGCTATCTGTTCAATAGCCAGTTATTGTCCAAGCCGGACGGCAAGATGGCCCTGGTTGTGCCGCAGGAATGCCAGGAAAATGCGGCCGTGGCGCGTTATCTGGAGCAGATGACCGCTTCCGGCGGTCCGATCGATGAATTGCTCAACTTCGATTTGCGCCAGAGCATGCGCAACGGCGGCGGCCCTGCCTGCCTGCGTCTGCGCGTGGCCCTGTCGCCTGCAGAGGCGGCCGCCGTGCACCAGAGTGTGCTGATGAGCGACGCGTTGTATGAAAAGCTGGTGGCATGGGCCGGCAAGCATTACCGTGATCGCCTGGAACCGGCAGACCTGGCAGACCCAAGCCTGGCGACTGAGATCAACACGGCCCTCGATGAATTGAGCACAATCCTGAATTTGCCGGGCTTGTATCGCTGATACCGGAACCGAGCAGTATGGTGCGGCATGGAAACCACAGAAAAGAGCGTAAAAAACCGGAATTTCCCAATAAAAAAATAAGAAATGCGTGTCACGATGCCTGTGCTATGAATTTGTCGCCAAATTATGGCTATGATTGACGGCTAAACCAATTGGGCGTGCTTTTTGCATGGCAATTGGAGGGCAGCAGACAGTTCCCGATTCTGAATTTGCATCTGCTTGTCGCCACATCGAACAACTATTGGAGGAAACATGAAGAGTTTGAAATTCCTGCTGGCCGCCACGGCCGCTGCCGCCGCACTGCTGGCCGGTGCTGTCGCGAACGCGCGTACGATCGAACAGATCAAGGCTGACGGCAAGATCATTGTCGCCACCGAGGGTGCCTACGCGCCGTTCAATTACTACAAGGGCGACAAGCTGTCCGGCTTTGAAGTGGACCTGGCGGAAGCAATCGCCAAGAAGATGGGCCTGAAGATCGAGTGGAAGGCCATCCCGTTTGATTCGCTGCTCGTTGGGCTGGGACAAGACCGTTGGGACCTCGTAATGGCGTCGTTCGGCATCACCGAGGAGCGCGCCAAGGCAGTGACATTTACTGCGCCGCAATATTGCAGCGGCGGCGTCATCGTGGCCAAGGACCCCAACATCAAGAATGCCAAGACCCTGTCGGGCAAGATCGTTGCCGTGCAAGTGGGCACGACGTATTACAAAAATCTGTTGACCGTTCCCGGTGTCAAGGAAGTCAAAACCTTCCCCGAGAATACCGACGCCTTGTCGGCCCTCATGGCCGGCCGCGTCGACGCCTGGGTGACCGACCGCTTTTCCGTCAAACCCGCACTTGATGCCAATCCCAAGGCGGGCATGCATCCCGGCGAATTCCTGTTTGTGGAAAAAATCGCCGGTGCAGTCAAAAAGAACAATAACGGCCTGGTCGATGCAGTGAACAAAGCCACCGCGGCACTGATGGCCGACGGCACCTACGCGGCCTTGTCCAAGCAGTACTTCGGCGAAGACATCCGTTGCAACTGATCGCTTGAACGACCTTAGAGGGGCAATCGATTGAAACAGGCGTTGTCATTGTTCCCGCGAACATGGTCGCGGGAAAAGCGAAGTGCGGCGGCGATCAGCATGTCGGCGGCCGCAATGGTGCTCTTTCTGTGGAGTCTTTCGGCAATCTTGAGCTGGATGCCGGACCCGATCGGCCCTGCAGCCGAGCAGTTTGCCAAGGGCACCTTGCTGACTGTGCAATTGACCATCGTGTCCGGGTTGATCGGCATCCTGATCGGGCTCCTCACGGCGCTCGGCAAGTTGTCGCGCTTTCCTCCGGTGCGCTGGTTCGTCGGGTTGTACATCTGGGTCATACGCGGCACACCTTTGCTGGTGCAGATCTCTTTCGTATTCTTCGCGGTGCCGGAATTATTGCCGATCCAGTTGTCCGACTTCAATTCCGGGATCGCCGCACTGGCGATCAATGTGGGTGCCTACAACGCCGAAGCGATACGTGCCGGCATTCTGGCCATCCACAAGGGGCAAACGGAAGCTGCGCGCTCGCTCGGTCTGGGTTCGTTTCAAACCTTTCTTTATATCGTGTTCCCCCAGAGCTTTCGCGTCGCATTGCCATCGCTGGTCAATAATTTCGTGTCCTTGCTGAAAGATACGAGTCTGGTGACACTGATAGGCGTTGTGGAATTGATGACAGCAACCAATCGCGTCAAGGCCGAGACCTACCAGCCGGTGCCTTCGCTGATAACGGCGGCGATCATCTACCTGGCGCTGACTACAATCCTGACCCAGGTGTCGAACGCGCTGGAACGGCAAATGGATGTACAAAACCATCATTGAAGATGAATGAAACCATGACGGCCTCTACCATCACCGCGAGTGCTGCGCCCGATAGGGCACCGCTCATTGTTGCGGAAAACGTCGACAAGCATTTCGGCGCCTTTCACGTCATCAAGAATGTGTCGACCGCGTTCTTTCAGGGCGAAGTTGCCGTCATCATCGGCGCTTCCGGCTCCGGTAAGTCGACCTTCCTGCGCATGTTGAACCGGCTGGAAACGCACGATGCCGGGCGCATCGTGGTCGACGGCATCGAATTGAATTCCGACATGAAGCATATCGACGCCGTGCGGCGCGAAGTCGGCATGGTGTTCCAGAGCTTCAATCTGTTCCCGCATCTGACCGTGCTCGACAATATCACGCTGGCGCCGCGCCGCGTGCGCAAGACATCGCGCGCCGAAGCCGAAACTGCTGCACTCGCGTTGCTGAAGAAGGTCGGGCTGTCGGACCACGTGCATAAATACCCGCATCAGTTGTCGGGCGGGCAGCAGCAGCGTGTTGCGATTGCGCGCGCGCTGGCGATGCAGCCCAAAGTGATGCTGTTCGACGAGCCGACCTCGGCGCTGGACCCTGAAATGATCAAGGAAGTGCTCGATGTGATGAAGGATCTGGCGCGCTCCGGCATGACCATGATTGTTGTCACGCATGAAATGGGTTTCGCCCGCGAAGTGGCTGATCGTGTGATTTTCTTCGAGCATGGGCAGATACTTGTCGAAGCGCCACCGGAAGAATTCTTCGGTAATACGAAAAACGAACGTATACGCGCGTTTTTGGGGCAAATAACGAATTAAATGCGGACTGAAAAAGCGTATCGTAGCGCCATAAAAACAGACCGGTTTTTCCCTGGAAAACCTGTATGGACGGAGTAGCAAATTGTAAGAGTGCGCACCTTCGCAACCTTATCCAAGGTTGCAAGGGTGCTCTAGAAATCGCAGCGCGCGGCAGAAGCTCGGTTCAAGAAGCGCAACTGTAGTTGATTACAGTAAGCATCGCAGGGCCGAGATTGGGTCGCGCAGTGGATTGATGGAGCGCCCTTTTTCCTGCATTCCCGCGAACGCTTACCGGTGTTCGCGCCGCGATTGCTTCACGATGCGATCGCGCACGGAGAATTTTAATACGCATGATGGAGCACACTTCATCACATTGGAGAAACAGATGAACCAACACATAGAAGACTTGCGCAAGCAAACATTGAACCTGGTCATGGCGGCCGTCGACGCCAAGGACGCGAAATCGCCCACAGCCGCCGTGATTGAAACCTGGCTCGCCTCGGTCGAGGAAGAAGACCTCGCCGGCATCGCGCCCGAGACGCTGGCTTCGGCCTTGTGGCAAAGTTTTTCCGAAGTTTTGGCCGGTGCGCCGACCGGATGCCGTATCGGCGCCTTGCGCTATACGGGCGGACACAGCGCCGGTGCAACGGCGTTGCTGATCGCCAACCCGGACATGCCTTTCTTGGTCGATTCCATCGTCATGGCCTTGCGCAATATGCACATCGCATCGCGCGCTGTGCTCAACGCCGTGCTGTCGGTGCGGCGCGACGCCGATGGCCGCGTCACGCATGTGGAACGTGCCAACACCGGCAAGGACCCGCTCGAATCCTATGTATTGTGCCTGTTGTCCGAAGAATTGACAGCGCCCGTGTTGGCCAACCTGATTGACAACGTGCGTTCGGTGGCCGGTGACGCTGCCGCCGTGCATCGTGACGCCGCTGCCATGCTGGAAAAAATGTCCTCCGTCGCCACTGCCTCATTGAAGATACCTGCGGAAGGCGCGGAACTGGCGGCTTTCCTGGAATGGGCCAGACTCGGCGGCTTTGAAGCCTTCGGCTATGCCTATTACCGCGTTGTACCCGGCGAAGGAAAGCTGGCGCGCGACCTGCCCAGCCGCATCGGCGTGCTGCGCGACACCAGCCACCCGATCTACGACACCTGCCTGGCCGGTATTCCGGAAGACTATGTGACGCAGGCAAACCGGCCTAGCTCGCTGTCCGTGGTCAAGGCCGATACGCAGTCGACGCTGCACCGTGACCAGAAACTCGATTTCATCGGCGTGCGCGATTTGGGTGCCGACGGCAAGATCGTCGGCGAACATTGTTTCGTCGGTTTGTTCTCGCGCGCGGCTGCCGCCACACCTTTGGCGCAGTTGCCATTTGCGCGCGGGCGCATCAAGGAAGTGTTGAGTCTGGCCGGTGTGCGCCAGGAAGGTTTTCGCGCAGAGAAGTTCATTGAAATCCTCGAATCGCTGCCGCGCACCGAGGTGCTCGAAGCGTCGCCGGCCTGGCTGGCCGAAGTCAGCGGCGCGGTGGTCGCACTGTACAAACAACCGCGCGCCAAAGTATTCGCGCGGCGCGATGTGTACGGGCGGCACCTCAATGTGCTGATCTACATGCCGCGCGAGCGCTACAGCGCCAGCCTGGCCGACACCTTGTCGCAAAGCGTGCGCAATCTGGCCGGCGCCACCGAGGTCACGGTGCATACGTATCTTGCCGAAGGACCATTGGCACGGCTCTACCTGATCGCCAAGGCGGCGCGCCCGCATCTGGATCTGGAAGGCGACATACAGCGGCCCTTGCTGGCCGCCATCGAAGGCTGGCACACCAGCTTCGACGCATTGATCGATGAAACCGGCGACGCCGCATTGCGCACCGGCCTGCGCAAATTGTGCATGAGCCTGCCGGCGGAATACATCGCCGCGACGTCGCCGAGAACGGCGTTCCATGATTTGAGCATGTTCGGCAGTCTGCGCTCGGCTCGAATCGGCGTCCACATCGAATTGGGCTGGCGCGGATCGGTCAACGTTCGTCTGCTGTCGGCCAACAGCGCGCCGTCGCTGTCGCAAATCCTGCCCGGCTTGCACAACGCCGGCGTGGCGGTCGATCGTGAACAGACTTATGCCCTGACCGGGCTGGACGGCACACCGTTCTTCGTCACCTGTCTGACCGTGGATGCGCAAAGTGCAACCAAGCTGGCGCAACCGCACGTGGCCGACGCTGCCAAGGAATTGTTCGAATCGCTGTTCAACGGCGAAGCGGAAGACGGGCGCATGAACGGGCTCGTAATCGAGGCCGGCTTGCGCCAGAAGGAAGTGCAGGTGATTCGCGCCTATTCGAGTTATTGGCGCCAGACCGGCAGCCGTTTCAGCCTGCGTTACATCGCCGATTGCCTGCGCAAGCAACCGGGCATGGCGCGCACGCTGGTCGAGAGTTTCATCAAACGCTTCGATCCGTCCCTGAGCGCCGTGCAGCGTGCGGAAGGCGCCGCTGCCATCCACGCCTTGAAGCAGCAACTGCCTGACCTCAATCACGCCGATACCGAAGATATCCTGCGCAGCATCGCCGACCTCATCCTCGCAACCTTGCGTACTTCCTACTTCCAGGATGCGCAGACCGGCGACACGATCATATTCAAATTCGACAGCAGCCAATTGTCGTTCCTCCCGGAGCCGCGCCCGTATCGCGAAATTTTCGTGTTCTCGCGCCGCTTCGAAGGCGTGCACCTGCGCGGCGGACCGGTGGCGCGCGGCGGTTTGCGCTGGTCCGATCGCATGGAAGATTACCGCACCGAAGTGCTCGGCCTGGTCAAGGCGCAGATGGTCAAGAACGCGGTCATCGTGCCGGCCGGTGCCAAGGGCGGTTTCGTCTGCAAGCTGATGCCCAAGGACGGCACACGCGAAGCGATTGCGCATGAAGGCGAAGCAGTCTATCGCCTGTTCATTGCCGGCCTGCTCGACCTGACCGACAACCGGGTGCGCGGCCAGATCGTCCCGCCCGCTCAAACGGTTTGCTACGACGACGCCGACCCCTACCTTGTGGTGGCGGCCGACAAGGGCACGGCCACCTTCTCCGACATCGCCAACGGCATCGCCGTCAAGCGCGGCTTTTGGCTGGGCGACGCTTTCGCCTCGGGCGGCTCGAACGGCTACGACCACAAGAAGCTCGGCATCACCGCCAAAGGCGCGTGGGAAGCAGTCAAGCGCCACTTCTACGAAATCGGCCACGACCTGAAAACCACGCCGATCACCATGGTCGGCATCGGCGACATGTCGGGCGACGTGTTCGGCAACGGTGTGCTGTTGTCGCGCCAGTTGAAGCTGGTGGCGGCATTCGATCACCGCCATGTCTTCATCGACCCGACGCCGGACGTGGCGCGCTCGTTCGAGGAAAGGCAGCGCATGTTTGCCCTGCCGCGTTCGTCGTGGGACGACTACGACAAGTCGCTGATTTCCAAAGGTGGCGGCGTGTGGCCGCGTTCGGCACGCACGATCGAATTGTCTGCCGAAGCGCAAGCCGCGCTCGGCACGACCGCAACCAGCGTCACGCCGGAACAGTTGTTGCACATTATCCTGCTGGCGCCGGTTGATCTGTTCTACAACGGCGGTATCGGTACCTATATCAAGGCCTCGACCGAGAGCCACGCGCAAGTCAAGGACCGCGCCAACGATACGATACGCGTATCGGGCAACGAACTGCGCTGCAAGGTGGTTGCCGAAGGCGGCAACCTCGGTGCGACGCAGGCCGGGCGTATCGAATTCGCGCTCAAGGGCGGTCATATTTTCACCGACGCGATCGATAATTCGGCCGGTGTCGATTGTTCGGACCATGAAGTCAACGTCAAGATATGGCTCGACACGGAAGTCAATGCCGGCACGCTCACCGAAGCAGAACGCAACCGTGTGCTCAACGAATTGACAACCGACATTGAAGCGTTGGTACTTCGTGACAACACCTTGCAAACCCATCTGCTGGTGCGCGAAGAGCAGGCGCAGCGAGCAGTCGAGGTGCAGGACGCCTATGCCGCCCTGATCGCCAACCTGGAAGCCGAAGGTGTGATTTCGCGCGAGCTCGAACAATTGCCCTCGGTGACCGAACTGGCGCGCCGCAAGTCGGAGGGCATCGGCCTGACGGCGCCTGAATTGGCGGTCGTGATCGCCAACGTCAAGAACCGTTACAAGCGCATCCTGTCCGCGTTGCCGCTGCTCAAGCATGACTGGGCCAAGACGCTGTTGACGCCTTACTTCCCACAAGGCCTCGTCGCCAAGCGTGACGCGCTCGCCCATCCCCTGGCTAACGCCATTCTGGCGACCGTACTGGCCAACGAAGCCGTCAATCGTTGCGGCCCGCTCATGCTGGTCGAATTGGCGGCCAAGCATCAGGTGGAAGAAAGCGCCGTGATTCTGGCTTGGGCGCAGTCGTCGGCCGCCTTGAATCTCGCTCCGCTATTTGCAACGCTCGACGCGCATGCGCTGGAAATCCCTTGTGGGGTCTCAAAGGACCTCGATGCACGCACCCGCGCTTTGCAGAAGTCCGTGATCGGCGGCGTGCTGTCGGTGCCTGCCGAACAACTGGTGGCCTCGGGCGGCTTGAAGGAACTGACGGCCTTGTTCGGCAACGCCGACAGTGCCGCGCAACTGCTGTCGCTGACCGCAGCGGGGCAGAGTGCCTTCGACCATGCCCGTGCCGCAGTCGAAGCGATTGAAGGCATGGCCGATTTCCTGTTTGCCGCGTTGACGGTAGAACGTCCCTCCGCTCTGGGGCTGCCGGCGTTGCTGCAAACCGGCATGAGCTTGCGTCGCATTGCCGGTATCGATGTGCTTGAACGCGCATTGACCGTGTCCGCCGGGCCGGCGGCGCAGCAAGGCTTGCGCCTGCATGCGCTCGACGCCCTCCGTCGCGCACAGCAACGTTTGCTCGGCCTGGTTTTGCGTCAGCTGCAGGGCGGTGCGCAGGCAACTGCCGGCGAGAGCGTCATCGACGCTGTCGTCGCACGCTTGCAATTGAAGGCTACTGCGCCTGCATCGCTGGAACAGGCTGTGCTTGATGCGTGGAACTTGTCCGAAGCGGTTTCCGCTGCAGCGTAACTACAGCTACAAGGTAACGCAACATGACCAGTTCCACAGCAATCCAGGCATTGGCAGAAGCGGATTTTTCCGCCATTGCCGATAGCTTCGCCAATGCCGGCTATACCGTTCGACTGCCGGCCAAAGGCATCATGCAGATCAACGCGGCGCCGGCCGCCGCCGGACGGCGGCGCCTTCGCCTGCTGCTGTCGGTAGGCGTGCATGGCGACGAAACGACACCGATCGAGATGGTGGCGCAATTGCTTGAGCAACTGGCGCAAACGCCGCATGAATTGCAGGTCGACCTGATGGTGGCAGTCGGCAATCTTGCCGCCATCGCGCAACAAAAACGCTTTATCGATGCTGACCTCAATCGTCTGTTTACCAGCGAGCGCGGCGAACTTCAGACGGTGGCCGAAGCGGAACGTGCCGACATACTGATGAAGGCGACAGCGTCGTTTTTTGCCGGCGACGACGGTGAAAAATGGCACTTCGATCTGCACACCGCCATACGCAAATCTGCCTACCCAACCTTCGCCATCGTGCCCGAGGTAATGGCTGACCGCACCCGCCAATCCTTGTTGGCCTGGCTTGGCGGCGCGGGTATCGGTGCTGTGGTGTTGAATTCGAAGTTGGCGCCGACTTACAGCGCCTACACTGCGACAAAATTCGGCGCCGCGGGTTGCACCGCCGAACTCGGGCAAATCGGTGCCATCGGCAAGAATGACCTGAGTCAATTCGAAGTCACCTCAGCCGCGATCGACACCATGCTGCGCACCGGCAGCACAATGCCGTTTCGCAAGGCCATGCCGCATGTGTTTCAGGTGGCGCAAGAACTTGTCAAACTAAGCGAATCGTTTGCCTTGACGTTCGATGGCTCGGCCGAAAATTTCACGGCCTTCGAACCCGGCGTGGTGGTGGCGCGTGATGGAGAACATATCTATCAAACCGGAACCAAGACGGAATATGTCATTTTCCCGAATCCGGCAGTGAGGGTTGGTTTGCGTGCGGGCTTGATGGTGGTGCGGGTTGCGTAACGATGCGGAACCGAGGGCCTGGTGTATCAACGGCGTGCGGCCGCTATCGTTCTATTCCTTGGGGTGATCCTGACCCCTGCTTTCGCCCCCTGGCCGGGACTGCCCGTGTTCAGTATTGGTTGCTGACTGACGGCACCCGATTGTGTGTTCCTCCCCTGTCAATATTGACAGGTAAGCTCCAGCTTCCTGCTCATTGCAAAAATATCACCTTCAAGGGTATGCTACGCCTTGCACAAAAATAAACGCTTGGCAATGTTGCTTGGCCGGTTCCGCTAGGTTCCCAAGGCCGGGGGCATAGGCAGCAGACAATGCCAGGCATCATGTACCAATCAAGACAGGGAGGGGATCCGGCATGTCTAATATTGCGGGCAAAGCCTATGCAATGAATGTAATTACCCCGGTACGCTGGTATCTTGCCTGGGTAAACAAGCTGATCTTCTGGATCGCACTCAAGTTTCCATCGACGCTAAGCGGTCTGATCACGCTGTCGCTGATCCATTATGCGCGCTGGGTCATCATAGGCCGCAACCAGTTTCCCCACCTGCACCCGAACCAGCCGAAGGAAGATCTCAAATACAGTTACATGCTGTTCTTCAGCAACTTCAACGGCAGCTGGGATCAGTATGTGGACTCCTTCACCTTTGCCATTCCCAGCGGGCTCGACATGTTCTGGAAATGGAACATCCGCTATCCGCACTCTGTAGCGCTGACGCCGTTTCATAAATACATCCGCTACAACCAGATCGAGACGATTCACTACTACAGCGCCTATCCGCTCGCAGCCTCGAACGACATCAAGGCCGCCAAGAAACTCAAGGCGATGCTGATCGATTTCGACAAGCAATGGAACGATGCGCCGGACGCCGATTTCCAGAAACAATACAACCTGCTGCTGCGCAACCTGCAGCACGATCTGGGGGACATGCGGCCGACGCCGATTGTGAGCATGTCCGCCGCCGCCGTGCAAAAGCGCCACTTGCGCGACCTGCGCAAGGCGCATCAGACCACCGTCAAGGCAATGGAGTGAACCATCATGGGTAATGTCAGCGGCAAGGCCTATGCCTTGACCATACTTTCTCCGATCATGAACGGCCATGTAGACGAAATCGCCTACGCCGACCTGGTGCGCGACCGCCTCGAAAACTGGAATTCACTGCACAACAGCCCCATGGCCAAGGTGCCGCAAACCTATCTGGCGCGCTATTACGTGCTCGACGACGTGTATATCGAGTCGCTGCCCGGCGCCAGCGCAATCGATACCGTCAGCGACTGGTTGCCGGTGGTGCCGAAAAGCCTGCGGCTGGCTGTCTTGCCGGCCGACGACCACCTGAAATCGAAATACCTGGTCTTCTCCAGCAATTTTCACGGTGACCTCGACACTTATCTGCGCGGTATGTGGGATGCGATTGCCGACGAGATCAAGAGCGCATGGGCGTATTGCTACGGATTCGACCAGGTCAAGGATGCCGACACCTTCATCGCCTACATGAAAAAATGCCAGTTGCCGGCGGCGCTGTTTTTTGTCGGCTCCAACGACGACCCGCTCGAGGAGCAATTGAAGGCGCTGTACCTGAAGCAGGAATTCTCGCGCTTCGCGGTCGAATCGCAAGGCCTGCCGACCGCCGAATTGAAGAAGCGCTACCAGGAATTCATCAAACGCGTGGCGCCGAACGATTTGACCGGCCCCTCGTGGACGCCCGGCCAATACAGCCTGCCCAAACATAGCGATACCCAACAGGAGGCTTCACTGTGACCAAATCGCTTGACTTGTTCGACATCCAGGGAGACGTGGTCAGGCCCTACGGGCGCTTCGGTTTTCCGGTGGCGCGCTACGTATTTTTCAATATCCGCGAAAGCGACAAGGGCCGCGCTTTTGTCGCTGCAGTCGCGACCAAGGTCACCTCTGCCGCGACTTGGGACGAGGGGCCGAACCCCATACCGAGACCGCATGCGACGACCAATATCGCGTTCACCTACCAGGGTTTGAAGGAGCTGGAGCTGCCGCGCTCGTCGCTGATCGGCTTCTCGGAAGAATTCGTCATGGGCATGAAGCAGCGCAAGGACATCCTCGGTGACGATGGGCCGAGTGCGCCAGAACATTGGGACCCGATCTGGCGTGCCAACCGGGAAAAAGACAGGCACAAGGACGTGCACATATTTGTATCGATCAATGCGCAGACGCCGGCCTTGCTTGAAGAGCGTTATCAATGGCTGCAGGGCATTGCAGCCGCCAGCGGCCAGGGCGTGGTGCAACTGAGCGGCCATCGCGGCGACGACGGCACCGAAGACTTGCCCTACCAGGACGTGCACGCACTGGCAGAAAATGGCCAACTGACGGCCAAGGAACACTTTGGCTACACCGACGGCATCGGCGACCCGTATTTCGAAGGACTGGCCGACGCACCCGAGCGTGTGGCAGGCCGCGGCAAGCAGATGGATAACGGCCAGTGGGCGCCCTTGGCGACCGGCGAATTCATTCTGGGCCACATCGACGAGGCGCACGAATATCCGCCTGCGCCGCAGCCGATTTTGTTGTCGCGCAATGGTACTTACATGGTGTATCGCAAGCTGCATGAAAATGTCGCTACCTTCGATCAATTTCTTGAACGCGAGAGCCGCAATTTCCCGGGCAGCAAGGAACTGCTGGCCGCCAAATTCGTCGGCCGCTGGCGCGACAACGGCGCACCGCTGGCTGGTGCACCGGACGATTCGAGCAAGAAAGCATGGGACGAACGGTTCGCTGCCAATGCCGCCAACCCGGCCGAGCAGGATCGCATGCTGAGCGATTTCACCTACGACGACGATATGAGCGGTGCAAAATGCCCGTTTTCGTCCCACATACGCCGCATTAATCCGCGCGCCTCGCTGGAAATGGTCCAGGGCGATAATCCCGCCGCCATGGTATGCAAGGCGGGCGCCTTCGATACGCCCGGTGCATTGGCCAACCGGCGTCGCTTGTTGCGGCGCGGCCTGCCTTACGGCCAAGTCAAGGATCGCGGCACCGACCGCGGCAACCATGGCATTGTCATCATGATGCTGAACGCCGACTTCAACCGCCAGTTTGAGTTCGTGCAGCAGCAGTGGATCAACTACGGAAACGACTTCAAGGCGGCCAACGACAAGGAAATCATCCTCGGCAACCACGACAAGGAATATCCAAGCCGGGCTGTGCTGCAAGTTGACCCCGAAGGCGAACGCGCACCGTATTTCCTGCGCAATATTCCGCGTCTGGTAGAGACGCGCGGCGGCGATTATTTCTTCGTGCCGAGCTTGACGGCGCTGCGCATGATCGCCAAGGGCCTGGTTGACCCGACTTGATGTGAACGTCGCCTGCCTGGGCGTTTTATCGGATCAGGGAATATCCAGGCTGACCGGTTCCACGCTGGGCACCTGGTTGCGTAGATGGCGGAAGTTGGAAATCGTTTCGTAGACTATTTTTCGCGCACGATTGATTCCGCCCAGCGGCCGGTGTTCAGGCAGGCTATGCCAGGGATTGTAGGACAGGTTTTCACCGAAATTGCGTTGGGCGGTGCTGTCGAATTCCTGCTTCGGAATGCGGATCGATGCGAGTTTCACGAACGGCGATATTTGTTCGCTCCATTCGACGCCAGGGTCTTCAATCGGCATCGTATCGGCGTCAATCTGTTTTTGCACGGCAAAGTCGAAATACACGTCTTCGCGCGCCAGAACGTCTACCATGGCCTCGCGCAAATAGTTGTCGCCCGGGTTGGCCGGTATGCCGTCGTCGGTGCAGTTTGCCGGCACGACGGGTATGGCCGAATATTTGACGGCCTGGGTGCCGAACAGGTAAGGGGTGGTGCTCCAGTATCGGCTGCGTAACGGATTGCCGCACTTTTTCATGGAACGCATCAGGTTCCACGTCACGCGCAAGTGGGTCAGGAAGAACCATCCTGTCGCGAGCAAACCACCGAGCATGGCCTTGATCAGGGCATCGAATTCGGCTGCATCCTTGGTGACGAACACGTTGGTGCTGATGACGATGAAATCGTGGGTGGTAGCATGGCGTTCCGATTCCAGCAATTTTTCACCGGGCACACCTAGCAGTTTGATTGCCATGCCGCGGATGTCGTTCTTGAGATCGGACTGGATTTCTGCATTCTGGTTGGAAAAGCGTATCCATGCCTGATAGGTTTTGGGCTCACGAAAAACACCGAGGCGCCATTGCTCCGGAATCCCCGCTTCAACGGTGAATTCCGCCCGCACCAGGCCGTGCATCTTGGGATGGGCATCGCGCCGCATGATGTCGTTGGCATACTGCTTGGTGATCTTGTCCTGAAGGCGTTGCGCCAGATCGGAAATTGCTTGCGCCTCTCCGGCTGGAGGGTATTCCTGCGCGAGTATTTTTTGTGACATTTTCCGACCCCTTCGGTTTATAGTATGGCGGCAATGGGGCTCTTGGGCGCGGGCAGGCTGTCAAGGTCTCATCGCTACTTCGGATATAGTACCTGTTTTAGTTGTCAATGTAACATTTGAGTGAGCAGCTGTCGTCGTTCGGTTCGATACAGGGGAAATATTGGAGGCTAGATTGCACAAGGAAGGTTTCATGAATCCGACGTCCGGCCTGCCGCGCCACATGCGCAAAGCGGGGGGCGTGGACCTGGATCTGCTTGCCGTATTGCGCTATTTTCTTGCCCTGACCGACAGCCTGCGCGAATTCCAGCGCGCACAGGGGCCGCACCTGGCACTGTGCCCATTCAATATCTCGACTGCCGCCGACGGCACTGTCAGCCTGGGCAGAGAAGAGGAAGCCGCCATGGCCTACATCTCGCCCGAACAGACGGGCCGGATGAATCGTCAGGTTGACCAGCGCAGCGACCACTACTCGCTCGGCGTGATTTTCTACGAAGTGCTGACCGGCAGGCCGCCCTTCGAATCCGACAATGCCATGGAAGTCATCTATGGCCATATCGCCAAGCAACCGCTGGCGCCCAACGCCATCAACGCCGACTTGCCGCAAGTGCTCTGCGATATCGTATTGAAACTGATTTCAAAGAACGCGGAAGACCGCTATCAAAGCCTGGAAGGATTGGCGGCCGACCTGCGGCGCTGCATTGACGGGATCGAAGGCAGCGGTGGTATCGACCGCTTCAAGCTCGGCGAACATGATGTGTCCGAGCGGCTGCAGATGCCGCAGAAGCTATACGGCCGCGAAGTGGAGGTGGCGCAATTGCTCGCCGCTTTCGACCGTATCGCCGAAGGCGGCGTGGAACTGCTGCTCGTCACCGGCTATTCCGGCATAGGCAAATCGTCGCTGGTGCATGAGGCGCACAAGCCGGTGGCGGCGCGGCGCGGCTATTTTATCTGCGGCAAATTTGACCAGTTCAAGCGCAATGTGCCGTATTCGGCGATCAATCAGGCATTTCGCGAGTTGATGCGGCAAATCCTGACCGAGAGCGAAAGCCGCATTGCGATGTGGCGCAGCAAGCTGTTGAAGGCGCTGGGCGCCAATGGCCAATTGATGATCGAAGCCGTGCCCGAACTCGAATACATCATCGGCAAGCAGGCGCCGGTCCCGGCTCTGAGCGGCGTGCGCAACAGCTATAACTACGTGCTGCAGAATTTTGTCGACGTATTCACGCGCCAGGAACATCCGATCGTGCTGTTCCTCGACGATCTGCAATGGGCCGACACGGCATCGCTGAAATTGATCGACCTGTTGATGAAGTCGCTTGACGACCCATGCCTGCTGGTGGTCGGCGCCTATCGCGACAACGAGGTCGATGCGGCCCATCCCCTGATGATCGCCATCGACGGCATCAAGAGCGAAGCCGCCGTCAGCACCATTGAAGTGACGGCATTGCCGCAAAAAAGCATTAACGAACTGATCGCGGACACTTTTCACGCTTCGCCGAGTGCCACGGCACCGTTGGCCGAACTGATCTACCACAAGACGCTCGGCAATCCGTTTTTCGTCAGCCAATTCCTCAAGAGTCTTTACAACGACAAGCTGCTGCAGTTCGAGGGCGGGCGCTGGCGCTGGAATGTCGCACAGATCGATGCATTGGACATTACCGACAATGTGGTCGATCTGTTGATGAAGGAATTGCGGCGCCTGCCTGAAGCAACGCAACGCCTGCTAACGCTGGCATCCTGCATCGGCAATCGTTTCGACCTCCAGACCCTGGCCACTGTCAGCGAAAAGCCGGTCGAGACCACGTCCGTGGAATTGCAGCAGGCCATAGTCGGCGGTCTTATCCGCATTTCGGGCACCTCCGACTCCACCATCGGCGCGGCCGGCACGATTTTCGATTCTTCCTTCGATTCCTTCTTCTTCCTGCACGACCGTGTGCAGCAGGCCGCCTACGAAGGCATACCGGAAGACGAGAAAAAGGCGGTACACCTGAAGATCGGGCGCCTGCTGCAAAACAGCATGGCCGGCGAGCAGCTTGAAGAGCGCATATTCGACGTTGTCCATCAAATGAACGAGGGGCGCTCGCTGATTACCGAGCCCGCCGATCGCAATGCCCTGGCCCTGCTCAATCTGCGCGCCGCACAGAAAGCGCGCAAGACAGCCGCCTTCGAATTGCACAATGCCTGCATCGAGATCGTGCTGGAATTCGGCGGCGCGCAGGATTGGCGCGCCAAGCCGGCCTTCATGCACGAGCTCTACATGGAGTTGATCAGCGCTGCCTTTGCGCGCGCCGACTATGTGGAGATGGAACGCCTGTGCCAGGTCGTGTGCGACAACAGCGCCAGTGCCAGGGAAGCCATCGCCGCCAAAGACATGTTGACCCGCTCCTATGCAGCTTCCTACAAGCCCAAGGAGTTGCTCAAGACCGGTATCGAATCGTTGGCGCTGGCCGGCGTCAAGGTGCCGGAAAACCTCGGGCGGCGCCATATCTGGCTGGCCCGGGCACGCCTGAGCCTGGCCTTGCGCGGCAAGGATCCGATGGAATTGGTCGATCTCGGCCCGGTCAAGGACGAGCAATACCTGCTGGAACTCCAGGCGAGCAACCTGTTTCTGGCCTACGGCTTCACCTACCTGGCCGATTCCAATGTGGTGTTGTGGGTCGCTATCGAAATGATACGCAAGGCGGTGCGCCACGGGATATCGCCTTATTGCACCTATGCCTTTGCCGTGTGGGGCCGCACACTGGCCGGCAAGCTGGGCAAACCGGAGCAGGGTTACCGCTTCGGCAAAGCCAGTGCGGAGCTGGCTGCGCGCAAGGGCATACTCGGTGCGGTCGGCATTTTTCACGGCATCATCCGCCATCGCAAGGAACACCTGCGTCTGGCCCTGCAACCCTTGATGGATACCTACGTCAAGGCGATGGAAATCGGCGACCGCGCCAGCGCCGTCGTGGCATTGTCGTTCTCCGACGCGATACGCTTCCAGTCGGGCGGCAAAGTCAACGACGCGTTGAACCAGATTCGCAAGGACATCGGCATCTATCGCAAGATGAACTACCCGGCGGTGCTCGGCGTCATGATTCCGTGGGCGTTGTTGTTCGCAAAACTGGTCGGCGAGTCGGTCAACGAACTCAGCCAGGGCATGAGCGAAGACGATTTCGTGGCCGCGCGCCGGGCCGGCGACGATCCCTGGGGTGTGTTCTATATCCGCTCGATTCAATGCATGGGCGAGTATTACTTCGGCGACTATGAAAGTGCGGCGGCGCATGCCGGCGAAGCGATGCAATTGCCCGGCTTTGATTTCGGCACGCCGGCGTCGGGCTTCTTGCTGTTTACCTCTTCGCTGGTCCTCCTGGCGCGCTGCAGCCCGGATGAGGCGCCCAGTGCGGCGACCTTGGCGCAGGTCGCGAAGAATCAGCGCAAGTTCAAGGTGTGGGCCGATCACGCGCCGGTCAACTACCTGCACAAATGGCAATTGGTTGAAGCCGAATGCTATCGCGTGCGCGGCAAGACCGAAGACGCCGTCACTGCCTTCGAACTGGCTATCAAGGGCGCCAGGGACAACTGGTTCTGGAACGACGAGGCACTGGCGAACGAGGTGGCGGGGAGGTTCTATCAAGGAGCCGGCAAGGAAATGAACGCGCGCCTGCACATGGAGGAAGCGCACGCCAAATATGTGGAGTGGGGCGCATTGGCCAAGGCGCGCCAGATGGAAGCGCTCTATCCGCGCCTGCTGTCGCGTGTGATCGGCAGGAAGGGTGCGGTATCGACCCTGAACAGCGAAAGCAGGGTGGATATCGACACCGTCATCAAGGCCTCGCAAACCTTGTCCGGAGAAATCCAGCTGGAGCGCCTGCTGGCGAAATTGATGCGCCTGCTGATCGCCAATGCCGGTGCGCAAAAAGGCATCCTGCTGTTGCACCAGGACGGCCAACTGGTCGTGCGGGCACAGGCCCAGGATGAGGTGTTTGAAGTGCAGCAGCAGATTGCCGCCGAAGATGCGCGCAACCTGAGCCTGGCCATCGTCCACTATGTGCGGCGCACGCGGCAGAAAGTCGTGCTGGGCGACGCCGCTGCCGACAGCCAGTTCAATAGTGAATCTTATATCGCCATCAACCGGCCGAAATCGGTGCTGTGCATTCCGCTGCAAAAGCAAAGTGAATTGATCGGTATTCTGTATCTGGAAAACAATCTGGCCGTCGATGCATTTACGGCCGGCCATACCGAGCTGCTCGAAATGCTGTCGACGCAAATTGCCATTTCGCTGGAAAATGCCGGTCTGTACACGGAGTTGGAACAAAAGATTGCCCTGCGCACCCAGGCCCTGAGCCGCAAGAACGCCGAATTGAGCGACACCCTCGATTCGCTCAAGCAGGCACAGCGGCAACTGGTCGAATCGGAAAAGCTCGCTTCGCTCGGTCAACTGGTAGCCGGCGTCGCGCATGAAATCAATACCCCGGTCGGCGTGGGGGTGACCGGCGCCTCGACCCTGGCCGACGAAACTGCCAGGATCGAAGCGCTGTATCGCTCGGGCGAAATGAAGCGCTCCGACCTGGAGCGTTACGTCAATACTGCGGCAACCATCAGCCGCTTGCTGTTGTCCAATATGGAGCGTGCCGCCACGCTGACACAAAGCTTCAAGGAAGTGGCAATTGACCAGACCAGCCAGGAACGGCGCACCTTCCGTCTCGACGAATACATCGGCGAGGTCCTGCTCAATCTGAACCCCATCTTGCGCAAGACCGAACACAAGATCGAGATCGAGTGTTCCGATTCGATCATGGTCGACAGTTACCCCGGCGCCTTGTCGCAAATCATCACCAATCTGGTCATGAACGCGCTGTTGCATGCCTTCAACGAGGGTAGTGCCGGCATCATGCGCATCGTGGTCAGGGAATTGAATGCAGGCATGATCGAGTTGCGTTTTTCCGATAACGGCAAAGGCATACCCGAGGAAAACCTGGCCAAGATATTCGATCCATTCTTCACGACCAAGCGCGGCCACGGCGGTAGCGGGTTGGGACTGAGCATCATTCACAACCTTGCAAACGGTACTTTGATGGGGCAGATCAATGTGGAAAGCCGCGTGGGGGCCGGTACTACCTTTACCCTCCTTTTCCCGCGTAAAATAGCTCCGTCTGTGGTGGCGGCTCACGCGGCAGATGCCGCCAATGAAGAAGACCGATGACGCCGATCCCCAAAGGCGTCGCTACCGACAGTAAATTGAGCACAACGACAAGCAGTGCAACAAAATGAGAAGCGCATGTTGAACGATTTTTCCTTTGCACCTGAAACCGAGCCGCGCGGCTCGGCCGAGGAGCAAGGCTGGCAGATATTGATTGCCGATGATGAGGATGAAGTCCATCAGGTCACGACCGTGGCATTGGCCGATCTCGTCTTCAAGGGTCGCAAGCTCAATTTCCTGCATGCGCATTCGGGCGCGGAAGCAAAGCAGATCCTGCGCGACAATCGCGATATCGCCGTCATCCTGCTTGACGTGGTCATGGAAACCGACGATTCCGGTCTGCGCCTGGTGCGGGAAATCCGCGAGGAACTGGCCAACCGGCGCCTGCGCATCGTCCTGCGCACCGGCCAGCCTGGCCAGGCGCCCGAACGCGATGTCGTCATCGAGCATGACATCAACGACTATAAATCGAAGACCGAACTGACGCGGCAAAAACTTTTGACCTGCGTTATCTCGGCGTTGCGCTCCTTCGACGATATCGTATCGCTGGAAAAAAGCCTGCAAGGTCTGGAAAACATCGTCGGCGCTGCCGGTGCACTGCTCCAGGCGTTTACCGAAAAAGCCTTCGCCGATGAAATCCTCAAACAGGTCAATTACCTGCTCGGGTATCCGTCCGACGGCCTGATCGCCGGACGGGCGCATGGCAAAGAGGCGTTCGACATCATCAGCGCGGGGCCGGGCTATCAGCAGCCGCCTCAGCGCATCCTGAGCATGCTGTCGGCGGCGCTGGACGCGAAGAGCAACACATACGGTAGGGAAGAGATCTGCCTCTATATCGCCCCGCGTAACGGCAAGGGCGAATATGCGGTGCTCGTTCCCATCGACCGCAGTGTGAGCGACTTGCAGAAGCGCCTGCTTGCCGTATTGAGCGCCAACATTTCAGCCGGCATGGCCAACGTGCAACTCTATGAATCGCTGGTTGCCATGAGTATCGACCTTGAGCGCCAGGTCGTGCAGCGCACGCATGACCTGTCTCTCGCGAAAGAGGCGGCGGAAAAGGCGAATCAGGCCAAGTCGGAATTCCTCGCCGTGATGAGCCACGAAATCCGCACGCCCATGAACGGCATACTGGGCATGATGCAGCTCGCTATCAGCGACGCACAAGATCCGACGCAACGTGAATACCTCGAAACGGCGCAATATTCAGCCGAAGCCTTGCTGACGATATTGAACGACATCCTCGACTTTTCCAAACTGGAAGCCGGCAATCTGGAATTCGAAGAAATCGAATTTGATCTGGCCAAGACCGTCGATAGCGTCGTCAATCTTCTGTCTTCGCGCGCGGAACACGCCGGCCTGCAGCTCAGGCGCGAGCTTGCGCCGGGATTGCCGCAAACCCTGCAGGGCGATGTCGGGCGTTTGCGCCAGGTGCTGTTGAACCTGGTCAGCAATGCGCTGAAATTTACCGAGCACGGCAGTGTGACCATCCGGGTCGAGCCGTGCGCGAGCAAAACGGAAATCGGCAAACACGGTATTCGGTTCACCGTGATGGATACCGGCATCGGCATCGCCCCATCGGCCAAAGACAAGCTGTTTCATTCCTTCTTTCAGGCCGACAGCTCCATATCACGCCGTTTCGGCGGCACCGGACTGGGCCTGTCGATTTGCAAAAGGATTGTTGAAATGCAGGGCGGCCGCATTGGTGTCGACAGCACACCAGGCGCAGGCAGCAGTTTCTGGTTCGAACTCGGCTTTTCAACGGTCGAGCCTGCTGCGACACGTGCACCGGCAGTTGCCGATGTGTCGATTCACCACGCATGCTTGAACATCCTGCTGGCTGAAGACAATGAGGTCAACCAACGCGTGGCCGGCACCTTGCTCAAGAGGGCCGGCCATCAGGTGACAATCGCGTGTGACGGGCACCAGGCACTCGAACTGGCCTCCAGTCAGAGCTTTGACGTGGTGCTGATGGACATGCACATGCCCGAGATGGACGGGTTGGAGGCAACCAAGGCAATTCGGTTGCTGCCGGCACCGGCATCACGCGTGCCCATCGTAGCGCTTACTGCCGCGGGATCCAGCTCGGACATAGAAACCTGCCTGCAGGCCGGCATGAATTATTTCCTGGTCAAGCCGTTTCGCATGGAGCGGCTTGAGGCGATACTTTCTGAAATGACAGGGGCCAATTCACTTGACACCGGCTCGCCCGTTAAATAAGCGGCCATCGGCAATTTTATTGTTGAAAATATAACAATTATTCGCTTTTCCCCGCCACTGTTTGTCCATATACCCCCGAAATAACCCCAAATCCCCCTTCTTCTCGCAGGCTTGGTTGCAAGCTGCCCCTCGATAATGGCTAGTACGAAATTCCGGCTGGACCGTCTTCAGGTCCCGCCGTAAGGCCTCATTAGGCGGGAGTTCAGCATGGAAAACAACGAGCGCGGATACGACAATCCATTTTTGAGCGGTGATCAAGCGGAACGGCAGCACGGTTTTGCCGATGTCGACGAATTGCCGCCGAATTCGCGGGTCGATCTGAAGGCGATCCGGCAAGCGATTGCCCGGGTCGAAGCCGAAGCGAAAGCCACAGTGGCTGCGGAGAACCGCGCGCGGGCCGAGACCCAGGCGCGCGCCTTGGCAGAAGAACGCGCCCGCACCGATGCCGAAGCCAGCGCCGAAGCCCACCGCAGCGCCAGAGCCGAAGAGGAAGTATTGGCGGCCAGCCGCCTGCGTCTGGAAGCTGAACGCGATGCGCGCCTTGCCAGCGAAGCCAAGGCCAGGGCCGTCAATAACGAGATTACCGAATTACGTGCGCGTGCCGAGGCCGACAATGAAGCCGGCGCGGCGGCAGCCTTGCGCCTGCAGGTCGAACGCGAGGCCCGGTTGCGTGCGGCCGAGCAGATTGCGGCGGAATCGGAACTGACCGCCAAAGCATCCGACGCGGCGCGCACGCTGGCGCAGGAAGCGGAACAGGCACGCTGGCTCGCTGCAGAGCGCGCAGCCGCGTCCAACGCCGCCAAGGAACAGGCGGAAGCACGGGCGCGTGCAGAAACACGGCTGGTTGAACTGGCGCGCGAGCGCGAGTTGCTGGACAAGGAAGCGCGCCTGACTGCGGAACGCCTGGAAGCCGGACGGCGCGAAGCGCTGGAGGCCGCACGGCAGCGCGAGAACGCCGATGTCTTTGAACTGGAATCTTCACTCAAGCGTGCCTCGTCGGAAGTTCGCGCACGCGAGGAAAGCCGCGCGCGCGCCGGCGCCGAGCGCGAGCAGGAAAATATTGCCTTGTCGCGTAGCGAAGCCGAGCAACGCGTCCGTGAAGCGGTGCAGTTGCGTCTGCAAGCCGAAGTTGAAATGCGCGATGCCGCCTTGCGCCGTGAACAAAGCGAAGCAGCAGCTGCGATCGAAGCCCAGGCGCGCCGCGAGGCAGACGAAAAAATCCGCGCGGCAACCGAAGCGCGCATCCGCAATGAACGTCAATTGCAACAATCTGCGATTGCCCGCGTCGAAGCCGAACATCAGGCCGATATGCAGGTGCGCGCGCGTCTGGCGGCAGAATCCCATGCCACCGAACAGGCCCGTTTGCGCGCGGAAGCGGAACAACAAGCTTTGAGCGCTGCGCGCGTGCGCGCGGAAGAAGAGCAGCGCGCGCACGAAATTGCCGCCCGTCGGGCTGAATTGGATCAGGCTGCCGCCCGCGTCGAGGTGGAGCGCAATGCCGCCGAGCGTGAAGCCATGGCGGCGATTGCCGAGCAGGTCGAACTGCACCGGCAGGCAGCGGATCTGGCCGCGCATAAAGCGCGTTGCGCACTCGAGCTGGCGCGCGCCGAGCACGAGCGCGCGGCGGCGGAAAAACGCGAATTGGCCAGCGCGCAGGAAAAACTGCGTGCCGAAGAACAAGCTTGCGCCGCATCGCTAGCCCGCGCCGGGGCCGAAGAAGAACACAGTGAAATGCTGCGCATGCAAACCGAGGCCGACAATGCCCGGCGCATCGCCCACGAGACGGAAGCCGCTGCCATCAAGCTGGTTGTCGCCAAAGCCGTGGAAGAGGCTGAACAGCGCAATGTCGCGGCCAAGGCGGCATTGCAACTGGCGCGCGAAGCGGTCGAACTGGCCCGCGTGGAACGGCAACGCGCGAAAGACGAACAGCGCGCGCTGGAACTGATGCAGGTGCGCATCGAAACAGAAAAGAAGCGCGCCGAGGCTACGCGGCGGGTGGTACAAGCCAGCGCTGAAAAGCTCGACAGCGAGCAGGCCGCCATCGCCGAAGCCGAAGCGCGCGCGGCCGCAGAGCGCGAACATGCCGAATTGATGCGCCGGCGCGAGCAAGCCGACCGCGAAGCGCGTCAATTGCGCGCTGTTGAAAGCAGTGCTGCCAAGCACACCCTGACACATATCGGAGAACGCATCGACCTGCAGCGCAAAGCGGCGCAAGTGGCACTGCAAAGGGCGCGCGCTGCTGTCGATTTGAAGCGTACCGAGCGGGAACATCTTGAGGCCGAGCAAAAGGCTTTGCTGCTGATCCAGCAAAAAATGCAAGCCGAGGCGGCAGCGCGCATCGAAGCGGAAGCGCGCGCGAGTGCCGAGCGCGAGCAGGTTGAATTGCTCCACACACGCCAGCTTGCAGAACAGCAAGCCCGGGTCGCGGCAGAAGCAACCGCCGCCGCCGAGAAGGAACTGGCTGCCATCGGGGCCAATCACGCCGAGCAGCAGCTTGCGCTTGCGCGCCTGACCGAAACCAAGGCGCGCGAGGCTGCTGAGTTGCAGCGTCTGGAACGGGAACGCATCGAGGCCGAACAAATGGCGCTGGCTGCGATTGCGGAAAGAAAGCATGCTGAGGAAGCGGCGCGCCGCCAGGCCGAAGAACGAGCCGACGCAGAGCGCCAGCACGCACAATTGCTACGCCAGCGCGAAAGCCTTGAGCAAGAACAAAAGCTGGCGGCGGAAGCACGCTGCGCGGCGGAAAAGCAGCGCGTAGAGTCGCATCAGGCGCAGATCGAACAGCAAAAACAGATGGCCGCACTGGCCACAGCCAAGGCGCGCGAAGCCGAGGAATTATTGCGCTCCGAGCGCGAACGCATGGCCGCCGAAGAAGAAGCGTTGGCTGCATTGCGCAAGAAGATCGAAGCGAAGCAGGGCGCGCGTATTGAAGCCGAAGCGAGAGCCAGAATGGAGCAGCAACAGCAAGCCCTTTTGCAGGCGCGTGAAGAAGCCGAGCGCCAGCTGCGCCAGGCCAGTGAAGCGGAATACGAGGCAACCTGCAAGGCCGTGAGCGAAACCCAGGCGCGCCTGGAGCTGCAAAAGCAGACCGCTGCCGCAGCGGCGATGAAGGCGGTCCAGGCAATTGAATTGGCGCAGGCGGAACGCGAACGCGCCACCCGCGAGCAGCAATCGCTGGCATTGATGCAGCAGCGTGCCCAGTTGGAAAAGCAGCGCAGCGGTGCGGAAAAACTGACCATCGTCTCAATCGAGAAGAAGCGCGTGGCCGAGCGCCAGGCATGTGCCGAAGCGCAGGCGCGCGCCGTGGCCGAATATCAGCAGGCCAAACTTGTCGTCGGACGCGAACAGGCGGAGCGCGAAGCGCGCCTCGCAAGCGAAGCCTTGTGCAAGGCTGAACAACAAGCCTATGAAGAGGCTGCCACCAGGGCCGAAGCGCAAAAAGCCGCTGCCGACTTGGCCGAAGCCAAAGCGCGCGAGGCTTCGGAATTGGCCCGCCTGGAAAGTGAACGCGCGCTCTCGGAACAGCAGGAACTGGAAGCGATGAAGGAAAGAGCGCGCCTGGAGCGACTGGCCCGTCAGGAAGCGCAGCAGCGCGCAGTTGCCCAGCGCGAAGCCGCGCGCCTCTTGCAACAGCGCCTGGAAACAGAAGTCGCAACGCGTCTGGCCGAAGAGCAGAGCCTTGAAGCGGAACGGATTGCGCTGGAACTGGCGCAGGAAAGATTGCGTGCCGAACTGGCCGCAGCGGAGGAAAAGGAAGCCCTGCGTTTGCGCAATGAGCAGGAAAAGGAGCAGGCCGAACGCGTGGCGCGCGAATTGCTCGGACGCATGACGCAAAACGGGGTGGACACGCAATCCTGGCGCGACCGCGCAGAAGCCATGCTAGGTGAGGCGCCGCTCCCGGTGACGTTGCCGAAGCCGGCGCGCCGGTATAACCCAGCCAGGACCGCGATCACTGTTGCGGCAGGCGTTGCGGGGGTCGTCGTCATGCTCTTGTGGAATGGCGCGGGCATGTCACCGGTCTATCATGCAAATTCGGCCAAAGTTGCCGTCAATGCGACCGCTAGTGGCCAAACCGGCCAGATCACGGTACCTGTCGCTGCTGTCCCTGTTAAGGCAGAGACCGGCGATCCGGCCACGCTGCAAATGTCGTTTGCGTTGTCAACACCATCTCAGGCTGCGGAAGGTGCCCCGAAATAGGGCGTCAATCCATTTTCTCTCGATCGCGCGGGCTGGCCCAAAGAATTCGTGGCTGCCCGCGCGCACTTCCCTGCATGGTCATTAAACTGTCATATTAATTCGCTATCGTTCGCTTTGGCGTTCGATACAACACCTGCACCCCCGTAATCCCAAAAAACGCGGCCTCGCTGCGTTCCTGCGCACGTTCAAATCTCCTTGAAGGCATAATGGCGGTTAGCTGCAGGTTGCGCCGTTGAATCGACGCGTGCGATTGCAGCCATAGCGGCTTATATAGCGGTTTATTTGGCGGGTTATATAGCGGCTTATATGGCGGGTTATATGGCGGTTTGTGCGGCACATGCAGGTCATCGAAGGTTGTGGACCTTGGAAATTCGTCGTTGGTCAGTTGAGAGGAATGAATGTTCGCTGCAGTAGATTTGGGTTCCAACAGTTTCCGCATGCATATCGGCCATCACGACGGCGAGACGATTCGCGTCCTGCGTAGCGCGCGCGATCCGATCCGTCTTGCTGCCGGGCTCGACAGCCGCGGCAACCTGACCGAAGCGGCGATGCAAAGCGCGCTCGAATGTCTGAGCCGCTTCAAGGTCATTCTCGACGGCTATGCGCTCGATGCCGTGCGCGTTGTGGCGACCAATACCATGCGCATCGCCAGAAACGGTGCAACTTTCCTCCCTTTGGCCGAAAAGGCCATCGGCTATCCGATCGAAATCATTTCCGGCGAGGAAGAGGGGCGACTGATCTACATGGGAGTGGCGAGTACCTTTGCCGCTTCCAATGAACGGCGCCTGGTGTTGGACATCGGCGGCGGATCAACCGAATTGATTCTCGGTCAGGGTCAGGAAATCGAGCGGGTTGAATCGTTTAGCATCGGTAACGTCAAGCAAAGCCTGGCTTTTTTTGCCGACGGCCGCATCGATGCGGCGTCCTTCGAGGCGGCAATACTCTCGGCACGCAGCTATTTCGAAGATGCAGCACCGCCTTATTACCCGCAATACTGGAGCAATGCCTACGGTTCGTCAGGCACGATCCGTTCGATTGCCGACGCAATCGCCAAGAATAATATGGGCGACGGCACGCTGTCGCTGGCCAGTCTGGAAGCACTGAAGCAGCGCCTGATCCAGTTTGGCCACGCCAGCAAGATCGAGTTGGCCGGCATGAAGCCCGACCGTTCCGGCGTCATGGTGGGCGGCCTTGCAATCCTCATTGCCGTGATGCAGGAACTCGGCATCAAGAAAATGACGGCGATCGAGGCCGGCTTGCGGATGGGTGTGCTGTGGGATTTGCAATGGCGCGCCACCAAGCGCGACCGGCGCGAGGAATCGGCGCGGGCTCTTTTGCAACGGTTTCACGCCGACGAAGGCCGCGCCAAGCGTGTGGCCGATATCGCCGGCCTGCTCTATACGCAGTTGAAGCCCGCAGGCGATCTTTACACGCGCTACGTCTACTGGAGCGGTTTGATGCACGAAGTCGGGCTGGCGGTGTCGCAAAGCGGCTACCACAAGCATGGCGCCTATATGATTGCCAATGCCGACCTGCCCGGTTTCACCACGCGCGAACAGCGCGTCATGAGCATCATGATCCTGGGGCAAAAGGGCAATCTGCGCAAGGTGCAGGAGGCGTTTTCCGACCCCGACATGGCCAAGGCCGTGCTGGCGCTTCGCCTGGCGGTGATGTTCATGCACTCGCGCATCGAAGTCAATCTCGACGAATTGCGCCTGCGCATGAAGAACAAGATCGAGGTGGAATTGTTGAGCGGCTGGTTCAAGGATCACCCGACAGCCTGGTTCTGGATGCAGAAGGAGCGCGATTTCTGGATCGAAGTCGGGGTCGATTTTGCGATCAAGATTATTGGCTGATTGTGAATGCCTGGCGCGCCGGCATTCGCTATTGCTTCACAATCGCATCAAAAAACCAGGCCGCTACCCCGGCTGAAAAGCGCAATGTCGATGTAAGTCGACAGGTGGTTGCTGTTGGGCGAGCACACCATCGTTAAACCACCCAGATCGATGCTCGAATCCTGGGCCACAATTTCCTGCAGTGCCGCGAAATTATTGCGCTTCGATTGCTGCATCGTCTTTGCCAGCGCCTTGGCAGCCGCAAATCCTTCCAACGTCAACGACGACACCGACTCGTCGCGATACTTCTTCATCATGGTTTGATGCTCCGACTGGATCAGCGAAGCGCTTGAGTTCGGGTTCGGCACTACCTGCGAGAAAACAGTCCACTTTACCGCCGCCGTGCCGGCCAGCTCCAGCAATGTGCCGAGGTTGATCAGCGACGTGCCGGCAACAAAGGTTTGCGGATTGGTTTTACGGAATTCCTTGAGGAACAATCCGGTCGTGATCGTATCGCCGATCACCACGACAAAGCTCGGTTTGGTCTGCGCCAGCTTGGCGGCGTCGCGCGCAATCTGGTCACCGTTTTCGGCCACCCGCACGCTACCTGTGATGCGCATGCCCTGCACCTTGATTTCCTTTTGCAGGTTCTGGAAAGTGGCTTCACTGCCGGGATTATTCTGATACACCACGCCGATATCTTTCATGCCCAGCTTGGTGAAGTAGCTGAAGATGTATTTCATTTCCTGCACGTAGCCGGGGCGCCAGAACAGCACGTGCGGGTCCTTCGCCTGTTCCGCGCTGGTCAAGGGGGCATACAGTACTTGGCCGCTATGTTTGAATGCTGCGGAATTGAGAACGGCCTGGGTGACGTCGTCGCCCACGCCGCCGAACAGAATGTCGGCCTTGTCGTGTTCGATCAACTCTGTGACGGCTGCCACGGCAAGATCGGGTTGCCCCTGATCGTCGCGCACGATGTATTCAACATGCTTGCCGTTGATGCCGCCGGCAGCATTGATCGAGTCGAAATAGGTTTTGATGCCGGCCACGTAGTCGCGTCCGATCGAACCATTCTGGCTCGACAGATCGACTGCCTGGCCGATGACGATATTCCTGCCGCCGGCAAGTGCCGATTGTGTCATTGTTAAAAGTGGGAGCGCCAGCAGCATGGTGAAAACGAAGCGAAAGGCGCGTGCGGAGGGCGAAGTATGCATCATCAGGTATTGCCTTATGGAACAAATTTAGCACCATTGTGATAAGGAAATATGACCTGCTGATGAATTCAACTACCCCTCGCAATTCGGCGTTAATATTGCCGTCGGTTGTAATCTTCTTTCCAAAAGAAGTGGTGCGGCGGCGGACCGCGTTTCACGCACTTGGCAGCATGTTTGATGCCGCGCCATTGCGCTTGCGCAGCACACGGAAGATTGCCCGGTTTTGCCCATTGTGCCGCTCAACTTGCCATGCGGAAAATAATGGTATATATTATTTATACGATTAATGAAAAAGGACGCACCTCATGCCTACACCCAAAGCAACGACCAAGCCTGCAGCAGTAGCAGCGCCCGCCGCCGCCCCGAAGAAGGCCGCTCCGGTCAAGCAACCTGCAGCAGCCAAGAAGCCTGCCGTTGCAAAGAAGGCGGCGCCGGCCGCCAAGCCCGCTGCGGCCAAGAAGCCTGTGGCCAAGGTCACCAAGGCAGCAGGTACTATCAAGGCGCCGAAGCCACCCAAGGTTGCCAAGGTCAAGGCTGAAGCAATTGAACTGCCGAAGGTCAAGAAAGCCAAGCTCGTGCGTGACAGCTTTTCCATGCCTGAGCCTGAATATGCGGTGCTCGGTGCGGTCAAGAAGGCTTGCCTGAAGGCCGGTGTTGAAGTCAAGAAAAGTGAATTGCTGCGTATCGGCGTCGCGCTGATCCAGAAAATGGATGTGGCCGGATTGAAAGCAGTATTGGCCACGCTTCCGCCGCTCAAGGCCGGGCGTCCGAAGTCCAAGTAAGTATTGCTTCAAACCGGGGTCGTGAGATCCCGGTGGCTTTTGTTGTGCCCGTGAATTTGTTCAAATTCACGCCTTCATCCACCTCCGCGCCAGAAAAATGGTGCCAGTGTTGTCATGTCATGAAACTGACATCGTGCTGTCATTTTGCTGAAGCAAAGAATCGTTACGCTTGCGTCGTCAACATGAATAGGACGATACATGCGATTACTGACCAGCCCTGCAGATGCATCGAACGTTCAGGGGAAACTGACCCTGAGCCTTGCCAGCACCCCTGAAGAAGTCAGAGAAGTACAGCGGTTGCGCTACAAGGTCTTTGTCGAAACCATGGGATTGTCGGCCTTGGTGAATCCCGAAGGCCTCGACCGCGACGACTTCGATTCCTATTGCGATCACCTGATCGTGCGTGACGCCGATTCTCTCAATGTCGTGGGTACTTACCGCGTGCTGGGCCCGAATTCTGCGCGCGAAAAAGGGCAGTTCTATTCCGAACAGGAATTCGACCTGAGCCGCCTGAACAATTTGCGCGGCAGCATGGCCGAAGCCGGTCGTGCCTGCATTCATCCGGACTACCGTAGCGGCGCCGTCATCATGATGCTGTGGGCAGGGCTGGCCGCCTTCATGAAGCGCGAACATTGCCAATACCTGATCGGTTGCGCCAGCGTCAGCCTGGCCGACGGCGGACATAATGCCGCAGCGCTTTACCATTCCATTAACGACACGAATCTCGCTCCGTCCGAATATCGCGTCATTCCCCACCTCCCTTTTCCCGTCGAAGAGCGTGCGCCCGGCCATGTGGCCCAGACGCCACCGCTCATCAAGGGTTACCTGCGCAGCGGTGCCTGGATTTGCGGCCAGCCTGCCTGGGACCCTGATTTCCACAGTGCAGATTTCTTCATGATGCTCCCATTGGCAAAACTCGATAGTCGTTATGCGCGTCACTACCTAAAGGAAGCGAGGACTGCATGAAACCGAGAGACCAGTTTTTGGATGCGGCATTTACTGCCGCGCGCGGTAACGGCAAGGCGGGACATGCCAAGCGCGAGCCAACGCGTTTTCGCACCATGTGGCTGTCCGACATACATCTTGGCACGACAGGCTGCCAGGCGGCGCGGCTGCTTGAATTTCTGCGTGCCACCGAATCCGAAACACTGTATCTGGTCGGCGACATCGTCGATGGCTGGCAATTGAAACGGCGCTGGTACTGGGATCAGATCCACAACAACATCGTGCAACTGGTGTTGAAGAAGGCCAAGAAGGGTACCGAGGTCATTTTCGTGCCCGGCAACCATGACGAGGCAGTGCGCCAATTCATCGACCTCGACTTCGGCGGCATTCGCGTGCGCGACGAACTGGTCCATACTACCGCCAACGGCAAGCGCATGCTCGTGCTGCATGGCGACCGCTTCGACGGCGTCATCGCCTGCGCCAAGTGGCTGGCTTACGTCGGCGATAGCCTGTACACAATGATCCTCGCTTTCAACCAATGGTTCAACGCCTGGCGTGCGCGCGTTGGCCTGCCGTATTGGTCGTTGTCGCAATACCTGAAATCGAAAGTGAAGAACGCCGTCAACTACATCTCGTCTTTCGAAGAGGCGCTGGCCGACGAGGCCAAGAAACGCGGTCTTGACGGCGTAATCTGCGGCCACATCCACAAGGCAGAGATTCGCGAAATTAACGGTGTCATGTATTGTAATGACGGGGATTGGGTCGAAAGCCTGACCGCTCTGGTGGAAGAGTTCTCCGGTGAACTGCGTTTGGTGACATGGCAGGAAATTGTCAAACATCATCAACCGGCGGCAGTCCAATCCGGAGAGTTATGCGTATCGCCGTCGTAACCGACGCCTGGGAGCCGCAGGTCAACGGCGTCGTCAACACACTGAAAGCAACAGTCGCCTGCCTGCGCGGTCTCGATCACACGGTGCTGATGCTGGCACCTGACGACATGCGAACCTTTGCCTGTCCCACCTATCCCGACATCCGCCTGGCCTTGAAGCCCTATGCGAAGGTGGCCGCCAAGCTCGACGCCTTCCAGCCAGACTGTATCCACATCGCCACCGAAGGCCCCATGGGCCTCGCCGCGCGCCGTTATTGCCTGCGCAACGGGCTCGATTTCACTACCGCCTATCACACGCGCTTTCCCGAGTATGTGCAGGCGCGCACCGCAATTCCACTGGCCTGGACCTATCGCTGGCTGCGCTGGTTTCACGGTCCGTCGAAGGCCATCATGGTGCCGACCGAGCGCGTACGCAAGGTGCTCGAACAACGCGGCTTTCAGCGCCTCGGCATCTGGGGCAGGGGCGTCGACACCGAACACTTCGCGCCCGTCCCGTGTGACGATTCCTGCATCGAACGGCCGTTGTTCCTGTATGTGGGGCGCCTCGCGGTGGAAAAAAATGTCGAAGCCTTCCTAGCACTCGATCTGCCGGGCACCAAGTGGCTGATCGGCGATGGCCCGCAGCGCGAAGAACTGGAAAAAGCCTACCCCAAAGCACGCTTCCTTGGCGCCAAACCGCATGCGCAATTGCCCGCCTACTACAATTGTGCCGACGCCTTCGTCTTCCCCAGCCTGACCGACACCTTCGGCCTGGTTCTGGTTGAAGCCATGGCGTGCGGTGTGCCGGTGGCTGCCTATCCCGTCGAAGGGCCGATCGATGTCGTCAGTTCAGGAAGGTCGGGCAGCCTGAACGAGAGTCTGGAACAGGCCTGTTACGAGGCCCTGGCGTTAAACCGAGCCGAGGTCAGGGAGCATGCATTGACTTACTCGTGGCTGGCCGCCACCCAGCAGTTCCTGCAGCATTTGCATCCGGTGCGGGCGGCGCTGACGGAAAAGAACGTGCAGGCGGCATTGGCTTAGACCTTAGTGCGTTGCCTGGATGATTGCGTCCCAAAGCAATCATCCATGTCTGCCGGCAAATTGCTACACTTGGGTTTTCCCCTCGACGCGAGCACGCCATGCGGCAAGATCCCCGCTTCCCCAACCTGTTCATCCTCGATCACCCTCTGATCCAGCACAAGCTCAGCCACATGCGTGACAAGACCGCATCCACGCGCAGCTTTCGTGCTTTGTTGCGCGAGCTGACCTTGCTGATGGGTTACGAACTGACGCGCGATCTGCCTTTGACGCACAAGCATATCGAAACCCCGTTGCAAGCGATGGATGCGCCGGTGATCGCCGGGAAGAAACTTGTCGTCGTGCCGGTCCTGCGTGCCGGCATCGGCATGAGCGACGGCTTGCTGGACCTGATTCCTTCAGCGCGCGTTGGCCACGTTGGTGTGTATCGCGATCCGGAAACGTTCCAGCCGGTGGAATACCTGGTGCGCTTGCCGGATCTGGCCGAGCGCAGCTTCATTGTTTGCGATCCAATGCTGGCCACGGGGAACTCCGCAGTGCATGCGGTGAACGTGTTGCGTGAACGCGGCGTGGCGCAGGAAAGCATTCGTTTCCTGGCATTGGTCGCGGCGCCCGAGGGCGTTGCCGTATTCCAGGCAGCGCATCCGGATGTTAAGTTATTTGTCGCAGCGCTGGATTCGCATCTCAACGAGCATGCTTACATCGTTCCTGGTTTGGGCGATGCAGGGGATCGTTTGTTTGGAACCAAGTAAGTGGCAACCCGATTATTTCGCCACCAAATCGGGCGCCATTACAGCCTTGAGATAGTTGGTGGAAATATCGCCCCTGTCTTTTTGCCCGATCCATAGCGCGGTCGATTTGCGTATGGTCCAGTCCTGTTCGACGCCGGTCAGCGCCAGTGCGGCAACGCGGCCCAGCGTCGGCTGATGGCCGACCACCAGCACCGGTTCGCGGCCTTCCGGCCAATTCACGATGGCGAGTATGCTTTCGGCCGTGGCCTCCGGCGCCAGGCCGGCGTGGATCTTGAACTTGCGCCCGAGCGCTTCGGCGGTCTGCACCGTGCGGCGTGTGGGGCTGACCAGAATGCGGCAGGTATTGGGGAGATTGCGGTCCAGCCACTCAGCCATTTTCCACGCCTGCTTGTGGCCCTTGGGCGTCAGCGCACGTCCTTCATCCGGCTCGCCGGGCTCTGCTTCTGCGTGACGCCACAAGATCAGTTCCATGTCGGGTCGCCTCAATGTGAATTAGGTAGTGGGGGTCTGTGCCAATAACTGCATCAAATACTGTTGCGCGCCGAATGGCGCTTGCCGCGCGCGTGGTTTGCGCCGGGTGTATTGGCCATCGGAATCGAGTTCCCAGGAATTGATGTTGTCCTTCAAATAGGGATGCAGGCCTTCGGTAATCACGCGTTTCTTCATGGCTTTGTCGAGTACAGGGAAGGCGACTTCGATGCGGCGGAACAGATTGCGGTTCATCCAGTCGGCGGAAGCGAGATAGACGTCGTGCGCCAGATCGTTGCGGAAATAGAAGATGCGGCTGTGTTCGAGGAAACGTCCGATGATCGAGCGCACGCGGATGTTTTCCGACAAACCCGGCACGCCCGGGCGCAACGCGCAGGCGCCGCGTACGATCAGCTCGATCTTAACCCCGTCGGCCGACGCGGCATACAGGGCGCGGATCACCGATTCGTCCAGCAGCGCGTTCATTTTGGCGATGATGACGCCGGGCCTTCCTGCGCGCGCGATCTTCGCCTCGTTTCGAATCGCCTTGATGAATTCCTTTTGCAGCACGAAGGGTGCCAGCCAGAGGTAGTGCAATTTCTTCGGCTTGGTCAGGCTGGTCAGGTGAATGAAGATTTCGTTGACCTCGGCACACAGATCAGGGTTCGCAGTCAACAGCCCGAAATCGGTATATAGCTTGGTCGTGGTCGGGTGGTAGTTGCCTGTGCCGAGGTGCGAATAGTAATTGAGCTTGCCGCCAGCGCCACCCTCGCGGCGGATTACGAATGCCATCTTGGCATGGGTCTTCAAACCGACCACGCCGTAGACGACTTGTGCGCCGACACGTTCCAGACGGTCGGCCCAGTTGATGTTGGCTTCTTCGTCGAAGCGCGCCATCAATTCGACAATCACAGTCACTTCCTTGCCGCGCTGGGCCGCCGTGATGAGCGACTCCATCAAGTCGGAGTTCATGCCGGTGCGGTAGATGGTCTGCTTGATGGCGACCACATCGGGGTCGTAGGCCGCAGAGCGGATGAAATCGACTACCGGCTGGAAGGACTGGAATGGGTGATGGAGCAGGATGTCCTGCTTTTTGAGCAAAGCAAACAAATCGGCGCCGGCCAAGCGCGCAGGCAGGTTCGGAGAAAATGCCGGGAAGCGCAGATCCTGATGCCCGGCATTCTCGATCAGTTCCGACAGGCGCACCATGTTGACCGGTCCGTCGACCGCATACAGGCGGTTTTCATCGATCGAAAATTGTTGGAGCAAGAACTTCGCCAGGTGCGGCGGGCAATTCTTCGCCACTTCCAGGCGCACGGCCACGCCGAATTGCCGGCTTTGCAATTCGCCCTGCAGGGCCTGGCGCAGGTTCTTGACTTCTTCTTCATCCACCCACAGGTCGCTGTTGCGCGTGACACGGAATTGCGAGTAAGCCAGCAATTCGCGCCCGGTAAACATGTCGGCGATGTGGGCGTGGATCACGGAAGAGAGCAGGCAGAACGACACGCCATTTTTGGATAGCGATTCAGGCAACTGGATAACCCGCGGCAACACGCGCGGCGCCTTGACGATGGCAATCGCCGTGCCGCGTCCGAATGCATCCTTGCCGGAAAGTTCGACGATGAAATTGAGGCTCTTGTTAACCACCTGTGGAAACGGATGCGCCGGATCAAGGCCGATCGGTGTCAGCAGCGGGCGGACTTCGCGGTCGAAATAGGATTTGACCCATGCCCGTTGGGCATCATTACGATCCTGATGCCGCAACAGGTGAATTCCCTGTGCGGACAACTGCGGCAGGATTTCGTCATTCAATATGGAATATTGCCGTTTGACAACCTCGTGGCATTCAAGGCTGGTACGTTCCAGCGCAGCGACGAGCAGGGGACTTTCCTTCGGCTCACCGTCAAGCCGGCCTTGCGCGAGCAAGCTGGCAATGCGCACCTCGAAAAATTCATCAAGATTGTTGCTGACGATACATAAGTAGCGTAAGCGCTCCAATAACGGAACGGATGAATCTTCTGCCTGACTCAAGACACGCCGATTAAACGCGAGTTGCGATAATTCGCGGTTCAGGTAAACGCTGCTTTTGGATACTGTCAGGTCGGGATGACTGCGGGAGTCGTTTTTCTTATTCATCTGCCTATTTTATGATGCCAAACGATCAAATCCGAGTGTATTGCAGTGTAAATCGTGTTTATGACAGCTTGATGACAGGAAATTGTGAATTATTCTTGGTTTGTGACAGGAATTTGCGCTCCGTCATAATCATGTCATAAATCTTCGTTACAGTTCGCAGCATTCGAGTTCACTGGTCCAACTGGGAGAATCACAATGCGACTGAATCAAATTTTGCAGGCAATCACAATTGCTGTCACATTTGCCGCAAGCTCGGCAATGGCAGCGGACATGACTGGCGCGGGCGCGACATTCCCGGCTCCAGTGTACGCCAAATGGGCGGAATCCTATAAAGCAGCAACCGGCAATGGCCTGAACTATCAGGCGATTGGTTCCGGCGGCGGCATCAAGCAAATCAAGGCAAAGACTGTTGACTTCGGTGCATCCGACATGCCGCTCAAGGCAGATGAACTCGATGCCGACGGCCTCGTCCAATTCCCGATGGTCATGGGCGGCGTCGTGCCTGTGGTCAACCTCGACAACGTCAAGGCCGGCCAGATGAAGTTGACCGGCGACGTGGTTGCCGGCATTTATCTCGGCAAGATCACCAAGTGGAATGCCAAGGAAATCACCGAACTCAACCCCGGCCTGGCTCTGCCTGATACCGAAATCACCGTCGTGCATCGCGCCGACGGTTCGGGCACATCCTTCCTGTTCACCGACTATCTGTCGAAGGCCAATGCCGAGTTCAAGACCGCCGTTGGCGCAGGTACCGCAGTCAAATGGCCGGTTGGCGTGGGCGGCAAGGGTAACGAAGGCGTCGCTTCAAATGTGACGCACATCAAGGGTTCGATCGGCTATGTGGAATATGCGTATGCCAAGAAGAACAAGATGGAATACGCGCAGTTGAAGAATCATGACGGCCAGTTCGTCGAACCGACTGAAGAGAGCTTCAAGTCCGCCGCCGCCGGCGCCGATTGGGCCAAGACACCGGGCTTCGCCGTTGTGTTGACCGACCAGGCAGGCAAGGCCAGCTGGCCGATCACCGGCGCAACCTTCATTCTGATGCACAAGAGTGAAGCCAACGCAGCCAATGCCAAGGAAGTGCTGAAGTTCTTCGACTGGTCTTACAAGAACGGTACTGCCATGGCAGTTGATCTGGATTACGTGCCGATGCCGGCTCCAGTCATCAAGCTGGTGCAGGATTCCTGGAAGACGCAAATCAAGGACACTTCAGGCAAAGCAATTTGGTAATTCGGCAACTCTATGAATCTACTGCGCGGTCCAATCTCGAACCTGCGATGCTCGCTGTACAGTCGTACAGCTGCGCTTCTCGATCCGACATTGGGCCGCTCGCTACGATTCCTAGAGAGCCCAGTTACGCTACGTTTTCGCTTGATGGGCTTTTCCGATTGATTGGTAGTAACCGGGTCGCGCTCCACTTCACCGCAAGGTGAGGTTTTGGAGGCGGCCCGTTCAGCCTTGTTAGTGTCTGCCTATGAGTGCCAACATTTCTTCGATAGCGACGCCCGCCGTGGATTCCAATCAAAATACAGTTGCCGCGTCGCCCGAGCACCATGCGCTGCTCGCGACGATGCGCATGCAGCGCATCCAGGATTTCATTTTCCATAAAGTGACGCTGATATTCGCGCTGAGCGTGCTGTTGGTGCTCGCCGGTATCATCATTTCACTGATCATCAGCTCCATGCCGGCGCTGCACGAATTCGGCTGGCGTTTCTTCACCACCGCAGAATGGGACCCGGTCAACGAGAAGTATGGCGCACTGATCGCCATCGTCGGTACCCTTGTCACTTCCTTTATTGCGCTGATCATTGCCTTCCCGATCAGCTTCGGCATTGCCCTGTTCCTGACAGAAATCTGTCCGGCCTGGCTGCGCCGCCCGATGGGCACTGCGGTCGAACTGCTGGCCGGCATCCCCAGCATCATCTACGGCATGTGGGGCATCACGGCCTTTGCGCCGTTTTGCGCAACTTACCTCGAACCTCTGATGGCGCACACGCTTGGCCACGTGCCCTTCATCGGCAAATTGTTCACAGGGCCGACCATGGGCATCGGCGTGTTGACCGCCGGCCTGGTCTTGTCCATCATGGTGATTCCGTTCATCGCCTCGGTCATGCGCGACGTGTTTGAAGTGGTGCCGGCCGTGCTCAAGGAATCGGCCTATGCGCTGGGTTGCACACGCTGGGAAGTGGTGCGCAAGGTGGTGCTGCCATATACCAAAATCGGCGTCGTCGGCGGCGCCATGCTGGGCCTCGGGCGTGCACTCGGTGAAACCATGGCGGTTACCTTTGTCATCGGCAATGCCAACCAGCTTTCCTGGTCGCTGTTCGCCCCCGGCAACAGCATTGCTTCCCTGCTGGCCAACGAATTCGGCGAGGCAGACACGGCATTGCATGTGTCATCCCTGCTGACACTGGGCCTGATACTTTTTATTCTGACGTTTATCGTGTTGTCGGCGGCTAAATTGATGCTGATCATGATGGCGCGTCGCGAGGGCGTGAAATGATGAATCCTATCTACCGCAAGCGCCTTTGGGTACACCGCATCGGCATCAGCCTGTCCTTCCTTGCTATGGTGGTTGGTATCGGTTTCCTGTTCTGGATTCTGATTCTGCTGTTGGTCAAGGGACTTGGCGCTGTCAATCTCGACATGTTCATCAAGACAACGCCCGGCCCGGATACGCCGGGCGGTGGCCTGATCAACGCGATTGTCGGCAGCCTGTTGATGGTTGGCGTCGGCACCCTGGTCAGCACGCCGATCGGCATCCTGGCCGGCATTTACCTCGCCGAATACGGCGAACAAAGCTGGCTGGCCAAGATCACGCGCTTCGTCACCGACATCATGTTGTCGGCGCCGTCCATCGTAATCGGCCTGTTCGTGTATGCGATCTACGTCGCGAACGTGCACCATTTCTCCGGTTGGGCAGGCAGCTTCGCCATATCGCTGATTGCCATTCCGGTCATTGTGCGCACCACCGACAACATGCTCAACCTGGTGCCCACCAGCCTGCGCGAAGCGGCCTTCGCGCTCGGCGCGCCGCGCTGGAAGGTTGCCACCATGGTGCGCCTGCGCGCCGTTAAAGCGGGCGTCATGACCGGCGTGCTGCTGGCGGTGGCGCGTATTTCCGGCGAGACTGCACCGTTGCTTTTTACCGCCTTCGGCAACCAGTTTTTCAGTACCGACATGAACAAGGCTATGGCCAATCTGCCGCTCGTGATCGCGCAATTTACCATGAGCGCGAACGACAATTGGATCAACCTCGGCTGGGGTGCCGCCTTGCTGATAACGTTCAGTGTCCTGGCTCTCAATATCGTTTCGCGTCTTCTGTCCACACAGAAGGTTCCGGGTTAATTCTTTCCAATGATCGACATGTCCAATCCACTTCCTGTGAATTCCGAAAACAAAACGACGATAGAAATTTCCGGCCTGAATTTTTTCTACGGGAATTTCCAGGGCTTGAAGCATATCAACCTCAAGATACACGACAAGAAGGTGACAGCTTTCATCGGCCCTTCCGGTTGCGGCAAGTCGACCCTGTTGCGTACTCTCAATCGGATGTACGATCTTTACCCCGGCCAGCGCGCCGAAGGCAAGATCATCTACAACGGCCACAACATCCTCGACCCGGGACAAGACGTAAACATGTTGCGCGCCAAGGTCGGCATGGTGTTCCAGAAACCCACGCCGTTCCCGATGACGGTGTATGACAACATTGCATTCGGCGTGCGTTTGTACGAAAACCTGCCCAAGGGTGAAATGGACGAGCGCGTCGAATGGGCGCTGAACAAGGCCGCGTTGTGGACCGAAGTGAAGGACAAACTGCACAAGAGCGGTCTCGGGCTCTCGGGCGGCCAACAGCAGCGCCTGTGCATTGCGCGCGGCGTGGCGGTCAAGCCTGACGTGTTGCTGCTCGATGAGCCGACCTCGGCGCTCGATCCGATCTCGACTTCCAAGATCGAGGAATTGATCAGCGAACTGAAGGGCGACTATACGATTGTCATCGTGACGCACAACATGCAGCAGGCCGCGCGTTGTTCCGACTACACCGCCTACATGTATCTCGGCGAACTGGTCGAGTTCGGCGAAACCGACCAGATTTTCATGAATCCGGACAAGAAGGAAACGCAAGACTACATCACCGGACGTTTCGGTTAATTTCCAGTCGGGCTTTCATGCGCAAAGATACAAATAAACAAGACAGTAACCAAGGAGAATCCTGATGACAGGCGTGCACTCATCAAAGCAGTATGACCAGGACCTGGAAGATATACGTTCCAAGGTTCTTCTGATGGGAGGGTTGGTGGAAAGTCAGTTTTCCGATGCGGTTGCCTGCTTCCGCAGCGGCGACATCGAACAGGCCGAGCAAATCATCAAGGCCGACGAAAACGTCAATCGCCTTGAAGTGACCCTGGACGACGCCTGCAGCCATTTGATTGTGCGCCGCCAGCCGGCCGCCAACGATTTGCGCACGGTCATGGCAACCATCAAGGTGATCACCGATCTCGAACGCATCGGCGACGAAGCCACCAAGATCGCGCGCGCCGCCAAGAATATTCAGGAGCGCGGCGTCACAACCATCAACCAATACGGCACAATCCGTGTGATGGCGTCGTCGACAGGCAATATGCTGCGCGACGCGCTCGACGCCTTTGCCCGCCTCGACGGCCAGCAGGCGATCAAGATCATTGCGCAGGACGAAATCGTCGACCACGAATTTCGTTCCATCATGCGCAACATGATCACCTTCATGATGGAAGACCCGCGCACAATTTCCGCCGCCCTCGACACCTTGTGGGTGGCGAAGGCGATCGAGCGCATTGGCGACCATTGCAAGAACATAGCCGAATATGTCGTTTATGTTGTCGAAGGCAAGGATATCCGGCATACCGGCTATGCTGCGGCCAACGCCGCCAATGCCGCTGGTAAGCAGGAACCGCAGAGTTGATCATGGCAACAGACAAGACCACCATCCTCGTCGTCGAAGACGAACCGGCCATCGTCGAACTGGTTTGTTTCACACTCAAGGAAGCAGGCTGGAACCCGATTGCCGTGCATAACGTGAACGATGCATGGGAGTTCATCCAGCGCCGCACGCCGCACCTGATCCTGCTCGACTGGATGCTGCCGGACCAAACCGGCCTGCGCCTGTTGTCGCGTCTGCGCAGCGACCGTCAGTTCAACGATTTGCCGGTGATCATGCTGACCGCAAAAAGCATGGAAGAGGACAAGATAGCCGGCCTCGACAACGGCGCCGACGACTACGTCACCAAGCCGTTCTCGCCGCGCGAACTGACGGCACGCATCAACGCGTTGTTGCGGCGCAAGACCCCTGAGCATGCCCAGAGCATGATGTCGGCCGGGGTCGTCAAGCTCGATCCGGTCAGTTGCAACGTGAGCATCAGCGAGCAGAAGATCGACATTGGCCACGCCGAGTTCAAACTGCTGAAATTCTTCCTGGCCCACCCCGACCGGGTCTTTTCGCGCAGCCAGTTGCTCGACAAGGTCTGGGGCGATCACGTCGTGATCGAGGAGCGGACCGTCGACGTCCATGTGTTGCGTTTGCGCAAAGCATTGAAGGAAGCGGAATACCTGATCAAGACGGTGCGCAGCGTTGGGTATATGCTATCGGAGAAGTGAGACGGTTTTCTTATTGAAGCAGGCCGTCTTGTTTGCGCCGCACGCCGACTTGGCTTTTGCCCCTTGCGTTGATACCGTGAAGCCATGCGCTTCCGGTGCGCCCTAACTTTATAGACCTATGAGTCCGCATTTGTTGTTTTGGGTTCCTGCAGCGCTGCGCATGTCGCTGTTGCTGGTTGGAGCCTTGATCCTGTCTTTCTTCTTCGGCCCTGTCGTGGGTCTCGGTGCGGGCCTGGGTGGCGCCTGCCTGATGGTGATCGTCCAGTTGCATTACCTGTTCCGCCTGTCCGGTTGGCTCGACAATCCGGAAAGCGAAAAACTGCCGGACGGGTGGGGCGCCTGGACGGATATATTTTCGCGTCTGTACCGCCTGCGCCGCGACGACGAAAAAAATCGCACCGAACTCTCCGAATGGCTGGCCCGCTTCCGCCAGGCCATGAGCCTGCTGCCCGATGGCGTGGTCATCATGGACGATGTGCTGTTTCTCGAATGGTGCAATCCGGCGGCCGAGCGCCATCTCGGCCTTAAGAACAGCCGCGACAAGGGCATGCGTGTGACCAACCTGATCCGCAATCCGGATTTCATGGATTACATCATCCTTGGCCGTTATGAAAACCCGATCACCTTGAGCTTGCGCGATCGCAAACTGTTCGTACAGATCATTCCGTTCGAAAACCGGCGCCAGATTCTGGTCACGCACGACGTGACGGAGTCCGAACGCATTGAGATGATGCGGCGCGACTTCATCGCCAATGCCTCGCACGAGTTGCGCACGCCCCTGACCGTGATCAACGGTTTCCTGGAAATCGCTTCCTCGCAAAGCAATCTAGACCCTGCTACGCGGGCCGCGCACCTGAAGTTGATGAGCGAGCAGGGCCACCGCATGCAAAATCTGGTCGAGGACATGCTGACCTTGACCCGTCTGGAATCGATCGATTACCCGCTACGGCCCGAACGTGTCGCGATCGGGCCCTTGCTCGACAAGATTACCGAAGAGGCCAAGGCCCTGTCGGCCGGGCGCCAAACCATTACCGTGGCCGCGGATTGCCCGGACATCAAGGGCAGCACCGAAGAGTTGCGCAGCGCCTTCGGCAACCTGGTGTCGAATGCGGTCCGTTACACGCCCGAAGGCGGTACGATCAAAATATCGTGGCGCATGAGCCCGACCGGCCCGCAGTTTGCGGTACAAGACAACGGTATCGGCATTCAGGCCGAACATATTTCCCGCCTGACCGAGCGCTTCTATCGCGTCGACAAGAGCCGCTCGCGTGAAACGCAGGGTACCGGCCTGGGGTTGGCGATCGTCAAGCATGTGTTGTTGCGCCATGATGCCGTCTTGTCCATCGAATCGAAGCCCGAGCAGGGCAGCACTTTCATCGTCACCTTCCCGATGACCGCCATCGCGCCCGAAATCGCCGAGGCCAATAGCGAGATATTGGCTGCGGGCTGATTTGTGTAGCCAATTGCTAGTGTCCTGAGTCATTGATTCGTTGAACAAATAAATGTGTCGAAATCTGCCCAAGACCAGGAACAAAGCACAGCAAGGCTGGAGCCTTGCGCACATTTGTGACGCCATATTGGGCAGATTTCGGCATATTTAGTCGACGAATCAATGACTCAGGACACTAGCTTTCAGGTTCATTTTGGCGTTTCCGGCTTGAACGGTGGCAAGATAGGCTAAAATTCACGCGTCGTCGACGTATCAAAGTGAGCCTATCCTCCATGCGCGCAAATTGTGCCTTCAGCCGTTCCCGCTTTTTTTCCAGTTTCCGCAGTGTCCTGTTCGCCGGATCGCTGAGCGTCGGCTTCCTGCTTGGCGCATGTACGACACCCACAGCACCAACCAAGCCCATCGATGTGCCGGCCGTGGTGGCTCAACCGGTTCAGCCCAAGGCGCCGCGCAAGATCAAGATCGGTCTCGCGCTCGGGGGCGGGGCGGCACGCGGTTTCGCCCATATTGGCGTGATCAAGGCGCTGGAGGCGCAAGGCATCTATCCGGACGTGGTCGTCGGCACCAGTGCGGGGAGCCTGGTCGGCGCCATGTATGCCGCCGGCAACAATGGTTATGCGTTGAACCGCCTCGCGCTCGACATGGACGAGGCTGCCATTTCCGACTGGTCGGTGCCTTTTTTCGCCAAAACCAGCGGCGTGCTGAAAGGCGAAGCGCTACAGAGTTACGTCAACAAGGCGGTCAATAACCTGCCGTTGGAAAAAATGAAGATTCCGTTCGGCGCGGTGGCAACCGACTTGCATACGGGCTTGCCTGTGCTGTTCCAGCGCGGCAATACCGGTCTCGCTGTGCGCGCATCGTCTGCGGTTCCCGGCGTATTTCAGCCGGTTGCAATTGGTGACCGCAATTATGTCGACGGTGGCCTGACAGCGCCGGTGCCGGTCAGTTTTGCCCGCCAGATGGGAGCCGATTTCGTGATTGCGGTGAATATTTCGGCGCAGCCGGACGCCCAGGCGGCAGGCAGCTCGTTGGAAGTACTGCTACAAACCTTTGCCATCATGGGACACAGCATCAATCGCTATGAATTGAAGGAAGCAGACATTGTTATCCAGCCAAGCCTTGGTGCCATGAAGGGCAGCGATTTCAATGGCAGGAATTTGGCGGTGTTGGCTGGAGAACAGGCTACTACCGCCTTGATGCCAGAGATTAAACGAAAATTGGAAGCGATGCGCGCACAATAGCCGTGCCTGCGAAATACGCGCAATCTTATTGAATACTGCTTTGTCCGTCCGGCCCGTCGATACGGCGCGCGCCATTGAAGCGCCTTTTCCAGTAACTCAGGTCCATGCTTTCTATGCGCACCTGGCCACCGGCTGACGGCGAGTGGATGAATTTATTGTCACCCAGGTAGATGCCGACGTGTGAAAAGCCGCGCCGCAAGGTGTTATAGAACACCAGATCGCCCGGTTGCAAATCGTTCGGATTCACGCGCTGCCCGACATGGCTGATCTCGGCCGACGTGCGCGGCAAGTTGGTGCCCCACGCTTCCTTGAACACATAACGCACCAGGCCGCTGCAATCCATGCCGTTCTCCGGGCTGGTGCCGCCATACTTGTAGTGGATGCCGAGCATGCTGACAGCCTGCACGGCCAATTGCGATGCATGGTTGGTGAAATCGGCAAGCCGGTTCAAGGCAGACTTTGGCGCATCGGGAGAATTGGCTTGCGCCGCAGGCGCGAGTTCCGGCGCCACAGGCGGGTGCACGGGAAGCAGCGTTTCAGCGCGTGCCGTATTCGGCAAGGCACTTGCAGCGAGCGCGGCAAGCAACAATGAGAGCAGCGGACGATACGCGTTGAATCTTGTCATCATGTCAATTTTCTTTCGGCGCAATTGTGCAATGTAAGCGAAAGTATAGGGACCTGTCAAAATTTATCGGGTGGAGGTATGCTTATGTGGTTAGACTTGCCATGCGGAATGCAGACCTGCAGCAATGCGGCAAATTAGCCAAGCAAATAAAAACACAGACCCCCAAGAGAGTCCGATAGACGAGCCCAGATGACTTCAGGTGATATCCCGGTAAAACCGCGTGTGTTGATCGCAGACGATTCGCGCATCGTCCGCGCGACGTTGATCAAGCGCATCGAAGGCATGTTCGAATTTCGCGAAGCGCTTGACGGGGAAGAGGCATGGGAAACCCTGTTGATCGACCCCAGCATCCGCGTCGTGATCACCGACCTGACCATGCCCAAGCTCGACGGCTACGGCTTGTTGCAGCGCATCCGCCAATCCAAGATCAGCCGCATACGCAACTTGCCGGTGGTGGTGGTTTCCGGCAGCGACGAAGCGACCGAGCGCGACCGGGCCAAGGCAGCCGGCGCAACCGACTTGATCACCAAAGGCATCGGCACGGCGCAATTGCTGTCGCGCCTCGACATTTTGTCCAAGCTGGTCAATACGCAGCGCGAATTCGAACTGAGCCTGGAAAACATGGTGCAGCAAGGTGCGCTCGACACGAGCGTGGTCTTGCCGACGCCCGAGCAGTTGTTTGCGCAAGCCGAAGTCATGCTCGACAACGCTTTCAAGTACCGCAAGAATTTTGTCATCCTCAACGTCTGCGTCGGCCTCAAGCATTCCGGCCTCGAAGGCTATCCGGCAACACCGCCTTCGACCGTGGTGCATGCAATCGGCCAGTTGCTGCACGGTACCGTGCGCCAGACGGACTGTGTCGCGCGCACCGGCGAGTCCGACTTCACGTTGGCCACAGGCACCATTCATTCGGATTCCGCGCGTAACTTTGCGCAGCGCATTTGCCATGCCGTGGCCAACGCCAATCTGATCAGGAATGAACGCATCAGCTTCGTCGCCTGCTGCGGTATGGCTGCGTGGCCGGCGCCAGACGGCCAAAGCGGCGTGCAACCGCAACTGGCCGAACTGCGCGCCGTGGCCAAGCGGCGCGCGGCACTGGGCATGGACCACGCCCTGTCCGGCGTGGTCGGGTATGAAGAGGAAGAAGCCTTCAGGCTCGGGCACGACAAGCCTGCTGCGCCGGGCTTGATTGCCGAGCCTGCTGCCGCAGAGGAAATGCCCGATGTGCCTACGCTGCTGCAATGGCTCAAGGACGGCAAGCAGGATCAGGTGCTGCCGCACCTGAGCAAGCTGTCCGCAGAGTTGCAGCCGCTGGTGGACTTGATGCTGCAGCAGGGGCGGCGCTGAGGGCAGGTGTTGGCAGATACATTCGCTTTGAAACGGATTCCAACATGATAATTTCCGGTTCCTGCCGTTGCGGCAACATTTCTTTGGCTTTGACTTTGCTGCCGGCGCCGGCTGAATTGCCCGCGCGAACCTGCTCCTGTTCGTTTTGCACGACGCATGATGGGGTGTGGACCTCCTATCCTTCCGGTTCACTCAAAGTGATGCTCAGGGATCCCGGCAAGGTTGCCAACCACACATTTGCAACCGAGACGGCGCAATTTCATATTTGCAGCGACTGCGGCGATGTGCCCGTCGTGACAAGTCGCATCGACGGCAGGCTCCACGCAGTGGTCAACGTCAACGCGTTTCAGGAGACTACTCCTTTGGTTTTCCGCCATGCATCGGCGAATTTCGACGGCGAGAGCGAAGCGGCACGCATTGCGCGCCGCCGGCAAAACTGGATTGCCGATGTGGAGTTCGCAGACGGCAGCGAGTAGGCAATGCCCGCTCGGCGGTCGGATCCGGATCTGTTGGCAAGCGCGACCTGACGTACAATCTCGTCTTTATCGACAAGGGGCCACCATGCAAACCAAACAAACCTTAACGCTCGACGACCTGAAAAAGATTGCTGCCGCAGCAGAGGCGGAAGCCAAAGCCAATCATTGGGCCGTCACCATTTCCATCGTCGACGACGGCGGACACCTGTTGTGGCTGCAAAGGCTGGACGGCGCAGCGCCCATTTCAGCGAAAATTGCGCCGGCCAAGGCCAAGACGGCCGCACTCGGACGCCGCGAGTCGAAAGCGTATGAAGACATGATCAACAATGGGCGCTTCTCGTTCATCACCGCGCCGGAACTCGAAGGCATGCTCGAAGGCGGCGTACCGATTATGGTTGACGGGCAATGCGTCGGCGCGGTGGGCGTTTCGGGCGTCAAGTCGTCGGAAGACGTGCAGATTGCCAAGGCCGGCATCGCCGCCATTTGAAATTTTCCTAAATGGTTAGTAACCATTTAGGACACGAATCTCCCCTCGCCCGCAGGCGCGTGGCTCCTCCCTTTAGGGATGCAGGGGAGAGGGGGGCGGGAGGCGATCCGATGAGGGCGGTAGTAAATGCCCCTTGAGTTATTCAGGTAGGTAAGTTCACTAGGCAGATTACGAACCGGCCGGCAGATCCGGCAGGCTGTCGCCCTGGTTGACGCCTGTCATCCACGCATGGCGGACCAGGCGCCCGCACTGGGCTGAGGCATAGCCGCCTTGTTCGCCGCTGGCGGCACTGCTTTGGTCTTCGCGCGAGATCATGCCGTAGTATGTCTTGCTCGCCTCTATCCACGGATAAAAACCGAATGCGCCGGCACTACTGAAACTGCCGTCACCGTAGGTGGCGGGATCGTCCTCCACCCAATGCCCGAGCGAATAGTGCCAGGCCTCGGGAATCGGGCTGTATGCGGAATTGCACGGCGCGCGCATGGAGGTGCATACCGGGCTGGTGCCGAGCGCGTCATGCATCACCAGTTGTCCATTGAGGATCTTGCGCAGGAACAGCGCATAGTCCTTGGCCGTGGTGTAAATGCCGCCCGCCAGCAAAGGCTGGGAATAGGCGATGTTGATATCGGTGCCAATCTGCTGCTGCATCGCGCTTTGCAGCAGACGCACGCCGTCGTTGCCCAAGCCATTCTGGCCGGCGTGATTTTCCATGTGGCCACTGTCGTAATCGAACACCCCGACGGTGCGCGGATTCTGCATGTTGTAGGCGGGGCTGCCTTGCTGCAGACATTGATTGACCGTCCCGGTCTGCGGACACTCGGGACTGCCCTGCGCGAAATTGCCCATGTAAGTGTAGCCGCTGGTGAAATGCAGAAAATCGATGTCCGCACTGGTAATTTGTGACACTGTGCCGCGCATCTGTACAGCGGCCGTGCTGTATATCCACTTTGAGGCAGACGCAATCGAAAAAACGGTGGCCGCCGTCACGGGGCTTGACGAACTGCTGCCGTTGACAGAACCGCTGATGGCGGCGCCGGAATGATTGCCGATTTCCCAATAGTAGGGGGCAAGTGTTGTGCACAGGCTGTTGTTGGTGGCAGTCCAGGTTGCGGCCGAACCGCTCATTGGGCTCGGGCCGGGTGCCGAGCCGCTTACCGTATTTGCCAAAGCCGTCACCGTGGCATTGATGGTGGAGGTGAAATTGGTGCTGACGGTCGTGGCATTGACCTCGGCCAGCATGGCGCGCGCCGTAGCAGCCGCTGCGCTGCCGCTGTAAGCGGACACGGCATTTTGACTCGACACTTGTGCCGTAAAGCTTTCTGCTGCGGCAATGCGATTGGCGATCAGTTGTGCGTCGAGCAAGCCTTGCTGTGTCGTATTGGTTTCAGCTCCCGCCATAATTGAAAGCGCCGCATTCCCCACGCTCAGGGAACCGCTGTCAATGGCATTGCTCCAGTAGGCGAGCCCGCCGGATTGCGGTGCGCGGCCCAGCACATGCTCGAACACGGCCGTGACGAAGCCGCTGGTACTGCTCGAGCCGTACAGTGTTTGCGATTCCTTGCTGCTGCCGAAGCTGTCGATCAGGCTACGCACGCTGCCATTTGTGGCGTAGGCGCCCGCCAGTCCCTGCAAGTCACCGGGTGCGCCCGCCGACAGCAAGGCATTCTCGAAATTGCTCAATCCGCCGGGGTCGGCCGGGCGCCCGAAGTAGGCAACATACAAATCCTGCACAACGTCGCGGTAGTCATTGGCCGACGCCTTGCGTTGCGGCACGATACGCTTGGCATTTGCCGCAGCGGATAAGGAAGCATTGTTGTCGTTACCTCCACAGCCTGCCAAGCCGCTCAGCATGATGGCAAGCGAAATGACAACAATCGTGGGGCGATGCAAGCGATAGCGATGGCTCATGCGCTATTCCTCGACGATGGAAATTGGAATTGACCTGTAGGCATCTTTATAACGCAGCTTCGTGCAACCGTTTGTGCCAAGATGTATCGAACTGTTGCAAATGCACGTGGAAATTTCCGTTGATCGCGTCTCGCCCGCGCAATGGCGGCGCGTTTGATTGCCAATGTAATAATTATATTGCCCTCGCGTACCAGCCACGCAATAGGCCGCCCCGGCAGAGGCAAGCGCAGTCGATTTGCCAGAAGGGGGTAATTTGCGCTATAATTCTACGGTTTAGCCAATTTTATTTCCGCCGTAGCGCATACCATAATCCCATTCGTCCTTACGGACCCTCAAGCACACTTCAGGCGTTGCCTCAGTCGATATTTGTCGATGATCGGCCGGCAGACGCGGAAAAACGAGGGTTGCTCTGGCGCGCAGTATTGGTCACTGGCGCGGCGGTAACTACACAGGAGTTACCCCTTGCCGCCATTTCTTTCTGGCCACACCGTTCCGGCCATACTAGCGCTAGCAGACGGGTCGATTTTTCATGGCATCGCAATCGGTGCCAGCGGGCATACGGTCGGCGAAGTGGTGTTCAACACCGCCATGACCGGTTATCAGGAAATCCTGACCGATCCCAGCTACAGCCACCAAATCGTCACGCTGACCTATCCCCATATCGGCAATACCGGCATCAACCGCGAAGACGTTGAATCCTCACGCGTGCATGCGGCAGGGTTGATCATCAAGGATTTGCCCTTGATGGTATCGAATTTCCGCTCCGAACAAAGCCTATCGGACTATCTGAAAGATGAAAACATCGTTGCCATCGCCGGCATCGACACGCGCAAACTGACGCGCATCCTGCGCGAAAAAGGTGCGCAGGGCGGCGCCATCGTGGCTGGTTCTCACGCCACGGCCGAAGAAGCGCTGAAGCTGGCGCGCGCCTTTCCCGGCCTGGCCGGCATGGATCTGGCCAAGGTGGTATCGGCCAAGCAGGCCTATAGCTGGAGCCAGACCGAGTGGAAACTGGGCGCGGGCTATGGCCAGCAGACCAATCCGCAATTCCACGTCGTGGCCTTCGATTACGGCGTCAAGTACAACATCCTGCGCATGCTGGCCCAACGCGGCTGCAAGGTAACAGTGTTACCGGCGCAATCGAGCGCGGCCGACGCGTTGGCCTTGAATCCTGACGGCATCTTTCTCTCGAACGGCCCCGGCGACCCCGAGCCCTGCGACTATGCGATTGCCGCCACCCGCGAATTGATTGAGCGTGGCATACCCACCTTCGGCATCTGCCTGGGCCACCAGATCATGGCATTGGCTTCCGGCGCAAAAACGCTCAAGATGAAGTTCGGCCACCACGGTGCCAACCACCCGGTGCAAGACCTCGACACCAAGCAGGTGTTGATCACCTCGCAGAATCACGGCTTTGCCGTCGATGCGGCCACCTTGCCGGCCAATTGCCGCGTCACGCATGTCTCGCTGTTCGACGGTTCGCTGCAGGGCTTTGCCCGCACCGACAAACCGGCTTTCTGCTTCCAGGGTCACCCGGAAGCCTCGCCCGGTCCGCACGACATTGCCCCTTTGTTCGATCGTTTTATCAGCCTCATGAAGCAGTCTGCGGGTTCGTCTCCTGCGTCGCGGGCAACAGTGGAGAATCAATAAAATGCCTAAACGTAGCGACCTGAAAAGTATCCTGATCATCGGCGCCGGCCCCATCATCATCGGCCAGGCCTGCGAATTCGATTATTCCGGCGCCCAGGCCTGCAAGGCCCTGCGCGAAGAAGGCTACCGCGTCATCCTGGTCAACAGTAATCCGGCCACCATCATGACCGACCCGGAAATGGCCGACGTCACCTACATCGAGCCGATCACCTGGCAGGTGCTTGAACGCATCATCGACAAGGAACGCCCTGACGCGATCCTGCCGACCATGGGCGGACAGACTGCCTTGAATTGCGCGCTCGACCTGTTCAACAACGGCGTGCTCGACAAATACAAGTGTGAACTGATCGGCGCCTCGCCGGAAGCCATCGACAAGGCCGAAGACCGCTCCAAGTTCAAGGACGCGATGACCAAGATCGGCCTCGGTTCGGCACGCTCGGGCGTGGCGCACTCGATGGACGAATCGTGGGCTGTGCAGAAAGAATTGGGCTTCCCGGTCATCATCCGTCCCTCCTTCACCATGGGCGGCACCGGCGGCGGCATTGCCTACAACGCTGAAGAATTCGAAACCATCTGCAAGCGCGGCCTGGAAGCGTCGCCCACCTCCGAACTGCTGATCGAGGAATCGCTGATCGGGTGGAAAGAGTTCGAGATGGAAGTCGTGCGCGACAAGAAAGACAATTGCATCATCGTCTGCTCGATCGAAAACCTCGACCCGATGGGCGTGCATACTGGCGACTCGATCACCGTCGCCCCGGCGCAAACGCTGACCGACAAGGAATACCAGATCATGCGCAATGCCTCGCTGGCAGTGTTGCGCGAGATCGGCGTCGACACCGGCGGCTCGAACGTGCAATTCTCGATCAACCCGGCAGACGGCCGCATGATCGTCATCGAAATGAATCCGCGCGTGTCGCGTTCTTCGGCGCTGGCTTCCAAGGCGACCGGTTTTCCGATTGCCAAGGTTGCGGCAAAGTTGGCTGTGGGCTACACGCTCGACGAATTGCGCAACGAAATCACCGGCGGCGCGACACCGGCATCGTTCGAACCCAGTATCGATTACGTCGTCACCAAGATTCCACGTTTTGCTTTCGAAAAATTCCCGACGGCCGACAACCACCTGACAACGCAGATGAAATCGGTCGGCGAGGTGATGGCCATCGGCCGCACGTTCCAGGAATCTTTCCAGAAGGCCTTGCGCGGACTCGAAGTCGGCGTCGACGGTCTGAACGAAAAGACCAAGGACCGCGAAGTCATTGAAGAGGAATTGGGCGAACCCGGCCCGGACCGTATCTGGTACGTCGGCGATGCCTTTGCCCAAGGCTTCACCCTAGAGGAAGTGCATCAACTGACGCATATCGACCCGTGGTTCCTGGTGCAGATCAAGGAAATCGTCGACATCGAATTGTGGCTTGAGACGCAGTCGCTCGATTCGCTCGACAAGACCATGCTGTTCCGCTTGAAGCAAAAGGGATTTGCCGACCGTCGTCTGGCCAAGTTGTTGAAGACGACCGACAAGGCGGTGCGCGAAAAGCGTATCGCCTTGAACGTGCGTCCTGTGTACAAGCGCGTCGACACGTGCGCGGCCGAATTCGCGACGAACACCGCCTACATGTACTCGACCTATGAGGAAGAGTGCGAATCGCAGCCGACTGAGCGCAAGAAGATCATGGTTTTGGGCGGCGGACCAAACCGCATCGGCCAGGGTATCGAATTCGATTATTGCTGCGTGCACGCCGCGCTGGCGATGCGCGAAGACGGCTACGAGACCATCATGGTCAATTGCAACCCGGAAACCGTCTCGACCGACTACGACACATCCGACCGCCTGTACTTCGAACCGCTGACGCTGGAAGACGTGCTGGAAATCGTCGACAAGGAAAAACCCTACGGCGTGATCGTGCAATACGGCGGGCAGACGCCTTTGAAGCTCGCACTCGATCTCGAAGCCAATGGCGTGCCCATCGTCGGCACCTCGCCGGACATGATCGATGCCGCTGAAGACCGCGAGCGTTTCCAGAAGCTGTTGCATGATCTGGGCTTGCGCCAGCCTCCCAACCGCACCGCGCGCACGGAAGAAGATGCCTTGCGCCTGGCCCAGGAAATCGGCTATCCGCTGGTGGTGCGTCCGTCCTACGTGCTCGGCGGCCGCGCCATGGAAATCGTCCACGAGCAGCGCGATCTTGAGCGCTACATGCGCGAAGCGGTCAAGGTATCGCATGACTCCCCGGTGTTGCTCGACCGCTTCCTGAATGACGCGATCGAAGTCGATGTCGATTGCCTGTCCGATGGCCAGCGTACCTTCATCGGCGGCGTGATGGAACATATCGAGCAGGCCGGCGTGCACTCGGGCGATTCGGCCTGTTCGCTGCCGCCTTACTCGCTGTCGCAGCAGACCATTGACGAATTGAAGCGTCAGACTTCCCTGATGGCCAAGGGCTTGAACGTGATCGGCCTGATGAATGTGCAGTTTGCGATCCAGAAGAAAGAAGTCGACGGCAAGGTTGAAGATGTCGTGTTCGTGCTGGAAGTCAACCCGCGCGCCTCGCGCACTGTGCCGTATGTATCGAAAGCCACTGGTTTGCAACTGGCCAAGATTGCGGCGCGCTGCATGGTCGGCCAGACGCTCGACAGCCAGGGCGTCTTCAACGAAGTCGTGCCGTCCTACTTCAGCGTCAAGGAAGCCGTATTTCCGTTCGTCAAATTCCCCGGCGTCGATACCATCCTCGGTCCGGAAATGAAGTCGACCGGCGAAGTGATGGGTGTCGGAAAAACGTTCGGCGAAGCCTTCGTCAAATCGCAGATGGGCGCAAGCATCAAGCTGCCGCGTTCCGGCAAGGTGTTTCTCTCTGTTAAGAACAGCGACAAGCCGCGTGCCGTGCAGGTGGCCAAGGATCTGCTCGACATCGGCTTCTCCGTGGTGGCCACCAAGGGCACCGCTGCGGCCATCGCCGCCGCCGGGATTCCGGTCACGACCGTGAACAAGATGGTTGAAGGCCGTCCGCACGTGGTCGACATGATCAAGAACCATGAAATTGCCCTGGTCATCAACACTGTCGAGGAAAAGCGCAGCGCCATCGTCGATTCACGTGCCATCCGTACTTCGGCACTGGCGGCAAGGGTGACCACTTACACCACGATTGCCGGCGCGGAAGCGGCGGTCGAGGGCATGGCGCACTTGAACGAAATCCATGTGTACGATTTACAAGGGCTCCATAAGACTCTACACTGATGTTTTGACAGGCGCCGCTCGTTTGGCGCCTGTCAATGTGCGATACTAACCAGTCATACAGAAGCATTTGACCACAGAGCTTGCAGCGTGCCGGCAATCGCCGGCGTTCTGCGACCTCTGTGGTTTTCACTTATCAAGAGAAATAACATGAGCTCAGTACCCATTACCAAGCACGGCGCCGAATTGTTGAAGGAAGAATTGATCAGGTTGAAGACCAAGGAGCGTCCGGCGGTGATCAATGCGATTGCCGAAGCGCGCGCCCAGGGCGACCTGTCGGAAAACGCCGAATACGATGCTGCCAAGGAGCGTCAAAGCTTTATTGAGGGACGCATTGCCGATCTCGAAGGCAAGCTCGGCGCGGCGCAAATCATCGACCCGACCCTGCTCGACGCCGAAGGGCGCGTGGTATTTGCTTCCACGGTGGACCTGGAAGACCTGGAGTCCGGCGAGAAAGTCACTTACCAGATCGTCGGCACTGACGAAGCGGACCTGAAACTGGCCAAGGTATCGATCACCTCGCCCATCGCGCGCGCCTTGATCGGTAAATCGGCCGGCGATATCGTAGGAGTGCAGGCGCCTTCCGGTGTGCGCGAATACGAAATCCTCGAAGTGCGCTACATTTGATCGGCAACTCTGTGTGGATTGACCGCACCCGGCGTTTGATTGCGACCTTCTGGATCGGCAGCCTGTGGACAATTGGCTACGTTGTGGCCCCGACCTTGTTTGCCACCCTGAGCGACCGCGCGCTGGCCGGCACGATAGCCGGCAGCCTGTTTCACGTGCAGGCGTGGATGTCGCTCGGCTGCGCGCTGGCAATGCTGGTGCTGCAAATGTGGCAGGACCGCCGCTCGCGCAATGATCTGGAGCGAGACCGGCGGCGCGGCACGCATCTCATCGTCGGTATGGTGGTGTGCACGGTGATCGGCTATTTCTGCCTGCAACCGTTCATGGCGGCACTGCGCGAAGCAGCGGGGCCGGCAGGCGTGTTGGCCTCGGAAGCAAAGCTGGAGTTCGGCGTCTTGCACGGCACCGCAAGCTTCCTTTACCTTGTCAACAGCCTGTTGGGGCTGGCTTTGATCCTGAGGCTCAACAGCCGTTGATCAACGGCCGAGTGATGATTTCTTGGCGCTGGACTGGCGCGGCTTGGCGCGCTTGATCGAGCCGCCTTGCGTAACGCGCTCGTTGCCCTTGACCATGACCTTGGTGACCGACGGGCGTTTGGTGCCGCTCGGGCTGGGCTTGACGATAGTGACTTCGCGCATGCCCTTGCCCCTGGTTGGACTGCGTTCCTTCTCCGCTTCCTTCTTGGCGCGGTACATGACCAGCAATTTGCCGATGTGCTGAACCGGCGCCGCGTCGAGTTTTTCGCAGATGGTTTCATACATCGCAACGCGTGCTTCGCGGTCGTCGCCGAAAACGCGCACCTTGATCAGGCCGTGCGCATTCATGCTGGCGTCGATTTCCTTGAGCACGCTGTCTGTGAGGCCGGCTTCGCCGATGATGACTACGGGGCTCAGGGCGTGCGCTTCGGCGCGCAGGGTGCTGCGCTCGGCGGCGGTGAGTTTTGACATGGGGTTTCCTTTTTCGCAGATGGATGAGCGCCGATTCCCGGCACTCTCTCTCCTCCGACCTCCTTCTGGCATGCAGGATGGAGTGGTGAAGCGATTGCTGCGCAATTATCCAAATTATCTTTATTAAAGACTGTATTCTACGCGAATGGCAAAGAACAAATTAAACAAAAACTGGCTGCATGACCATATCAACGACCCCTACGTCAAGTTGGCCCAGAAAGAAGGTTATCGCGCGCGCGCTGCCTACAAGCTCAAGGAAATCGACGAAAGCGAGCATTTGATCCAACCGGGGCAGGTGATCGTCGATCTCGGTTCCACGCCGGGAAGTTGGTCGCAGTATGTGAGAAACAAGCTGGCCGGCAAGTCGGGCGGCGGGATTCACGGCACCATCATCGGGCTGGACATGCTGCCCATGGAGCCGATCGCCGACGTTCACTTCATTTTGGGCGATTTTCGCGAAGAGGAAAGCGTGCGCCAACTGGAGCAGGTCTTGGCCGGGCGCAAGGTTGATCTGGTTTTGTCCGACATGGCGCCGAACCTGTCGGGCATCGCCATCACCGATTCGGCCCGGGTCGAACATATAATCGAATTGGCAATAGAATTTTCCAGATTGCATTTGAAACCGAACGGTGCCTTGCTGGTCAAATGTTTCAATGGCACGGGTTTCAATGAAATCCTGCACAATTTCCGTAGTGAATTCAAAATTGTGTTGCAAAAGAAACCAAAAGCAAGCCGCGACAAGTCTTCCGAAATCTTTTTGCTTGGTAAAGGCCAGAAGAATCCCGCCTGATATATCACCAAGTCATCGGCAAAATGGCAACAAGTTAAAGATAAGTCAAACTTACGCCTTGATTTTCAGTGGCTTAGCCGCACATCCATTCTAGCAAGTGCCGTTTATTGCGAGTAGAATCCATTTATCGAGGCAAGTAGAGAGGGGCACTCCGTGTGTCCAAGGAGTTCTAGTGAATAACATGTTTTCCAAGTTCGCCATCTGGGGCGTCGTAGTACTGGTGCTGTTCATGCTCTTCAAGGAGTTTGACGGGCGTGGGCTATCGGGCGGCGACACCCGGCAGATTGCCTATTCCGAGTTCCTTGACATGATCAAGAACAAGCAAATCAAGGATGTGGTCCTGGAAGGCACGTCAGTCGCTATTGCCACGAGCACGCAGGACAACAAGAAGGTCAAGACCAACCTGACCATTCTTGACCGCGGCTTGATCGGTCAATTGGTCGATGCCGGCATCAAGTTCGACAACAAGGCACCTGAAGAACGCGGCTTCCTGGCCGATATCTTCATTTCCTGGTTCCCGATGCTGCTGTTGATCGGCGTGTGGGTGTTCTTCATGCGCCAGATGCAGGGCGGCGGCAAGGGCGGCGCATTCTCCTTCGGCAAGTCGAAGGCTCGCATGCTCGATGAAACCAATAATGCCGTGACATTTGCCGACGTCGCCGGTTGCGACGAAGCCAAGGAAGAAGTCAGCGAACTGGTTGACTTCCTGCGCGACCCAACCAAATTTCAGAAGCTGGGCGGTCGCATTCCGCGCGGCGTGTTGATGGTCGGCCCACCGGGAACCGGTAAGACCCTGCTGGCACGTGCCATCGCCGGCGAAGCCAAGGTCCCGTTCTTCACCATTTCCGGCTCCGATTTCGTTGAAATGTTTGTCGGCGTGGGCGCATCGCGCGTGCGCGACATGTTCGAAAACGCCAAGAAACACGCACCGTGCATCGTCTTCATCGACGAAATCGACGCGGTCGGCCGCCATCGCGGCGCCGGTGTCGGCGGCGGTAATGACGAACGCGAGCAAACGCTCAATCAATTGCTGGTCGAAATGGATGGCTTTGAGCCCAATTCCGGCGTGATCGTGGTGGCTGCCACCAACCGTGCCGACGTGCTCGACAAGGCGTTGATGCGCCCAGGCCGATTCGACCGCCAGGTATCGGTCGGCCTGCCTGACATCCGCGGCCGTGAACAAATTCTTAATGTCCACATGCGCAAGGTGCCGATTTCGACCGACGTCGAAGCCAGCGTCATCGCACGCGGCACACCAGGATTCTCGGGCGCCGACCTGGCCAATCTGGTCAATGAAGCCGCCTTGTTTGCGGCACGCCGCAACAAGCGTACGGTCGAGATGCAGGACTTTGAAGATGCCAAGGACAAGATCTTCATGGGTCCGGAACGCAAGTCGATGGTCATGCGCGAAGAAGAACGCCGTAATACGGCATTCCATGAATCGGGCCATGCCGTCGTCGCCAAGTTGCTGCCGAAGGCCGATCCCGTGCACAAGGTCACCATCATGCCGCGCGGCTGGGCTCTTGGCCTGACCTGGCAGTTGCCTGAGCACGACAATATTTCCGGCTACAAGGACAAGATGCTGGAAGAGATTTCCATCCTGTTCGGGGGCCGCATTGCCGAAGAGATTTTCGTCGGCCAGATGTCGACCGGCGCTTCCAACGACTTCGCCCGTGCCACCAACATCGCGCGTTCGATGGTCATGCGTTATGGCATGTCCGACGCTCTTGGTACCATGGTCTATGTCGAAACCGGGCAGGACAATGGATTCCAGAAGCCGATTGCCGAGGCAACCCAGCAAAAGGCCGATGCCGAAATCCGCCGTATCCTCGACGAACAATATGCGTTGGCGCGCAAGCTGCTGACCGAAAATCGCGACAAGGTCGAAGCCATGACCCAGGCCCTGCTTGAATGGGAAACCATCGATTCGGATCAGGTCAACGACATCATGGCCGGCAAGGAGCCGCGTCCGCCGAAGGATACGCGCCTGACCAAACGTGTTGTGCCGGGCACACCGCCCAACGACATGAAGCCTGGCGCGCCTGCAACGGTTTAAGAACTAAAGACATCAAGCCGACGAATTGAGTCCCTGTATTAATGCAGCGACAGGTTCAGTTGGGAAAAAGGGTGGGGAGCGATCTCCGCCCTTTTGTTCATAGAGACAATGAAACAGACACTACAATGCGGGCGATACCGCCTGCCGCTAGAACTCGGGCGGCCTTTGGTCATGGGCATATTGAACGTCACGCCGGATTCGTTTTCCGATGGTGGCCGCTTCGACGCCCTGGAGTTCGCCGTTTCGCGTGCCGAGCAAATGCTCTCTGACGGCGTCGATATCATCGACATCGGTGGCGAGTCAAGCCGGCCCGGCGTGGCGCCGGTACCGCTGGCCGAAGAACTGCGCCGCGTGATGCCGGTTGTCTATGCGCTGCGCGATTGCGGCAAGCCGCTCTCGATCGACACCTACAAACCCGAAGTGATGCGAGAGGCACTGGCGGCCGACGCCGATATGATCAACGACATCAATGGTTTTCGCGGGCAGGGCGCCGTCGAGGCCGTGGCCGATGCCGATTGCGCCCTGTGCGTCATGCACATGCAAGGCGAGCCGCAGAACATGCAGAGCAAGCCGCAATACGAAGACGTGGTGGGCGAAGTGAGCAGCTTCCTGCGCGAGCGTCTGGCCGTGCTGGAAGCCGCCGGTGTGGCGCGTCAGCGCCTTGTGATCGACCCCGGCTTCGGGTTCGGCAAAACGCTCGAACACAATCTGGCGCTGATGCGCGACATGGGCAGGATGCAGGACGCGTTCGGCCTGCCGCTGTTGGCCGGCATGTCGCGCAAATCGATGATAGGCGGATTGACCGGCAAACTGGTTGAAGCGCGCTTGGCCGGCAGCCTGGCTGCCGCGCTGGCCGCGACTGCGCAAGGCGTGCAGATTCTGCGCGTGCACGATGTGGCCGAGACGGTTGACGCTTTGGCCGTATGGCGTGCTGCTACAGGCAAAGATTAACAAAGGAAAGCAAAGAACAATATGTCGCGTAGATATTTTGGAACCGACGGTGTGCGCGGGCGCGTGGGCGTCAGCCCGATTACCCCCGATTTTGTGATGCGGCTCGGCTATGCCGCCGGCCGTGTATTGGTCAAGGGCGGTGCCACCAAGCCGGTTGTGCTGATCGGCAAGGACACGCGTATTTCCGGCTATATGCTGGAGGCTGCAATGGAGGCCGGCTTTTCGGCCGCGGGTGTCGACGTCATGCTGGCAGGCCCCATGCCGACCCCTGCGATTGCCTATCTCACGCGCGCGCTGCGGCTGTCGGCCGGCGTGGTGATATCTGCTTCGCATAATCCGTTTCAGGACAACGGCATCAAGTTCTTTTCCGATACCGGCAGCAAATTGCCCGATTCGGTCGAGTCTGATATTGAAGCCCTGCTTGACGACCCCATCGTCTGCGTCGCATCGGAAAAACTCGGCAAGGCCAAGCGGCTCGACGACGCGCGCGGGCGTTATATCGAATTCTGCAAGAGCACCTTTCCCAATGAACTTGACCTGCGCGGGTTGAAGATTGTGGTCGATTGTGCCCATGGTGCGGCCTATCACATCGCGCCCGACGTGTTCCACGAACTGGGCGCTGAAGTGATCCCCATCGGCAACCAGCCCAATGGCTTGAACATCAATGACGGCTTCGGCGCCACCGCGCCCGAGGCGCTCTCTGCTGCCGTCAAGACGCATCGGGCCGACCTCGGCATAGCGCTCGACGGCGATGCCGACCGCCTGCTGATGGTTGACGCCGACGGCCGTATCTACAACGGCGACGAACTGCTCTACATCATGGTGAAGGACCGCTTGTCGGTCGGCCCCGTCCTCGGTGCTGTCGGCACGCTGATGACCAACATGGCCGTGGAAGTGGCGTTAAAGCGCCTGGGTGTCGGCTTCGCCCGTGCCAAGGTCGGCGACCGCTACGTGCTCGAAGTGCTGCAGGAGAAAGGCTGGCTATTGGGCGGCGAGGGCTCGGGCCACCTGTTGTTCCTCGACAAACACACCACCGGCGACGGCATCGTCTCTGCATTGCAGGTGCTGTCTGCCTTGAAACGCAGTGGCAATACATTGGCGCAGTGCACGGCCGACATGAAGCTTTTCCCGCAAACCCTGGTCAACGTCAAAGTCGCCAAGGGCTACGATTGGCAGTCCAACACGAAGCTCATGAGCGAAAAGGCTGCCGTCGAGGCAGAGCTCGGCGATAGCGGGCGGGTTTTGATCCGTCCATCGGGCACGGAGCCCCTGATACGCGTCATGGTCGAGGCGGACAAGGCCAAACTGGCCGACGCCATGGCGCACCGGATTGCCGACACATTGCGAGCATGAAGCCAGGATCTTTCATTCTTGTAGTGGAAGACGAGCCCGGTATCGCAGAATTGCTGCGCTACACGCTGATTGCCGAAGGCCTGTCGGTTGAAGTCGCCGCGACGGCGCACGCTGCCGAGCAGATTGCCGCGCAGGCCATGCCGCGGCTCGCGCTGCTGGACTGGATGCTGCCCGATCAGTCGGGTATCGAACTGCTCAACCGATGGCGCGCCAATCCACCCACTGCAACCTTGCCCGTCATTATGTTGACCGCCAAGGGTCTCGACGAAGACAAGGTGAAAGGTTTGAATGCCGGTGCCGACGACTACATCACCAAGCCGTTTTCGCCGCGTGAATTGGTGGCGCGCATCCACGCCGTATTGCGCCGCCACGTGCCGCCTGAATCGAATGCAGTGCAAACCGTCGGCGCCATCACAGTCGATGACGACAGGCACACCGTCTCGGTGCATGGCACGCCGATCGAGCTGGGGCCGGCCGAATTCAAGCTCTTGCGTTTCCTGATCCAATATCCGGAGCGCGTGTTTTCCCGTGCGCAATTGCTCGATAAGGTTTGGGGCGACAACGCGTTCTTTGAAGAGCGCACTGTCGACGTCCACATCATGCGGCTGCGCAAATCGCTCGGCAGTGCCGGCTCCTGCGTGAAAACAGTGCGCAGCGTGGGCTACATGCTCAAACCGGAAAACAAGGGCGGCGGCCAGGCCGATTAGCCTGGCAGCATGCGTGCTTCGTGCAAAAACGCTATCGCCGAAGTAATTTGGACGCTTCAAAAAGCAATTGTTTGGCGCCAATCGGAGAATTTTGAGGAATCTTGCGAATTTCCAGAGCGTTTAATTTGACCGGCCCGATCTGATCGGCTATAATTTCTTTCTTCGGAGTGTGGCGCAGTCCGGTAGCGCACCTGGTTTGGGACCAGGGGGTCCAAGGTTCGAATCCTTGTACTCCGACCAGTTTGAAACGAAAGGCCCGTGAGTAATCTCACGGGCCTTTTTGTTTGTGCCTTCGCCTTGCACCGGCGCCGAGGATGAAGAATTGGCGGCCGGACAAGATTGACTATTGCCTGCGCATCCGCTCGTAAGGATTGGTTTTTTCCGCTGCATTGTCGGCTGGTTCGCGGTTCGCGCCAGCTGCAGATGGTTGCTGTTCCGAAAGCCGCATCTTCAGGGAGAGATCGGTACGGCTGTCTGCATTGTCCAAGGCCACTTCGCGACTGATTCTGCCCGCCACATAAAGGGCAAACAAGGATTGGTCGAAAGTCTTGATCCCCGGTTCGTTGCCTTTTTCCATTTCGCGTTTGATTTCGTTGAGATGCCCTTCGCGAATCATTTCCGAAATGTAAGCGGTACGGCGCATCACTTCCACCGCCAATACCCGTTTGCCATCGATTGCAGGAATCAGGCGCTGGGATACGACGCCTTCTAGATTGAGCGAAAGATCGAGCAGCAGTTGCCTGTGCGCGCTCTCGGGAAAGAAATTGATCATCCGGTCAATTGCCTGATTGGCGTTATTGGCATGCATGGTCGACAGGCACAGGTGGCCGGCTTCGGCATAGGCAATCGCATGATGCGCCGTTTCCATGTCGCGGATTTCCCCGATCATGATCACGTCAGGCGATTCGCGCATGGCATTGCGCAGGGCCGCGCCAAAGCTTAGCGTATCGATGCCCACCTCGCGCTGATCGATCAACGAGCGGCGTTGCGGGAACAGATATTCGATCGGGTCCTCGATGGTCAACACATGCTCATCGGCCCGGTCTGCCCGATAGTCGACCATGGCTGCCAGGGAAGTGCTTTTGCCCGATCCCGCGCCTCCCACGACCAGAATCAGGCCGCGCTTTTGCATCACGATGTCGGCCACGTCCGCGGGCAGTCCAAGTTCGGCAAAGTTAGGAATCGTCAACTTGATGTGGCGCGCCACCACCGCAACCTCGCCGCGGGTATGGTAGACGTTGACCCTGAATCGCCCGACGCCTTCGATCGCGCAAGCAAAATTCGACTCAAGCTCGGCTTCGAATAACGTGCGTTGCTGCTCGCTCATGATTTCGTACGCAAGTGGCTTGACTTCGCCCGATGCGAGTTTTTGCTCGCAGAGCAGTTGGGTGGCGCCGTCGATCCGCATGTAAGGCGGGGAGCCTGGACTGAGGAAAAGGTCGGACGCGCCTTTTTCCACCATCAATTTCAGATACGCACTGATCGCCGCCATGCCCTATGCCTCGCAAAGTTGTCGAGGGCGTGCCTCCCGCCCGATTGATCAAATATAGGCAGCGCTGGCACGGCGCGCCTTGATCCAGGTCAAGCGATCCGCTGCGCCGGCAATGCGCCTTGATCCTCGCAGATGTGCGTCGGCGCGGCGTTACGCCATGGTCTCGGCTACCACTTGGTTGGGTGGTCATGCTCAGGTCACATATTGTTCATATCATTGCTTCTTTATTAACACATGGAGAAATAAGATGAAGCAATTGCTTGCGTTCGTACCTGTATTGGGCGCGGTTGTCCTGGCTGGATGCAATGGGTCATCAACCAAGGCGGCACCTCCTCCGGCGCCTGTTGCTGCCTCGCATGTGTTGCTCATCAGCATAGATGGCATGCACCAACAAGACCTGGCCAACTGCATAGCCAAGGCCACCTGTCCTACCCTTGCCGCGCTGGCGCAAACCGGCGTCAACTACACCGGCGCCGTAACGCCTGGCTTGTCCGATTCCTTCCCCGGCCTTGCTGCACTGGTGACGGGCGGTTCGCCCAAGACGGCTGGTCTGTTCTACGACGTGTCGTATGACCGCACCTTGTATGCCCCAAGCGATGCACAATGCACCGGCAAGCAGGGCTGGAATGTGGTGTTTGATGAAACCACCGGCATTGACGGCTTCAACGGCGGCCCGCTGGTGCATCTCGATGGCGGCGGGGCATTCAACCCGCAAGCGATTCCGCATCAAAAAGTGGGCGGCACTTGTGTGCCGGTTTATCCGCACAACTACATTCTGACCAACACCATCTTTGAAGTGGTGAAGGAAAATCTTGCCGGCTCACGTACCGCGTGGGCGGACAAACATGCATGGGGCTACGACTGGGTCAACGGCCCATCGGGCAAAGGCGTGGACGATCTGGCCCGCACCGAAATCAATTCCATCGACCCCGCCAGCAGCGTCGGCAACGACTTCAGCGGATCGCTCGACGGCAAGGCCGCAGCGTATCTGCATACCGAGACCTTCGACAACCTGCACGTGCAAGCCATCATCAACCAGATCGACGGCAAGGATTCCACCGGCACGGTGCAATCGGGCGTGCCGACGCTGTTCGGCACCAACTTCCAAACGCTGAGCGTGGCGGAAAAAGCCACAGTTGCCAGCGGCGGCGGCTACCTCGATGCATCGTTCACACCGGGCCCGAATGTAGCAGCGGCAATTGCCTATGTCGATACGTCGATCGGTAAAATGGTTGCGGAACTGAAGGCCAAAAATCTGTACGCCTCCACCTTGATCGTGATCACAGCCAAGCATGGTCAGTCCCCGTCCGACCATACCAAACTCGTGAAGAACGGCGACCCCCTGACCGCGCTGCTGGAAGCCAACAACTACCTTGATGCCAATGGCAATTTCGGCCAATTCGCCACCACCACCGGCAGCCTCAATGACGGCAGCGGCTTGGTCGGCACCGGCATCGTTCAAACCGACGACGTCGGCCTGATCTGGCTGCGCGACCAAACGCAAACCGCAGCCGCAGTCGCCACGCTGACAGCCAACAACAGCTGCGGCGGCACCGGCATCTGCGCCAACAATGCGCAAGCCTCCATCCTCTCCGGCCCGCAACTCGCCGCGCAATTCGGCGACCCGGCCAAGGGCCGCACTCCGGACATCATCGTGCAACCGAACCCAGGTGTGATCTATACAAGCAGCTCGAAAAAGGATGAGGAACACGGCGGCAACGCACCCGACGACAGCCACGTTGCACTGCTGGTTTCCTACCCGACGCTGACAGCGGCAACCAACACCAGCGCCGTCGGCACGACACAGGTCGCACCAACCATCCTCAAGTCGCTTGGCCTTGCGCCGACTTTGTTGAACGCGGTCATTGTCGAAAATACCGCTGTGTTGCCTGGGTTGGGCTTCTAAGTCTTGGAGTGAGGCTGATGCATGGCCGGCAGCGCGGCCAAGCGTTTAGCCTAATATGTCTTTGCGCCCCGCACGCGGGAGGTGAGCGAAATTGCGCGTTCATTTTCCTCGGTTTGGGGCGTAGTCTTTTGCACGTCGTTACTCTGCGCTGATTCCGCGTCAAGGGGTCACCTGCCGCCACCCGCGCCAGCTTCTTTGTTTCCGGATCTTGGAATATGATCTCATTTGCCAATGCCTGCACTTTCAAACAGAATGCTTGAAACAGTGCCTGTGTTGTGTCGCGAACCTCCACGTTGTCTCAGATGATGGCAAATGGCCAGGTAACGCGGACACCTGTGGCTACTTGGGCATATTGATCGCGCCTCTTGATTTTGGCGGTCCCGAGTTCTTTGTGGGTAGAATTGTCACTTACATCCTTGCGGGTCAAAAGTCTGCGTCGTTCCCGCGAAGGCGGGAACCCAGGTTACGCGGTTGATCTAAATGCTGCCTGGATTCCCGCCTTCGCGGGAATGACAGCGGATTAAGATTTGTGCTTGGATCTTTACGCAAAGGCCGGTAAGGCGGGTGCCCGCGCCCATGCGGAAACCATGTTGCCACGGGTTTGCACACTAAATATGTGAAAATTGATGCCGCTCACAGGAAATTTCATCATGCCAGGAAAGTTGACGATAGCCGATCAGGTGGTGCCACTCGGAGACATCAAGCTTACGTTTCGATATTTTCCCGATGAGCGTCCCCCTCATGCCCTAGTCGATATTTTGTCGGATTCGTCTGACGATTCACTTGGTGGCGTGGCGATTAACTGCTTGAACGTTGGGGATATATTGGCACCTGACGGCCTGACAGGCTTGGCATTTTCACGTGACTTTTTCAGCGACAGCGGCTTTGCAGTTGGAGAAAGTGTGTTCTGGAGGAATGGCGACGATGTGTTGGAGATGAGAAGTCTGTCCATCACATTCGGTAAAAACGCACATGACACGATAGAAGTCGAGATTCGAGCCAGTTGCTTCAGCTTTGCTCCTCGCAGCGACATTCCTGTGTCTATCGTCGCGTCAGCCAAAATTGAGTAGGACCACTCGAATGATGTTTGGCGGGGGGCGTTTCACGTGCCGACATTCGATATTATGATTGCCTCAACAATGCGGGCTGCCTGGCGGGTACGCTCGCTTTATTTCTTTTTCCTATCCTGGCGTTCCCCTTTGGTTGGAAGCTCGCGTTGGGTATCGCGGTGGTTGTGTTCTTTTCGTTTTTCCACATTTTGGAATGGATTTTGAAGCGCAATGACAAATACCAACGTTTGGGCCGAATTATTTCGGCGCATCGTCATCGGCATCGGAACCCAACTCTGATATTTCAAATGCGCCGCATCGAAGACACGTCTGGCTTGAAGACAGGGTCAGTCAGGTTGTAAGATTCGAATTAAATTGACTTTCGGTCTTTGTCAGTGTCGGTGGCGTGGGCACCGTTGCCCAGGCTGGCGCTTGCCGCAATTACTTCGCAAGCGCTGTTACCACTTCCTTTAACGCCTCGTCAACGCCGGCGAATTTGAAGCGATACCCCAAGGACTGCAGTTTCTCAGGCAATACACGTTGCCCTCCGAGCAGAAGAATTGACCGTGCGCCGAATATTGCCTTGATCACGAAGCCGGGCGCTGCCAGGAATGCGGGTCGATGCAAGGCGGCGGCAAGTTTTTGCGTGAATTCATTGTTGGTCACGGGCTGTGGCGCTGCCATGTTGATGGCGCCCGACGCGCGCGTGTCGTCCAGCATTTTCAAGGTCATTGCCACGAAGTCGTCGATATGAATCCAGCTCAGCGATTGGCGGCCGTTGCCGAGGCGCGCACCGAGGCCTAGTTTGAATGGCAGCGGCATACGTTCGAGGAAGCCGCCCGAGGCGGACAACACTACGCCCGTACGCAGCAGGCAGACCCTCACCCCTGCGGCGCTGGCTTGCTGCGCCGCGGCCTCCCATGCGGCGCAAAGTTGCGCTGCAAAGTCGCTGCCCTGTTTGTGCGACTCGATGATTGAATCGTCGCCGCAATCGCCATAAAAGCCGATTGCAGATCCGCTCAGCAGCACGGCGGGTTTGGTGCGGCTGGCGGCAATTTTCTCAACCAGCCTTTCGGTCAGTGTTACTCTGCTGTCCCATAGCATCTTGCGGCGCGCGGCAGTCCAGGGCGCATCGACAATGGGTGCGCCGGCCAGATTGATGACGGCGTCGAATGCCGTGTCTGCGCTCCATTGATCCAGGCCGGAAAAGATGCTGACGTTTGGTCCGCATTTTCCGTGGACCGATTGCGGGAACCGGCTCAATACCGTGACCTGGTGCCCAGCCTCCAGCAGCGCGCCACAGAGTGCGCGCCCGATCAACCCGGTGCCGCCTGTGATCAATATGCGCATGATGCCGCTTCACTTTCCGGCAACCGCTTGCGGCGCAGCGAAATTCGCGGCGCGCCGCCTTGAGCTGTGCGCCTGCGTTGGTTGTTTGGCCATCTCATGCGGATCCGTAGTTGTGTTCTCATGCAGATTTTTTTGGCAGCAGTGCGAGAAACTCCTGTCTCAGGATAGCACTCTTCTGGAAAGCGCCGCGCATGACGGAATTGACCATTTGACTGTCCAGGTCTTTTACACCACGCCACGACATGCAGTAGTGGGTGGCCTCCATGACGATAGCGAGCCCGTCGGGCTTGGTTTTTTGCTCGATCAAGTCGGCCAGTTGCACGACGGCCTCTTCCTGGATTTGCGGCCGGCCCATGACCCACTCCGTGAGGCGCGCATATTTCGATAGCCCGATGACGTTGGTGTCTTCGTTGGGCAGCACGCCTATCCACATCTTGCCGATGACCGGGCAGAAATGATGGCTGCAGGCGCTGCGCACGGTGATGGGGCCGACGATCATGAGTTCGTTGAGCCGCTCGGCGTTGGGGAATTCCGTGATCGTCGGTTGCGCGTGGTAGCGCCCGCGGAATATTTCGTCGAGGTACATCTTGCTGATGCGGCGCGCGGTTTCCCTGGTGTTATGGTCGTTCGCGGTATCGATGACGAGGCTATCGAGCACGCCGAGCATTTTGGATTCGACCTCTGCATGCAGTTCATCGAGTTCGCCGGGTTCAATGAATTCGGCGATATTGTCGTTGGCGTGAAAGCGCTTTCTTGACGATACCAAACGTTGACGTATGCGGTCCGATACGGTCAGCTTGGCGCGCGCCGGATCAATCTTTGACAACTGCAGGTTTTGTTTTGACATGATCTTGTAAAATTCAATAAGTAGTGTTTGGCCGGCCAGCCCTAAAGCGTTTCGATTTCGTTACGTAATGTCGTTGCGCGCTCGCGTAGGGTTTGTTTCGCCTCCGCGTTCATGTCCTTCAATTGGCGGTAGACCAGCCCCAATCTCTGGTTGCCCTGCAATTGCGCAGCGTGGCGATCGAAGAAATCCCAATACAGCGCATTGAACGGGCAGGCGCGTTCCCCGACGCGCTCATTTTTTTGATAGTGACAATGCTTGCATGAATCGCTCATGCGATTGATGTAGGCGGCGCTCGAAACATATGGCTTTGTCGCCAGTGTGCCGCCATCGGCGAACTGGCTCATGCCCAGGGTGTTGGGCAACTCTACCCATTCGAAGGCGTCGATGTAGACGCCCAGGTACCAGCGATGTACTGCTTCCGGCGCAAGGCCCGCCAGCAGTGAAAAATTGCCGATCACCATCAGTCGCTGAATGTGGTGTGCGTGCGCATTGTCGAGAGAATTGCCGATGGCCTTCGCAACGCAGCGCATTTTTGTTTCGCCGGTCCAGAACCATTGCGGTAACGGCAGCGTATTCTCAAAGTGATTGGCGTGGACATAGTCCGGCATGTGTGCCCAGTAGAACCCGCGCACGAATTCGCGCCAACCCAATATTTGACGGATGAATCCTTCGACCGCCGCAAGCGGTGCTTTGCCCTCGCGCCATGCCTGCTCGGCGCGCGCGACAACTTGTTGCGGGGCGAGCATTTTGGTGTTGAGGGCAAACGAGAGCAGGGAATGAAACAGCCGCTCGGCCTGTTCGCTCATGGCATCCTGGAATTCGCCAAAGTGCGGGAGTGCGTGGGCGATGAAGGCGTCGAGATGCCTGCGCGCCTCGTCGCGCCCGAGCGGCCAGGGCAGCGCCTCGGCTTTCGGATTGCCGAAGCTCTTGACGCCGGCCTCGGTTATTTCGTGCCAAAGGTCTGTGTGATTGTGCCCGGTTCGCCAGTCGGCCGGTTGCGCAGGAAGACCCGGCCATGCCTTGCGATTTTCATGGTCGAAGTTCCATTGGCCGCCTACCGGTTTCCCCTCGTCCAGCAATATCTTGTGGGTTGTGCGCATGTGGCGATAGAAATGTTCCATCAGCCAGGTTTTTCTGGTCTTGAACAGGTCCGCCGCATCGCTGCGCGCAGTAAAGAAATGTTCGCTCGCAACCATTTGCGACGGTATGTTCAACGTCTTGCAATAGTCTGCAAGCTGGGCGTCAAGACGCCATTCGTCCGGCTCCTGATATTCAAATCGCGTTGCGCCGAAACTGGCGATGCATTGTTCCAGATTGCCGATGATCGACAGTCGATTTTCTGCCGCACCAATGCGCAGGTAGTGCACACGATGTCCTGCGCGCTGCAGTTCCTGGGCGAAGTGCCGCATGGCGGCGAAGATGGCCAGAATCTTTTGTGCATGGTGCAGGACGTAGTCGGTCTCCTGGCGCACTTCCATCATGACGTACACGACGTCCGCGCGTGGGCGTGCAAACCAGCTATGGCTTGGATTGAGTTGATCGCCCAATATCAATCGCAAGGTAGTCATGGCGCCGCTCGCTTGGCCGCCCGGCAGCGGTCAGAGCAATATTTGACGTCGTCCCACACACGTTGCCACTTGCGGCGCCAGGTAAACGGCAGGGCACATGCCGCACAGACTTTGCTCGGCAGCATGGACTTGTTCGATGCGCGACGTCGGTTTGCTACCATTCAATTGCCTCGCCGCGATGATCGAAAAAGCCGCCCGAATGTGCCGGCGTCAACTGATCGACAACGTCGAGCAGCCGGCCAGCGGCAACGGTTGGAGTCTGGACCTCGTGCGCGCCATTGGCATACTTGCTGGAGAGTCGTGTAGCCACGGTGCCGGGGTGCAGCGCGACGCAAACCGCCTGCGGTCGTGTGCGCCGCAGTTCCACGGCTGCAGTGCGCACGATCTGGTTGAGTGCCGCCTTCGACGCGCGGTAGCTGAACCAGCCGCCCAGCTTGTTGTCACCGATGCTGCCAACCCGCGCCGAGAGCGTGGCAAATACGCTCCTGCCATCGCGCGGCATCAAGCCATGAAAATAATTAAGCAGCAGTGCCGGGCCGATTGCGTTGATTGCAAAGGCGTTGGCCATCGCGGTCGCGTCCAGTTGGCGCAAGCTCTTTTCCGCGACACATCCTTCGCCGTCCAGAGCGCCGGTTGCATCAATGATCAATCGTGCCGGCAAGCCGCTGCGGGCAATGGTGCCTGCCGCCTCAGCGATGCTTGCCTGATCCAGCAGGTCAATGGCAATTGGGCCGCTGCGGGAAAGGGCAAATACTTCGGTGTAGCGTGCATCACCCTTTATCCGCTCAAGCAGCGCGCCACCGATGCCGCCGCTTGCGCCGATCACGATCGCGCACCCGGGCGTTGCTTCGACCACCTGTGCGCTGGTTTCCCGTTCGGATTGCATCATGTGTCGTCAAGCCTTCTTTGCCCAGGCCGAACACCATCCTTTGGCGTTGACTTGTTTGCCACCCATCACTGCACATGCACCCCACGCGTCGCCGGCCTTGCCCTGGTAAAGCTGGCAGTTTCCGCAAGCGTGGCCGGCCGCGTAGATAGGAAATTTCTTCCCGTTAACTTTTGTTGCATCGTGTTTGTAGCCAAGGGCGGTGGCGGTTGGGTCGGTCTCTTCCAGTTTGGCCGGTTCAGACAAAGCCAGGCGGGAAGAGGATAGAAGCAGCACGGCCGGCAGGGAACTGCGGAAAAATTGGCGTCGAGTTGTCATGTTGATGCTCCTGGATGCGTGGTTTATGAATGTCTATGGCGCGCTGGTGCGCTCCTTAGGAGCGCTGGTTAGGCCATCGAGACCGTTCACGTTAGTGGAAATATCTCATGTTGTCCATGTATTGAACCATCATTTATCGAATTTTTACGGTACAATTCCTGGTCATATTATATTTTGTACCAGTTCAGGAGAGTGCGATGTCAAATTCCGCGGAGCCTTCAGAAGACCAGCAAGACAATGACGGTGCGCCCTCCGGGCCGACCTATCGGAGCGGCGCTGCAGCGCGGCTGTCCGGCGTTCCGGTAGAAACTCTGCGTGTGTGGGAGCGCCGCTATGCCGTTGTGAGCCCTGAACGCTCGCTGCGCGGCCACCGCGAATATTCGCTCGAGGAAGTCAAACGGCTGAGCGTCATCAAGCAGCTTGTCGATCTGGGTAACCCGATCGGTGCGATCGCGCATTTGTCGCGCAGGGAACTGGCCGAGATGTTGGTTGTTGCCCAATCTTCCGGCAAGGGCGTAATAGGTGGGCGCGAATTGGTGGGCAACCTTCGCAAGCTGCGTGTTGTTATTGTGGCCGAGCGCATGGGCGGAAGCCTGGCCGGCATCACACGGCACTCAGGCCGGATCGAAGTGGTGAAATATTTTCCTGCTGTGGGTGCGTTCGAGGCAGCGGCCAATGCCGTTGCTGCGGATCTGCTGGTCGTCGAACTGACCGAGATGGCCGACGTCGATGTGGACGAATTGAGCAAAATGCAGCGCAGGATTAATGCCTCGAGCGGCCTGGTGCTGTACCGTTTCGCGCGCCATGATACCGTGCGCCGCCTGCGCGAAGCAGGTTTCATGGTGGCGCGCACGCCGACCGATCAAAACGAAGTGGAAACCCTGTGCCAATCGGCCATGGCGCAAGGCGCGCCGGGCGAGACTGCAACGCGTCTGGTGGCCGACGTCACCGCGCCGGTGCGGTTCGACGATCTTGCTCTTGAACGCATACTGCAAGCCGCCAATTCGGTGTACTGCGAGTGTCCACGACACCTGGTGGACATTCTGCGCATGCTGCACAGCTTCGAACGTTATAGTGCGCGCTGCGAAGCACGTAGCCAGGCCGATGAACTGTTGCACAAGGAAATCGGGTTGGCAACCTCGGTAGCGCGCGCAACCCTCGAGCGTGCTCTGGAGCGCATTGCCGTGACCGAAGGCTTGCCGTTGCCGGCCTAGCCCGGATATTTCACCAGACCGGCCAGAAATTTGAAAGGAAGGATTATGCCAACCGGGGTTTCTGTTTGCCGGCAATAAATCCAATTTGTACCGTCGGCCTACGCGGATGCTGGCACACAATTCGCTGCCATTTTGTGTCCCCACTTCGCGCCAATAGTCCAGCTATTGGCTTGGCGCGGGAACGCAAACTGGCGGCGATCATAAACAGGCTCTAAGGCAGCAACGCCGAAAGCTCTTGCGAGCCTTTCAACAGCAACGGCAAGAACTCCTGCTCCATTTGCGCGCGCGTGACGCGTGTTGCCTGCGCACCGATATTGAGCGCCGCCACGATATTTCCCGATGCGCCGCGCACCGGTACGGCGATCGATCGCAGACCGACTTCCAACTCTTCCTCGAGCACGGCATAACCCGCAAGGCGCACGCCGGCGAGAATTTCGCGCAGGCGTTTTTGCGAGACCACCGTTTGCTCCGTGTAGGCGCGCAGTTCGGTATGTTCGAAATAGTTCTCCAAGTCGGCCTCCGGCAAGAACGCCAGAATCGCGCGGCCCAATGATGTGCAATAGGCGGGGAGGCGGCTGCCGACATTGAGTGCCACCGACATGATGCGCGACGTCGAAGAGCGCGCCACATACAACACCTGGCCGCTTTCCAGCACCGCCAAAGAACATGATTCATGCAACGTGCGGCTGATGTGGTCGAGGCAGGGTTGCGCCGACACGGCCAGCGGGGTGGAAGAGAGGTAGGAATAGCCGAGCGTCAACACCTTGGGCTTGAGCGAATAGTTATTCGCATCCGAGCTGGCGTAACCCAGTTGCTTCAACGTGTGCAGGCAGCGCCGGACTGCCGCGCGCGGGATGCCGGTTTTGTGGCTGATCTGCGCAATGGTGAGAGTGCGGCGCTGGTCGCTGAATGCGGTCAATACGGCGAGGCCGCGGGCCAGCGAGGTCATGAAGCTTGGATCGCCAGTCAGGGCATCGATTTCTTCGGCGATGGTTAGCGTGGTCTTTTCTGGGGTGTTTGGCATGGTGTCCGGTTAGCGAACGTTTATTGGGTTGGACGGCTTGACCATCTGATTGGGAAGTGGATACACTGGAAAAGTGTTCTATCATCAAACATTAGTGCGTTTATCGCCCACTGTCAATTGGGAGGCTTGCCAAGCTACTGCGCGGGCCAATCTTGAGCTTGCGATGCTCGCCGTACTCAAGTACGGCTGCGCTTCTCGGCTCAACCTTGGCCCGCTCGCTACGCTTGGCAAGCCTCCCAACTTTTCTCCGTGGTTGCGTTTTTGTTTGCTCGCTTCGCTTTGCAAAAAAATCCACTCCTGGGGCTGAGTGCAGGCTAATTTATGATCAACAAGATTTTCGAATCTGCAGCATCGGCTCTCGCTGACGTCCCGCACGGCGCTACGATCATGATCGGCGGGTTCGGCAATGCGGGCATGCCTTCGATTTTGATCGATGCCTTGATCGGGCAGGGGGCGGGGGATTTGACGATTGTGTGCAATAACGCGGGTAGCGGGGATGCCGGGCTGGCCGCTTTGTTGAAGGCGGGGCGGGTGCGCAAGATTGTTTGTTCGTTTCCACGTCAGGCTGACTCTTACGTGTTTGATACCTTGTATCGGGCCGGGAAGATTGAATTGGAGTTAACGCCGCAGGGTAATCTGGCTGAGCGCATTCGTGCGGCGGGGGCCGGGATTGGCGGGTTTTTCACGCCTACTGCTTATGGCACGCCTTTGGCCGAGGGCAAGGAGACGCGGCTGATTGACGGGCGGCATTATGTGTTTGAATCGCCAATCCATGCCGACTTCGCCTTGATCAAGGCACATCGCGGAGACCGCTGGGGCAATCTTGTGTATCGCAAGAGCGGGCGCAATTTCGGGCCGATCATGGCAACCGCTGCGGCTTGCACGGTGGTAGAAGTGGGCGAGCTGGTGCAGTTGGGCGCGCTTGATCCGGAAGCGATCGTCACCCCGGGTATCTACGTGCAACGCGTGGTCCTGGCAGAGCCGGTGGAGGCTGCATGCAAAAACTGAGCCGCGCCCAGATGGCGGCGCGTGTGGCGCAGGATATTCCTGACGGCGCTTACGTCAATCTCGGCATCGGCCTGCCGACTCTGGTTGCCAATCATTTGCCGGCCGACCGTGAAATCATCCTGCATAGCGAAAACGGCATCCTCGCCATGGGACCGGCGCCTGCCGCAGGACTGGAAGACGATGATCTGATCAACGCAGGCAAGCAGCCGGTGACGCTATTGACCGGTGGGGCATTTTTTCACCAGGCCGACTCCTTCGGCATGATGCGTGGCGGTCATCTCGATTTCTGTGTGCTCGGCGCTTTCCAGGTATCGGTGCGCGGCGATCTGGCAAACTGGCATACCGGTCTGCCGGACGCCATTCCCGCGGTGGGCGGCGCGATGGATCTGGCGGTCGGTGCCAAGCAGGTATTCGTCATGATGGAACATTTGACGCGCGAGGGTGTGAGCAAGGTGGTGCAGCAGTGTAGCTATCCGCTAACCGGTATTGCCTGCGTGAATCGTATCTATACTGATCTGGCTGTGCTCGATGTGACGCCGGAAGGGCTGCGCTTGCGCGAGAATTGCAGTAATCTGGGGTTTGAGGAATTACAGGCATTGAGCGGGGTGCCGTTGTTGCGATAGTCATTTACATTCCCCTCTCCCCTGTGTCCCTAAAGGGAGGGAGTACCCGCTTGCAAGCGGGCACCGTTACGTTGGCGGTCAGCATGCTGACCGAAACCCCAACTCCACCGCCCGCGGGCGAGGGGAGTAAAAAAAGAGACAAACAATGATCGAAGCCTACATCTGCGACGCCGTTCGCACTCCCATCGGACGCTACGGCGGTGCGTTCAAGGATTTGCGCACTGACGACCTCGGCGCTGAACCTTTGCGCGCACTGATGGCGCGCAATCCGCAACTGGACTGGCATGCCGTGCAGGAAGTGCTCTACGGCTGCGCCAACCAGGCCGGTGAAGACAACCGCAACGTCGCGCGCATGAGCGCATTGCTGGCCGGCTTGCCGAAAGAAGTCGGTGCCGCAACCATCAACCGCCTGTGCGGCTCGGGCATGGATGCGGTCGGCAGCGCCGCGCGCGCCATCAAGGCCGGTGAGACGGAATTGATGATTGCCGGCGGGGTCGAATCGATGACGCGCGCGCCCTTCGTCATGGGCAAGGCGGACAGCGCATTCGCGCGCAATGCAACGCTGTACGACACGACCATAGGCTGGCGCTTCGTCAACCCGATGATGGCAGCGCAATATGGCGTCGACGCAATGCCCGAGACTGCCGAGAATGTGGCGCACGACTGTCACATCAGCCGCGTGGACCAGGATCAGTTTGCGTTGGCCAGCCAGTTGAAGGCTGCGGCCGCCCAGCAATCCGGCGTGTTCAACGATGAAATTGTACCGGTCCATCTGGCGCAGAAAAAAGGCGAGGCAATTGTGGTTGCGCGCGACGAACAACCGCGCAGCACCAGCCTGGAAGCGCTGGCCAAATTGAAAGGCGTGGTGCGGCCCGACGGTAGCGTCACGGCCGGTAACGCATCGAGCATCAATGACGGCGCATGTGCCTTGCTGTTGGCCGGCGGCGCCGCCTCGGAACGGCACGGGCTGACGCGCAAGGCGCGCATCGTCGGCATGGCGACAGCCGGTGTCGCGCCGCGCGTCATGGGTATCGGGCCGGTACCGGCCACGCAAAAGCTGTTGCAGCGCACCGGCATGCGCCTGGCGCAGATGGATGTGATCGAACTCAACGAAGCGTTTGCCGCCCAGGGCCTGGCGGTGCTGCGCGAACTCGGGCTTGCCGACGACGACCCGCGCGTCAACCCGAATGGCGGCGCGATTGCGCTCGGCCATCCGCTGGGCATGAGCGGCGCGCGACTGGTGACGACGGCGCTCTACCAGTTGCACCGCAGCGGCGGCCGCTTCGCATTGTGTACCATGTGCATAGGCGTGGGGCAGGGCATCGCCATCATCATCGAACGCGTGTGACTGCGATGCGAATCAGGAAATCATTCCCATGACGCTGCTTACGCCCTATCGTCGCCCGCCGGCCGGTACGCAACCCGCATATCGGTGCGACACCTATATGTCGACGCACCAACGCTCGCCGTCGCACCCTTTGATCCTGGTGCCACATACCTTGTCGGAACTGACCGGCCCGGTGTTCGGGCATCAGGATATTGCACCGACAGACCATGATCTGCTGCATCAGCATGCCAGCGATCCGCTCGGTGAACGCATCGTTGTGTCGGGCCGCGTGATGGACGAAGACGGCAAGCCGGTGCCGCATACCCTGATCGAGATCTGGCAAGCCAATGCTGCCGGGCGCTACCGGCATCACAACGACAACCACGATGCGCCGCTCGACCCCAACTTTACCGGTTGCGGGCGCACGTTGACCGATGCACTCGGCCATTACCGTTTCACTACCGTCAAACCGGGCGCCTACCCGTGGCGCAATCATCACAATGCATGGCGCCCGGCGCATATTCATTTTTCCTTGTTCGGCCCGGCGTTTGCCACACGGCTGGTGACGCAGATGTATTTCCCCGGCGACCCGTTGCTCGAATACGATCCGATCTATCAAAGCATCCCGGACGCCGACGCGCGCAGGCTGCTGGTCTCGCATTTCGATTGGGCCACGACGGAGCCCGACCATGCGCTCGGCTACCGCTTCGATATTGTGCTGCGTGGGCGTTACGCCACGCCGATGGAGAAATGACGATGTTTATGACAGGCTCGCAAACGGTCGGCCCGTTTCTGCACATTGGCCTTGCCGGCTTGTATTGCGACAATCTGGTCGGCGACAATGGCGGCGACGCCATTGTGATTTCGGGGCAGGTTATCGATGGTACCGGCGCCCCGGTACCGGACGGGATGGTGGAAATCTGGCAGGCCGATAGCCGGGGCATCTATCCCGATCCGCAGGATGCACGCGCTGCGACAGTGCAGTCCTGCTTTCGCGGCTTCGGCCGCGTGGCAACCGATACCGAAGGCCGTTTCCGCTTTACCACCGTCAAACCGGGACCGGTACCGGGGCCGGATGGTTTGTTGCAGGCGCCGCATGTCATGGTGTCGGTATTCATGCGCGGCTTGATCAAGCGCCTCGCTACGCGCCTGTATTTCCCTGATGATATCGCGCAGGCAGAAGACCCAATCTTGCAACTGGTTCCCGCTGCGCGGCGCAACACCTTGATCGCGCGCCAGACGGCCGATAATCCACGCCACTACCTGTGGGACGTGATCGTCCAGGCCGGAGCGCATGGGCGCGACGAAACCGTTTTTTTCGACGTCTGACGCCGTGAATATACTGATGAACACCCACGAGCCGCAACGCCTGCACGCCGGACTCGATTCCACAACGGACATGGAGCGGATATTTTCCGACCGGCATGGCGTGCAATGCATGCTGGAGGTGGAGGCGGCGCTGGCCGTCGCGGAAGCGCGACACGAAGTCATCCCGCTCGCAGCCGTGGCTTCCATCACGGCCTCATGCGACTCCAGCGTGATCGATTTTGAGGCATTGGCGCACCAGGCTGCTGCGGCCGGCAATCTCGCCATCCCGCTGGTCAGGCAATTGACTGCGCGCGTTGCAATGACCGATGCGGACGCCGCAACTTATGTGCATTGGGGGGCAACCAGCCAGGACATCATCGACACCGGCATGGTGCTGCAGCTGCGCGAAGCGCTGGTTTGCATCGATGCCGAACTGACGCTATTGGGCAACGCGTTGGCACAACTGGCCGAACAGCATCGCAACACGCCGCAAGTTGGGCGGACATGGATGCAGCACGCCTTGCCGATCAGCTTCGGCCTGAAAGTTGCGGGCTGGCTCGACGCCTTGCAGCGGCACAAGCTGCGTGTCGGGCAATTGAGATCCGATGTTGCAGTTCTGCAGTTCGGCGGCGCGGCGGGCACGCTGGCCAGCCTCGGCAGCAATGGATTGAAGATCGCACAATCGATGGCTGACGAACTCAAGCTGAATTTGCCGTCGATGCCCTGGCATACCACGCGCGACCGCATTGGTGAGGTGGCGACAACGCTCGGCTTGCTGACCGGTTCGCTGGGCAAGGTGGCCGGCGATATCGCCTTGTTGGCGCAGACCGAGATTGCCGAACTTGCGGAACCGCTCGCCACGAACGGCATGGCGCGTGGCGGATCGTCGAGCATGCCGCACAAGCACAACCCCGTATCGTGCGCAGCGACGCTGGCCGCCGCGCGCCGTGTGCCGGGGCTGGTGGCGACCATGCTGTCGGCCATGGCGCAGGAAAACGAGAGGGCGCTGGGCGGCTGGCAAGCGGAGTGGGCAACGCTGCCGCAAATCGTCAAGTTGGCTGCCTGCGCACTGCACAATATGCATTATGTTTGCGCCAATCTGCACGTTGACACGGAACGCATGCGTGTCAATCTCAACCTGACCCAGGGGCAGGTGATGGCGGAAGCGGTGACCTTGGCGCTCGGTGCAAAAATCGGCAGACAAGCCGCCCATGAAGTGGTCGAACGCGCCTGCCGCAATGCCAATGGACGGCATCTGCGCAGCGTGCTGGAGCAGGACGGCGTGATCGGTGCCCACCTGAGCACGAAAGAACTCGATCGCGCTTTCGATCCGAGCCGGTATGGCGGCGAAACCCATCAATTCATCGATCGTGTCGTGGCGGCGTGGCGGGCATTGCCGGGCACGAGCAAGGCGGAAAGCCAATGAGCAGGTTCATGGAGCGCGCCGGCGGGCGCTTGCACTACCGCATCGATGGCAACGAGCAGGCGCCGTGGTTGACGCTGTCGAATTCATTGGGCACCGACCTCGGTATGTGGGAGCCGCAGATGGTCGCGTTGCAGAAGCACTTTCGTGTGCTGCGCTACGATACGCGTGGTCATGGCAGGTCGGCGTTGCCGCCTTCTCCTTGTACGATCGGTGAGCTTGCGCAGGATGTGGTGGATTTGCTCGATCATGTCGGTGTTGCGCAGACGCATTTTTGCGGCCTCTCGCTGGGCGGGATGACCGGCATGGCGCTGGCGACGCGCTTCCCCGAGCGCGTGGCGCGCCTGGCATTGTGCAATACCTCATCTTTTATGGGGCCGGCGTCCGCCTGGGATACGCGCATTGCCCTGGTGCGCGAAGGCGGCACGGCGGCGGTTACTGAAGCGGTCATTGGCCGCTGGTTCACGCCGGGATTCCAGACCGCCGCGCCGGGCAAGATCGCCGTGGTAAGAAAAATGTTGCTCAACACTTCAGCGGCCGGCTACGCGGCATGTTGCGCAGCGATACGCGACATGGATCAGCGCGAGAGCATCAAGGCAATCGGCAATGTGACGCTGGTGATTGTCGGCACGCACGATCCTGCAACCCCGCCGCAGGATGGGAAGCTGATTGCGCAGGCTATTGCCGGCGCGAAGCTCGTCGAGCTCGATGCGGCGCATTTGTCGAATTGGGAGCAGGTGGAGGCTTTTACGCAAAACCTTGCAGATTTTCTTCTGCAATAGCCCAACGCGCCGCCACACGCTAGCGGCATAAAACACAGTGAGACAAGCGAACCATGGACGAAGAAGAACGTTACGAGCAAGGCATGCAAGTCCGCCGCACCGTGTTGGGCGAATCCCATGTGCAGCGCGCCCAGGACAACCTGAACGCCTTCAACAGTGAATTTCAGGACCTGATCACGCGTTACGCCTGGGGTGAGATCTGGACCCGGCCGGGCCTGCCGCGCCACACCCGCAGCTTGCTCACCATCGCGATGCTGGTGGCGACCAATCGCGAGGAAGAATTGAAACTGCATCTGCGTGCCGGGGCCAACAATGGCGTAACGCGCGAAGAAATCAAGGAAGTCCTGCTGCAGGCTGCGATCTATTGCGGCGTGCCGGCTGCCAACTCGGCATTCAAACTGGCGCAGGAAGTGTTCGATGCGGTCGACCATGAAGCGGCACAGGGTGCGTCCGGAAACGCCGGTCCCGCATGAAAGGTAGCGCGGTACGATGCTGAATCATATTCTCGGTGTGCTGTTCGACGGCATTGCCTACGGCAGCCTCTTGTTTCTCATCAGCGTCGGCCTGTCGGTCACGATGGGCTTGATGAATTTCATTAACCTGGCGCATGGCGCATTTGCCATGTTCGGCGGCTACGTGGCGGTCTGGGCCATGAATCGTCTGGGCTTGCCTTTCCTCGTTTCGCTGCCGCTGGCGTTTGCGGGCAGTGCGCTGGCCGGCGTGGTGCTGGAGCAATTGCTGTATCGCCGCCTTTATCGCGCCAAACATCTCGATCAGGTTCTGTTTTCCATCGGACTGACCTTCATGGCAGTGGCCGGTGCAACTTACGTCTGGGGTTCTTCGCAGCAGCCGGTGCAATTGCCGCAATGGCTGCTCGGGCAGGTGAGTTTGTTCGGGTTGCAGGTCGGCTGCTATCGTCTGTTCCTGATTGCTGTCGTGATTGTCGTGACCGGCCTGCTGGCCTGGCTGTTCGAACGCACGCGTTTCGGCGCGCAGATACGCGCGGCGGTCGACAACCGCGAAGTCGCGTCCGGTCTCGGCATCAACGTCAATCTGTTGTTCACGCTGACCTTTGCGCTCGGCTCCGGGCTGGCGGGACTGGGCGGCGGACTCGGCATTGATGTGCTCGGGCTCGACCCAACGTTTCCAATCAAATACATGGTTTATTTTCTGCTGGTGGTGGCAGTCGGCGGTGCCGGTACCATGCGCGGTCCCCTTTATGCTTCATTGCTGCTCGGTGTGTTTGACGTGGCAGGCAAGTACTATTTGCCCGAGACCGGCGCATTCATCATCTACGGCTTGATGGTGGTGCTGCTCCTGCTGTTTCCTGCCGGCTTGCTGGGACGGCGCGCATGAGCAATTCCCGATCGACGCAACTTGCCGCCTTGCTTGAATCATTGCCGCACGACCGCTGGACGGTATCCGAGCTATTGTTCTGGCTGGTGCCGGTGGCCGCCTATTTTGCGTTTCCCAGCTATCTGATTCTCGGCAGCCAGATTCTTATCATCGGCCTGTTCGCCGTTTCGCTCGATTTGATCCTGGGCTATGCCGGCATACTCTCGCTCGGGCATGCCGCCTTCTTCGGCATCGGCGCCTACATTGCGGGCCTGCTCGCGGTGCATGGCTGGGGTGAGCCGCTGAGCGGTTTGCTGGTTGCCGCGCTGGTGTCGGCCATTTGCGGTTTCCTGATCAGTTTCCTCGTCGTGCGCGGACAGGATTTGACGCGCCTGATGGTTACGCTCGGCGTGGGCCTCATGCTGTTCGAGGTCGCCAACAAGGCCGCCTCGATCACCGGCGGCGTCGATGGTCTTTCCGGCGTGGTGATGGGCAAAATTTTTGGGCAATTCGAATTCGACTTGAACGGGCAGGTCGCCTATTGGTATTGCCTGGCTGTCCTGTTTGTCCTGTTCGTGCTGTTGCGCCGGCTGGTGCATTCGCCGTTTGGCCTCAGCCTGGCCGGCATACGCGAACAGGCGCGCCGCATGCCGGCCCTTGGCACCGACGTGACGCGGCGCCTTGTCGTGGTGTTCACGCTCGGTGCTGCTGTCGCCGGCGTGGCCGGTGCATTGCTTGCGCAAACCACGCAATTTGTCGGCATGGATTCGCTTGGTTTTCCGCGTTCCGCCGAGTTGCTGATCATGCTGGTACTGGGCGGCACAGGCCGCTTGTATGGCGGCTTGATCGGTGCTGCGGTATTCATGCTGATGCAGGACTACCTGTCCGGCCTGAACCCCTTGTATTGGCAATTCTGGATCGGCTTGCTGCTTGTGGTGGTGGTGATGTTCGCCCGTGGCGGCATACTGGGTGCTGTTGACCGCGTGTGGGCGTTCGCACGCCGGCGCCGTGCGGGGGGGAACGCATGAGCGCGGCACTATTGCGCACCGAGGCGCTCAGCAAACGCTGGGGTGCATTCAACGCCAATTCCGACGTGACGCTGCGCTTCGAACCCGGCGCGCGTCATGCATTGATCGGACCGAACGGCGCCGGTAAAACTACCTTCATCAACATGCTCACCGGCGTGCTGGCGCCCACTTCCGGCCGCGTCTGGCTCGGAGAACAAGATATCACCGCATTGGCGCAGCATCAGCGGGTGCGGCGCGGCATTTCGCGCACCTTCCAGATCAACACCCTGTTTGCCGGCCTGACGGTGCTCGAATCGGTGATGCTCGCATTGTTCGAGTACAGCGGACGCAGCCGCGTCTGTTATCGCACCGTCGCGCACGAGTCGGCCACGGCGGATGAAGCCATGGCATTGCTGCAGACATTGCGGCTCGATGGCGATGCGGGCTGCCTGACGCGCAACCTGCCCTATGGCAAACAGCGGCTGCTGGAAATCGCCCTGGCGCTGGCCACCCGGCCCAAGATATTGTTGCTCGACGAGCCGGCAGCCGGCATTCCGTCCGACCAAAGCGCCGAGTTGTTCGAAGTCATCGCTGCCTTGCCGCGCGACGTGACGATTCTGTTTATCGAACACGACATGAATCTGGTATTCCGCTTTGCCGAACGCATCACGGTCCTGGTGGGTGGAAAGGTCCTCGTCGAAGGCACGCCGGACGAAATCGCGGCCGACCAGCGCGTCAAGGAAGTCTATCTCGGCGAGGCCACACATGAGTGAATTGCTGAGCCTGCATCAGGTGCGCGCCGGCTACGGCGAATCGGTTGTGCTGGAAAATATCGACCTATCCATGCAGCAGGGAGAGAGTCTCGCGCTGCTGGGCCGCAACGGCGTAGGCAAGACGACCTTGTTGCTGACCCTGATGGGATTGACGCAACTGCACGGCGGCGAAATCCGCTTCGCCGGCAAGCCTTTGACCGGCATGCCGAGTTTCCGCCGCGCCCAGTCAGGCTTGGGCTGGGTGCCACAGGAGCGCGGCATGTTTCCCTCGCTGACTGTGGAAGAACACCTGAGCGCCGTGGCGCGTCCCGGACCATGGAACCTGCAGCGTGTCTATGACATATTCCCGCGCCTGCACGAGCGCCGCGCCAATCACGGCAACCTGCTCTCCGGCGGCGAACAGCAAATGGTCGCCATAGCGCGTGCGCTAATGACCAACCCGCGCCTGCTGCTGCTCGACGAACCAACCGAAGGGCTGGCGCCCATCATCGTGCAGGAATTGATGCGCGTGCTGCAGGCACTGATACGCGATGAAGGATTGAGCGTGATCGTGGTCGAGCAGCATGCGCGGCTGGCGCTGTCGTTGGCGCAGCGTGCCATTGTGCTTGACCGTGGAAAGATTATAGTTGACCTGGAAAGCACTGCTTTGCTAAACGATCAAGAACAACTAAACCGGTTGTTGACGGTTTCATGATTCGCGTCGCCGTCAGAGAGGTAAATTAAAGGAAATGCTGGCGGGAGACGAATTTGTAGGAGAACCGGAAGTGGTAATCATCGCTAATGCGGTGATAATTCTTTTGTTTCCCACCGAGGAAAATAGCGCCTCACGGCCCCTGCATTTCAATCTATGGCGGTAAAACGCTGGACCTTCACGCCATCGACCTCGACCATTTCAAAGAAAACATCCCTGGGCCTGATCCAGAATGAGCCGTTGGCCGACTTGTAGACAATCATCGGGGTCAGGTCTGACTCCAGTGTGGCCTCGCAGACGAGTTCATAGAGGCCGCCCTTATAGTGGCGGAAGTGGGCGGGTATTGTCTGCATTAGTGCGGCGCGTGGCTGGCGCGTTTGCATGCCTTTACCCCCGCATGGTCCTGGGCTGCCTGGACGCATGACAAGAAGGCTTGCTCGCGCGCGATGCGATCCTGAATATGCGCGATCAGCTTGGCCTTGTGCTGCTCGAAGGGCGATGCAGCAGGCGCCTGGGCCAGGACCGGCGCAGCGATCAGAATGGCGCAGAGGGAGAACAATAGTCTTTTCATGGCAGTTTCCTTTTGATGTTTCTGGAATACGTGGGGCCGGCACGCGGCCGATGCCCGGCCCAAGTGTCGTCCAAGCGGCCTCCAATCGTCGTTAATGCTCCGCGCTGTTTGCTACGCTATTTGCCAGTATCCTTCATCTCCAAAAACTTATCAAACTCGGTATTGACCAATTCGCCGCCGACTTTTTCCACCTTGCGTATGTACACGGTTTGCACGATGTCGCGCGTCTGCGGATCGATCTGGATCGGTCCGCGCGGGCTGTTCAGTTTCATCCCCTTAAGAATCGCCATGGCTTTGTCACCATCGATTTTGCCGTTCAGTTTCTTCGATACGTCGTAGATCGCCGCCATGCCGTCGTAAGCGGCAACCGACATGAAGTTTGGTTTTCCGGCATCGGGGTTGGCCTCGGCGTAGATTTTCAGGAAAGCCTTGTTTTCCGGCGAGTCGTGCGTTGCCGAATAGTGGAAACTGGTGATGACGCCGAGCGTGGCATCGCCCATACTTTGCAGCACGTGGTCGTCGGTCAGGTCGCCGGTGGCGATGACCTTGATGCCGGCTTCGGCCAGGCCGCGCTCGCGGTAGGCTTTCATGAAGGCGATGCCCTGTTCGCCGGCCGGCACGAAGATGAAGACGGCTTGCGGTTTGTCGTCCTTGATCCGTTGCACGAAGGGCGCAAATTCGGGGTTACGCAGTGGTACGCGTATCGATTCGATCACCTGGCCGCCGCCGCCGAGGAAGTTGGTCTTGAAGGCGGTCTCGGCGTCGATGCCGGGTGCATAGTCGGCCACCAGGGTCACGGCGCTCTTGATGTTGTTCCTGATGGCCCAGGTGGCCATCGGGCCGGAGACTTGCGGCAGCGTCATCGAGAAACGCGCAATGTAATTCGACTTGGTTGTGACGACGGAGCTGGCAGCGTTCATGACGATCATTGGCTTTTTGGCCTGTTCGGCAATCGGCGCCACGGCCAACGCCTCTGGCGTCAGGCCGAAGCCGGCCAGGAAATCGACCTTGTCGCGCACCACCAGTTCTTGGGCCAGGCGCTTGGCAATTTCGGGCGCCGGGCCGGTGGTGTCGCGCACGATGATTTCAATTTTCTTGCCTGCGACCGTGTCGCCGTTCTTCTTCATGTAGGCCTTGATGCCGGCCTGCATTTGTTTGCCGTAGTCGGCGAACGGCCCGGAGAAGGGTGCGACCAGGCCGACCTTGATGGTTTCCTGCGCCTGCACGGCTGAAGCGGTCAGCGCCAATACTGCGGCACCGAGGATGGTGGAAAGCTTCAGATTCCAAAACTTGTGATTTGGCTTCATGCCTGTCTCCTGTTGTTGGTTCGAGTGTCGTACCTATCTTATGCCGCCAGTCTACCTTGACACTGTTTTTCTCAGATTATAGTATCGTAGACGGCGTTCGATAAACAACCATATGTGCGTTTATCGAACATTACTTCTTTTGTTAAAGCGAAATCTCCATGCACACTCAAGTCGGTATCATCGGCGCCGGGCCGTCCGGTCTCTTGCTCTCGCACCTGCTGCATTTGAACGGCATCGAATCGATCGTGCTGGAGAACCGCAGCCGCCAGTACGTCGAAGAACGCATCCGTGCCGGCGTGCTGGAGCAGGGCACGGTCGATCTGCTTAACGACAGTGGCGTCGGCGCGCGCATGCAAAAACATGGCATGGTGCATCGCGGGCTGGACCTGCTGTTCGAGGGCAAGCGCCATCGCATCGATCTGGGTGAACTGACCGGCGGCAAGGCTGTGGTTGTGTATGGTCAGCATGAAGTCGTGAAGGATCTTATCCAGGCGCGACTCGATGCCGGCGGGCAGATTCTTTTCGAAGTGGGTGACGTCAGCCTGCATGATTTGACGGCCGCCCAGCCGCGCATCCGTTTCGTCAAGGATGGCGTGGCCGAGGAAATCGTCTGCGATTACATTGCCGGTTGCGACGGCTTTCATGGCGTGAGCCGCGCCGCGATTCCTTCCGGTGTGATCCGCGAGTTTGAACGCACCTATCCATTTGCGTGGCTGGGCATTCTGGCGCAGGCCGCGCCGGCTGCCGACGAATTGATTTACGCCCATCACGAGCGCGGATTTTCCCTGTTTTCCATGCGCTCGCCGCAGATCACGCGCTTGTACCTGCAGTGCGCGCCCGACGAAGATCTTGCCGCCTGGTCCGACGATAGAATCTGGAATGAACTGCACACCCGCCTGGAGACCGACGATGGCTGGAAATTGAACGAAGGGCCGATCATCCAGAAGAGTATTACGCCGATGCGCAGCTTCGTGGCGGAGCCCATGCAGTATGGCCGGATGTTTCTGGCCGGCGACGCGGCGCATATCGTGCCGCCGACCGGCGCCAAGGGCATGAATTCGGCCGTCGCGGACGTGAAGGTGCTGGCACGCGGATTGACGGCAGCATTGCGCGATCAGGGCACCGATTTGCTGGATGCCTATTCCACCACCTGCCTCAAGCACGTTTGGCGCAAGCAGCATTTCTCGTGGTGGATGACGTCGATGATGCATCGATTCGCCGACAACACGGCGTTCCAGGATCACATGCAACTGTCCGAGCTGAATTATCTCGTACGCTCAAGAGCTGCAGCAACCATGTTTGCCGAGAATTACGTCGGCGCGTCAGTCGATTCCCAATAGATAGGCGGCGTAGATCAACACACAGGCGCCGTCAAACACGGCCGCCAGCCGCATGCCCTTCGTATAGGGGCGCTTGGCATGCAACACCACTATGGCAACCAGTCCGGCTTTCTCGATGGCGGCAAACAGCATGATGGGCGCGCGCGCTTCGGCATGGTCTGCCGCGTAGATCAATAGTGCACCAATGCTGAACGCCAGCAGGCCCCAATGGCGTGCGTAGAATAGTCCCGCTTCGTCGGTGATCGTGACTTTGCTCAATAGCTGCAGGATTTTTGCGGGGAAGAAGAACTGCAGCACGACCAGGGCCGTGACGGCACCCGTTACAGTCAGAATGATGGAAATGTGCTCCGCAATGATCATGATTTTTCTCCCTTTTTGTTGACCTGCGTGGTTGCCACATAGTAGCGGCAAGGGACTCGGATACCAAGGAGTCTGCGCAATGTAATGTGGCCGAGGCACAACACTTGCTTCGCTGGTAGGGCAGGCTCACGAATTGCTGCAATGCGGCAGAAAAGATTAGGCTTAAAACAATTTGGTCTGCTCGCTTCTACCGCAATTGCGGCTATGTTACGATCCCGCATCAAGTTTGCTGGAACGCGCGCAAGGAGAGGGTGCCGGGCACACAATGCCCTGCACATCAAGGCGTCGCGCGTATTTTTGCCCCCACAATATAGGTAAACCGAATGCCTGACGATCTCAATACCGCCCAGAAAACCGCGGCCGTGAAGCCGTATATTCCAGCCAGTGCCAATCTTCCCGAGTTCACCTTCCGCTCATTGATGATGGGGGTGATCCTCGGCATGGTGTTCGGCGCCTCGTCGCTCTACCTCGTGCTCAAGGTCGGCTTGACGGTCAGCGCCTCGATCCCGGTGGCGGTGATTGCCATCACGCTGTTCCGCCTGACACACAAATTGGGCGGCAAGGATTCGACGATTCTGGAAAACAGCATTACACAGACTGCCGGTTCGGCCGGCGAGTCGATCGCCTTCGGCCTCGGCGTGACCATGCCGGCGATCATGATCCTCGGCTTCGACCTGGAAATCTGGCGTGTGATGCTGGTCGGCATTCTTGGCGGCCTGCTCGGCATTTTGCTGATGATTCCGATGCGCCGCACGATGATCGTGGAACAGCACGACGAATTGAAATATCCCGAAGGCACGGCGTGCGCGGAGGTGCTGAAAGCGGCAGCGACCCAGACTTCGCGCGAAGCAGCCGGTGAAACCGGCGACGGCGGCGAGCAGGGGCAGGATGACGCGGGCAAGCGTGCTGCGGTCATTTTCGGCGGCTTCGGCATCGGCCTGCTGTACAAGGTTTTGAATGTCGCATTCAAGGGCTGGAAAGATACGCCGGAAGTGGTGTTCGATGCGCCGTTGAAGGCCGGCTCGCTCGGTGCCGAGGTGTCGCCCGAACTGCTCGGCGTTGGCTATATCATCGGCCCGCGTATTGCTTCGGTGATGGCGGCCGGCGGTGTGCTGTCTTACCTGCTGCTGATCCCGATGATCAAGTTCTTCGGCGAGCATTTAAGCATTCCCATCGCGCCCGGCACCAAGTTGATCAGCGAGATGTCGCCCGACGATATTCGCGGCGCCTACGTGCTCTACATCGGCGCGGGCGCGGTCGCCACCGGCGGCCTGGTGAGCCTGGTGCGCGCCATGCCGACCATCTGGCGCAGCCTGACTGCCGGCCTGGCCGGCATGAACAAAGTAAAGACGGCGATCATTTCCGCGCCATTGCGCACCGACCAGGATATTCCCATGAAATGGGTGTTGATCGGCTCGCTCGCCATCATCGCCGTCATCACATTCTCCACGCCGCTGCACATGAATCTGCTGGGCGCGATCCTCATCCTCATGTTCGGCTTCCTGTTCTCCACCGTGTCGTCGCGCCTGACCGGCGAAATCGGCTCATCCTCGAATCCAATTTCCGGCATGACGGTTGCCACGCTGCTGTTCACCTGCCTGATCTTCCTGCTGATGGGCTGGACCGGCGGGCAATATTACGTGACGGCGCTGTCGGTCGGCGCCATCGTCTGTATCGCCTCTTCCAATGCCGGCACGACCTCACAGGATTTGAAGACCGGTTACCTGGTCGGCTCGACGCCGCGCCTGCAGCAATACGCGATCCTGGCCGGGGCCTTGTCCTCGGCGCTGATATTGGGTCCTATCCTGCTGAAACTCAATGATGCGGGCACGGTGTATGTACCGGCTGCGCAAGTGGCGCCCAACCTCGCCACCGACCCTGCCAAGTTGCTCGATACTGCTTCGCTGGTGGGGCCGCAAGCTGCCCAGGACGGCAAGACCTACCATGTCTGGCACAAGACCGACACCGCAGGCGGCCCGGCAGGCAAATACCTGGTGGACGACAGCGGCAAGGCCGCCTACCTGGTTGACCCGGGCATCAATGGCCAGTACACCAAACGCCCGGACGGTAGCGAAGTCAAGAAATACGATGCGCCGAAGGCGGTGCTGATGTCCTACATCATCAAGGGCATTCTCGACCGCCAATTGCCCTGGACCCTGGTTCTGTTTGGCGTGATGATCGCCATCGTGCTGGAAATGTCTGAAATTCCATCGCTCGCGTTTGCTGTCGGCGTGTATCTACCGCTGTCGTCTTCCGCGCCCTTGTTCATTGGCGGTATGGTGCGCTGGCTGGTGGACCGGCGCAACAACAAGCTGGCGCACAACGTTGCGCTCACGGAGGAAGAAAAGCAGGCCGTCGGCGACCGCAGTTCCGGTGTTTTGCTTGCTTCGGGCTATATTGCCGGTGGGGCACTGGCCGGCATTATCATCGCGTTCACAGCCGGCATCTTGACCAATTTCGATCAGGCCGTCGGCGAATGGGCGACGAAGAACAACCCGTTCTTTGAAGGCGCGATGTCTGATGGATTATCGCTGCTGCCCTATGCTGTGATCGTGGCGCTGCTGTATTGGGTCGGGCGGGAGAAAGCAGCAGACCCGGGAAAATAGGCCGCATGGCAGACGCAAGCTGAACCAGTTCACTCTCGTCTAAAGAACGCCGCACAGTGCGGCGTTTTATTGTTTTATGGCAAGTTGCAGGGCCATGCGTTGCGTATGTTGCATAGCGCAATGGAAAAAAGAACAATCTCTTGAATTGTAGATAGTTTAGGATTAAAGTTCATTTTTTGTCGGCATTCGGACTCTGGCCGCATGAGCGCAACCGCCTTCCAGGACACCTTCGCCCGCGACAACCTGCCGCCAACCTCCGCATGGCCGGAACTCCTGTTCGAGCGTCCCGAGCTGCAATACCCGCAACGGTTGAATTGCACCGTCGAACTGCTCGACCGTATGGCCACCGGCACCCGTGCCGGCAAGGTTGTCATCTATGGCAAACTGCACAACAGGGACGAGACCTGGACCTATGCGCAATTGCAGGACAAGGTCAATCGCATTGCCGCCGTATTGAGAAACGATTTGAATTTACCGACCGGCAGTCGCGTGCTGTTGCGCGGCAGCAATGGCCCGATGATGGCGGCATGCAATTTGGCAGTCTGGAAGGCCGGTTACATCGCCGTGCCGACCATGCCCCTGCTGCGCACGAAGGAATTGATCGCCATCCTCGACAAGGCCAAGGTGGGCGCCGTGCTGTGCGCCGGTGAATTGCGCGAGGAGATGGAGCAGGCCATGACAGGGGCCGCCAACGCACCTGCCGCACTATACTTTCATGACGATGCCGACGGCGGGCTTGAGCGCCGCATGGACAGGCAGAACGGCCAATTCGAGGCGGTCGATACTGCGGCCGACGACGTCTGCCTGATCGGTTTCACCTCCGGCACCACCGGCGTGCCGAAGGGTACCATGCACTTCCACCGCGACGTGATGGCCATTTGCGACTGTTTTCCGCGTTCCACCTTGCGCTCGCAGGAAGACGACATTTTCATCGGCACGCCGCCGCTGGCCTTCACCTTCGGCCTGGGCGGTCTGCTGCTCTTCCCCTTGCGCGTCGGCGCCTCTACCGTCCTGCTGGAGAAACTGACCCCGGAAACGCTGCTGCAGGCGATTGCCGCCTACCGCGCCACCGTGTGTTTCACTGCGCCGACCTTTTACCGCCAAATGGCGCCGTTGGCCGCCAAGTACGATTTGACGAGTCTACGCAAAACCGTCTCAGCCGGCGAAGCCCTGCCCACCGCCACGCGTGACAGCTGGCGTCAGGTCAGCGGCTTGCAAATGATAGACGGCATCGGCGCGACCGAAATGCTGCATATTTTCATTTCCGCAGCCGGCGAGGATGTGCGACCCGGCGCGACCGGCAAGCCGATCCCCGGCTATCAGGCATGCGTGCTCGATGACGACGGCAAGCCGGTACCTGCCGGCACGGTCGGGCATCTCGCGGTCAAGGGGCCGACCGGTTGCCGTTATCTCGCCGACGCACGGCAAGCCAATTACGTGCAAGACGGCTGGAACCTGACCGGCGACGCCTATTGCATGGATGCCGACGGCTATTTCTGGTACAAGGCGCGCACCGACGACATGATCATCTCCGCCGGCTACAACATCGCCGGGCCGGAAGTGGAAGACGTGCTGCTGCGTCATGGCGAGGTTGCCGAATGCGCAGTGGTCGCCTGGCCCGACGAGGAGCGCGGCCAGATCGTCAAGGCCTTCGTGGTTTTGAAGCCAGGCATCGAGCATGGGGAGGCGAAGGCGCGGGAATTGCAGGATTTTGTGAAGCAGGCGATTGCGCCCTATAAATATCCGCGCGCGATTGAATTCTGTTCATCCTTGCCGCGCACCGAGACCGGCAAGCTGCAGCGCTTCAAGCTGAGGCCAAAAACATGAAAATCGTGTGCGTCGGCGGCGGCCCGGCTGGATTGTATTTCGGACTCCTGATGAAAAAACAGGACAGCCGGCACGAGATCGTCGTCGTCGAACGCAACCGCCCTTACGACACCTTCGGCTGGGGCGTGGTGTTTTCCGACCAGACCCTGGGCAACCTCGTCAAGGCCGATGAAACCACTGCGCGCACGATACTGCAGGCCTTCAACCATTGGGACGACATCGACGTCCACTTCAAGGGCCACACGACGACTTCCGGCGGACACGGCTTTTGCGGCATCGGGCGCAAACGCCTGCTCAACATCCTGCAGCAGCGATGCGAGGAATTGGGCGTCAAACTCGTATTCGAAACCGATGTGACCGATGACCAGGAACTGGCACGGCAATATGATGCCGATCTGGTGGTCGCCTGCGACGGCCTGAACAGCCGCGTGCGTACGCGTTACGAAGAGACTTTCCGGCCCAACATCGATACGCGCAAGTGCCGCTTCGTCTGGTTGGGCACCAAGAAACTGTTCCCTGCATTCACCTTCGCTTTTGAGGAAACCGAATTCGGCTGGTTCCAGGCGCATGCCTACCAGTATGATGGCGATACCGCGACCTTCATCATCGAAACGCCGGAAGAGGTGTGGCAGCGCGCCGGGCTCGATCAAATGAGCCAGGCCGAAGGCATCGCGTTTTGCGAGAAATTATTTGCCAAATACCTCGACGGCAATCCTTTGTTGTCAAACGCGTCGCATTTGCGCGGCGCCGCAATCTGGATCAAGTTTCCGCGCATTGTCTGCGAAACCTGGGTGCATTGGAACCAGATCGACGCCAGGCGCGTGCCGGTGGTGTTGATGGGCGACGCCGCCCACACGGCGCATTTTTCCATCGGCTCAGGCACGAAACTGGCGCTGGAAGATGCCATCGAACTGGCCCGCTGCTTTGAAAAATACGGCAGCGCCGGGCTTGAACAAGTCATGCAGGCCTATCAAAAGGCGCGCGCGCTGGAAGTGTTGAAGATTCAGAGCGCCGCGCGCAATTCGATGGAATGGTTTGAAAACGTCAAGCGCTACACCCGCATGGAAGCGCCGCAATTTGCCTATTCCATGCTCACGCGCAGCCAGCGCCTGTCGCACGAGAACCTGCGCCTGCGCGACGCAAACTATGTCCGCGATTACGAAAACTGGATAGCATCGCGCGCACACGCCCAGGCAAGCTTGCCTATGCCCGATGCAGGTAAGCATGCGCGCAGCATGCCGCCCATGATGACGCCGTTCAAGCTGCGTTCCACGTTGTTGAAGAACCGCATTGTGGTGTCGCCCATGGCGCAGTATTCGGCCGACGATGGCCTGGTCGGCGATTACCACCTTGTGCATCTCGGCAGCCGGGCGATGGGCGGTGCGGGCTTGGTTTTTGCCGAAATGACGTGCGTCTCGGCCGACGCGCGCATCACCCCGGGCTGTCCCGGCTTGTACCAACCGGAGCATACGGCCGGCTGGAAGCGCGTGGTCGACTACGTGCACATGCATACCGATGCCAAGATCGCCATGCAGCTCGGCCACGCCGGTGCCAAAGGATCGACACAACTTGGCTGGGAAGGCATAGACATGCCGCTCGCCGAAGGCAACTGGCCGCTGGTTTCGGCTTCCGAGCAGCAATATCTGCCCGGAGTTTCTGCCACGGCACGCGCCGCCACGCCGCAAGACATGGCACGTATCAAGGCCGATTTCGTTCGCGCAACACAAGCAGCAGCCGAGGCCGGTTTCGACTGGCTGGAGTTGCATTGTGCGCACGGTTACCTGCTGTCGAGTTTTATTTCTCCACTGACGAACCGGCGCACCGATGCATATGGTGGCACGCTGGAAAACCGCTGCCGTTATCCGCTGGAAGTATTTGCCGTGATTCGCGCGGTATGGCCGCAAGATAAACCGATCAGCGTGCGCATTTCGGCCCATGATTGGGTCGAAGGCGGCATCACGCCGGACGATGCGGTGGCAATTGCGCAGCTATTCAAAGAGGCCGGCGCCGACATGATCGATTGTTCGTCGGGGCAGGTCAGCAAGAGCGAGCAGCCCATTTATGGCCGCATGTTCCAGACGCCGTTTGCCGATCGCATTCGCAACGAGGTGGGCATTCCGACGATAGCCGTTGGCGCCATCTATGAAGCCGACCATGCGAACAGCATCATTGCAGCGGGGCGAGCCGACCTGTGCGCAATCGCGCGGCCGCATTTGGCGAACCCGGCCTGGACCCTGAACGAATGTGCCAAGCTCGGCTACACTGATGTCGAATGGCCAACGCAATACCGGGCAGGAAAATTACAGTTGGAACGCAATCTGGAACGCGAGCGGCAGCTCGCTGCGGCAAACGGCGGTCTGTCGCCGCAGGAAATAGCGACGAAGTTACTTGAGTCTTAGAAGCACAAATAGCACAAAAAAGCACAAATACGCATAGCGGGAACATACCCGCAAAAGCGACGGAGTAAACCTAACTGGAGGGGATATAGATGGCGCGGAAAACCAAGGTAAGTGCGTCGAATGGACAATTGCATCACGGCGGGAATGGACATGATGCCCATCCCGTCTTCGATCTCGAGACGCGGGTCACGGAAGAGCATCATACATCGCTGAAACTGTGGTTGCGCATGCTCTCGTGCACCACCCGGATCGAGACTGAGGTGCGCACGCGCCTGCGCGAACAATTCGACGTAACGCTGCCGCGCTTTGACCTGATGGCGCAATTGCAGCGCCACCCGGAAGGCTTGCGTATGGGCGAATTGTCCAAGCGCATGATGGTCACCGGCGGCAACATCACCGGCATCACCGACCAGCTGGAGCAGGAAAAGCTCGTGGTGCGCGTGTCGAGTCCGACCGACCGCCGCGTCTACAGCGTGAAACTGACCGCTGCAGGGCGCAAGGCCTTCGCCAAGATGGCCAGCGTGCATGAAGCATGGATCGACGAGTTGATGGGGGGCTTGACCAAGCAGGACAAGGACAAGCTGATTCAACTCCTGTCACAGATGAAGCAGCATTTGACCGAATCGGACGCCTCCAAGGACTAGTATCATGCGCTATTTACCAGGTCAGCCGCAGCAACTGCCCGGCAATGCCAAGCCGCTGGCTGCCTATCGCGCCGGCCATTTCGACTTTACTGTCGACGCCGGTGTGGCGACCCTGACACTGAACCGGCCCGAGCGCAAGAATCCGTTGACTTTCGAGTCGTATGCCGAACTGCGCGACCTGTTTCGCGCCCTGGCATATGCAGACGACGTCAAGGCCGTCGTGCTGACCGGGGCAGGGGATAATTTCTGCTCAGGCGGCGACGTGCACGACATCATCGGCCCGCTGACCAGGCTCGACATGCCGGGTCTGCTTGCATTCACGCGCATGACGGGCGATTTGGTCAAGGCAATACGCGCCTGCCCGCAACCGATTGTGGCGGCAATCGACGGCATTTGCGTCGGTGCGGGCGCCATTCTTGCGCTGGCTTCCGACCTGCGCTATGGCACGGCGCGCAGCAAGACCGCGTTCCTGTTCACGCGCGTCGGGCTGGCCGGCTGCGACATGGGTGCGTGCGCACTGCTGCCGCGCGTGATCGGGCAGGGCCGGGCGGCGGAATTGCTGTACTCCGGGCGTTCAATGGGCGGTGAGGAGGCCGAGCGCTGGGGCTTCTTCAATCGACTGTGCGCGCCCGAAGATGTGCTGGCCGAGGCGCAGCGCGTGGCAACGGATCTCGCGCAAGGCCCGACCTTTGCGCATGGCATGACCAAGAAGATGCTGCAGCAGGAATGGAACATGGGCGTGGACGAGGCCATCGAGGCGGAAGCACAGGCGCAGGCGATCTGCATGATGACCAATGATTTTCATCGTGCTTATCATGCGTTTGTGGCGAAGGAAAAGCCGGAGTTTGAGGGCGATTAGGTGGCCAGGCGGTTCCCTCTCCCACTTGTGGGAGAGGGGTAGGGGAGAGGGTGTTCGCCAAGTCAGGTTGCTCGCGATGACCCTCTCCCCCCACCCCTCTCCCCTGTGTCCCTGTAGGGAAGGAGCACCCGCTTGCAGGCGGGTACCGTTACGTAGGCGGTCAGCATGCTGACCGAAACCCCTACTGCACCGCAAGCGGGCAGAGGGGAGAAATGGGCGCATGAGGGCCCATGGGGAAAATAAAAATGACAGACAACCACTACACCAGCTGGCCCTTCTTCGAACCACGTCACCGCACCATCGCGCGTGCGCTGGAAGCATGGGCGGTCGAACACCTCGGCCACGGCGATGAAAGCGACGTCGACGCCGCCTGTCGTGCGCTCGTCAAATTGCTCGGCAACGCCGGCTGGTTGCATTACGCCATCGGTGGCACGAATTGCGGCGGCGTGACCGACGTGATCGATACGCGCGCGCTATGCCTGATACGCGAAACGCTGGCCCGGCATTCCGGCCTGGCCGACTTCGCCTTCGCCATGCAGGGGCTGGGTTCCGGCGCGATCAGCCTGTTCGGCACGGTGGCACAGAAACACGATTACCTGCCGCGCGTCGGCAAGGGAGAAGCGATTGCCGCGTTTGCGCTGTCCGAGCCGGATGCGGGGTCCGACGTCGCGGCCATGCAATGTGCGGCGCTGCAGGAAGGCGATCATTATCTATTGAATGGCGAAAAGACCTGGATATCGAACGGCGGCATTGCCGACTTCTACGTGCTGTTCGCACGCACCGGAGAAGCGCCCGGCGCGCGCGGCATTTCCGCTTTCATCGTCGATGCCGACACGCCGGGATTCGAAATTGCCGAACGCATCGACGTGATGGCGCCGCATCCGCTGGCGCGCCTGAAGCTGACCAATTGCCGGGTTGCGCTCGACAAACGCATCGGCGACCCGGGTCAGGGCTTCAAGGTGGCGATGGCCACGCTCGACGTGTTCCGCACGTCCGTCGCTGCCGCCGCGCTCGGCTTTGCCCGCCGTGCCTTCGACGAAGCCATGCGCCGTGCGACATCGCGCCGCATGTTCAACCACACGCTGGCCGACTTTCAATTGACCCAGGCCAAGCTGGCACAGATGGCGACCGACATCGATGCGGCGGCCTTGCTGACCTATCGCGCAGCGTGGCAGCGCGACCAGGGTTTGGCCGTAACCAAGGAAGCGGCCATGGCCAAATTGACTGCTACGGAAAACGCCCAGCAAGTGATTGACACTGCGCTGCAGATGTTTGGCGGTTTGGGTGTGGTCAGCGGCCAGACCGTCGAGCGTCTGTACCGGGAAATACGTTCGTTGCGCATCTACGAAGGCGCGACCGAAGTGCAGCAAATGATCATTGCGCGCGAACTGTTGCGTGCCCATGGCGCCACCTGACTCATCAACCAACGGATCAACCAAGATGGATTTCCTCCAACCTCCAGGCTGGGCACGCCCCAGGGGATACAGCAACGGCATATCGGCACGCGGCCGCCAGGTGTTCGTCAGCGGCATGATAGGCTGGGACGCGCAAGGTGAATTCCACACCGACGATTTCGCCGGTCAGGTGCGCCAGGCCCTGCAAAACGTGGTCGCGGTCCTGGCCGAGGCGGGCGCCTTGCCCGAACACATCGTGCGCATGACCTGGTACGTGGTCGACAAGAAGGAATACCTGGCTGCCGCCAAGGAAGTTGGCGCCGCCTACCGCGAGGTTCTCGGCAAGCATTTCCCGACCATGACTGCAGTGCAGGTGACGGCGCTGGTGGAAGATCGCGCGCGGGTGGAAATTGAAGTGACGGCGGTGGTGCCCGATTGATTTATGGACACCTCTAAAAATCTACTGCGCGGCCCAATCTCGTGCCTGCGATGCTCACCGTACAGTCGTACGGCTGCGCTTCTCGGCCCGACCTTCGCCCGCTCGCTACGATTTTTAGAGATGCCCTTATTGGATTTCGGCCAGTTGCTTTTGTAAAAAACTGCGCACCGCTTGATCGCTCTCCAATCCAATGGCATGACCATAGGCTATGCGCGCCTGCCCGGTGTCGCCGCTGCGTTTCAATAGATCGGCGCGCGCCGCCCAGTAAGGCTGATATTGCCCGATGCCAGGCCGATTCGCGATTGCATCGAGCCCGGCGATACCTGCGGCCGGCCCATCCGTCTCAGCCAGCGCGACAGCGCGATTGATGGCCACCACCGGCGAGCCCGTAATATTCAGCAGCGCGTCGTATAGCATGACGATGGCATGCCAATCTGCACTGCCTGTATGTCGCCGAACCACGTGCGCCGACTGCAAGGCCGCTTCCAGTTGAAAGCGCCCCGGCATTGCGAAGCTCGCTGCGCGGACCAGCAAACGTTCTGCTTCGTCAATCGACTCTTTGTGCCACAGGGCCGGGTCTTGTGCCGACAACGGTATGTATTCACCGCCATTGCCGCGCCTGGCCGTTCGCCGCGCATCGCTGTAAAGCATGAGCGCCAGCAGGCCGAGCGTTTCCGGCTGGTCGGGCAGCAGGCTGGCCAGCACGCGGCCCAGCCAGATCGCTTCCGCTGCCAGGTTCATCAGGTGCGGCTCGGTCCCGGCGGGGTCGGACCAGCCGTTGGCATAGGCGGCGTAGATGGCATTGGCAACCGAATCGACGCGTTCATGCAGTACGTCGCGGCCCGGAATGACAAACGGGATACCGGCCAGCCTGATCTTCTGCTTGGCGCGCACCAGCCGCTGCGACATGGCGGCGGGCGCGACCAGGAAGGCCGAGGCGATGGCGCCGGCTTCGAAGCCGAGCACGGTTTGCAACATCAACGGCGCGCGGCTATGGGCTTCGATGGCCGGATGGGCGCAGGCAAACAGCAGGCCAAGCCGTTCGTCGGGAATCTCCGTGTCGGGTGGCGTGTGCGCTTCCATGTTCGACATCATTTCTTCCGGGTCGATTGCGCTGTCGATATGCCTTTTGCGATGCCGTGCCAGATCGATCAGGCTGTGGCGCGCGGCGGTCAGCAGCCAGGCATCGGGTTTGTCCGGTATGCCGGTTTGTGGCCAGGAGTTCAACGCCGCTTCAAAGGCGGCGGACAACGCATCTTCCGCGCCGGCAATGTCGCCGTTGCGGGCTGAAAGGAAAGCCAAGAGCCGGCCATAGCTGGTGCGGGCGGCGAACTCTGCCGCCCGGAATGCTGCGCCGGCATGGTGGCTTTCTACCGGCTCCATGCGTGCTTTCTGCAATTACATCGGGTGGATAGGCCGCACTTCGATGCTGCCGTGGCTGGCGCCGGGGCAACGTGCCGCCCAGGATAGCGCCGCATCGAGATCGGCTACATCAATGATATAGAAGCCGCCCAACTGTTCTTTGGTTTCTGCGTACGGCCCGTTGAGTACGGCTGTCTTGCCATCGCGTGCACGCACTGTGGTAGCTGTAGGACTTGCCTGCAGACGCTCGCCTGCGACAAAAACGCCCGCCTTGTGCATGGTTTCCGTATATGCCATATAGGCGGCGGTTCTTTGTTCGATTTCGGCTTTTGGAGTGGCCATGTAAGCGGCTTCGTCTCCGGCAATCAGCAATATGTATTTCATGATTCTCTCCTTGGTGGGCGCCGTGCTGGCGCGATGCGGAACATCATGTCCCGTCAATACAATGACGAAGGTGCGCGAACGATTTCGACAAACTACACGAAAAATATCGCAAAGTGCCAATATTGCCATCTGGCAATAGCTCAAATACGGACCAGGATTCAAATTTGCACGAGCTGAGTGCATGCGCCGCACCAGACTGGAGAGGTGTCGCGGTCGTGATCCTGCGCTTATCCCATTCGTTTCGTGGCATTCACCCTTTTTTGGCGTATTGGCGCGGTTTTTAGCCGTTCTGATCCCGATTGGTCATCGGGCACACCTCTTGCGTATAGCTTCGTAACTTGTACACAAGAAGGTATACCAAATGATTGGGTGGACCGTAGCGGACTGGTTGGCAGCTTATAAGGGAGGCGAGACGCCGCTTGAGCTGATGGCACGCCTGGTCAAGTTATTGCCGGCCAGGGACAACGCCTGGATCAGCCTGGCCGATTACGAGCACCTCGGGCGGCAAATTGCCGTCCTTGACGCGCGCCGCGCTGCCGACGGTGGCAGCGCCGCTTTGCCGCTCTACGGTGTGCCGTTCGCGGTCAAGGACAACATCGACGTGGCCGGTTTGCCGACCACGGCCGGCTGTCCGGAATTCGCCTATACGCC
>DATBQE010000116.1:0-8916 GCA_036561005.1 Burkholderiaceae bacterium | reverse complement strand
GGAAAATCCCGACTACGTGATTTTCTGGGGCTGGGGCGTGATGAACCAGACCGCCTTGAAGGCGGCGCAAAAGGTCGGCTTTCCGCGCGACCATATGATCGGTTCATGGTGGGCCGGCTCTGAAGAAGATACCGTGCCGGCCGGCGACGCCGCCAAGGGCTACATGAGTGCGACCTGGAACGTGGCAGGCACCAGCGTGCCGCTAATCGCCGATATTGAAAAGATCGTGTACGGCGCCGGCAAGGGCAACATGCAGGACAAGAACAAGGTGGGCACGGTGTTGTACAACCGCGGCGTTTCGGTGGCGGTGGCAATGGTGGAAGCAATTCGCACCGGCCAGGGCAAGTATGGCAAGGGCAAGGTCATTACCGGCGAGCAAATGCGCTGGGGTCTGGAAAACCTCAACATCACCAATGCGCGTCTGACACAACTGGGTGCCACCGGCCTGCTGCCTGAAATCAAGACTTCGTGCGCCAATCATGAAGGTTCAGGCATGGTCAAGATCCAGCAATGGGACGGCACCAAGTGGAACATCATCACGCCCGACTGGATCGAAGGCAACAAGAATCTGATCCATCCCTTGTTCATGGCGAACGCACAGAAATATGCCAAGGAAAAGGGGATCACGCCGGCATGCTTGAAGTAAACCTACAAGGCAAACTCATGAACGGCGGACTCAGCGTCAACAACATCGAGGTCATTTACGATCACGTGATCCTGGTGTTGAAGGGCGTATCGCTCGATGTGCCGGAAGGTAAAATCGTGGCCTTGCTCGGCGCCAATGGCGCGGGCAAGAGCACGACCCTGAAGGCAATCTCGAACCTGCTGGCGGCCGAACGCGGCGACGTGACCAAGGGCAGTATCGCGTACCGCGGTCAGCGCATTGAGAAGTCGACGCCGAACGACCTGGTCAAGCGTGGCGTGATTCAGGTGATGGAGGGACGCCACTGCTTTGCCCACCTCTCCATCGAAGACAACCTGTTGACCGGGGCCTACACGCGCAAGATCAGCGCCGCCGAAACACGCCAGGCGCTGGAAAAGATCTACGATTATTTCCCGCGCCTGAAAGTGCGGCGCAAATCGCTGGCAGGCTACACCTCGGGTGGCGAGCAGCAAATGACGGCCATCGGGCGCGCCATGATGGCCAAGCCTTCCATGGTCTTGCTCGACGAACCGTCAATGGGCCTCGCACCGCAAATCGTGGAAGAGATTTTCGAAATCGTGCGCGACTTGAACAAGCGCGAAGGCGTGTCTTTCCTGCTGGCCGAACAGAATACCGCCATCGCCCTGCGCCATGCCGACTTTGGATACATACTGGAAAACGGCCGCGTGGTGATGGAAGGTGCGGCCGCCGACCTGGCCAGCAATGAAGACGTCAAGGAATTCTATCTGGGCGTCTCCACCGCCGGGCGCAAGAGTTTTCGCGACATGAAGTTCTACCGGCGGCGCAAGCGCTGGCTGGCATGAAGAAACTCTCTTTCGCCAAATTGCGCACGGTGTGTGCAGCTTTGCCGGGTGCGACGCAGGACGTGAAGTGGGGATCGGTACTGGTTTTCTCGGTCGGAGAGAAAATGTTTGCCGGTACGCATGGTGAAGGCGATGCCGTCTTCAGCTTCAAGGTTGATGACGAGCGCTTCCTCGAACTGACCGACCGGCCCGGCATTATTCCGGCGCCTTATCTGGCGCGAGCAAAATGGGTACAGATAACGCCGGCCGCCGCGCTCACACAGGATGAAGCGCGCGCGCTGCTCGAGCGCTCCTATCAATTGGTCTTCGCCAAGCTGACGAAGAAACTGCAACGGGAAATCACGCAGTAATTCGCGTGATGAGTGACTATGACAAATGACTATTTCGATGCCCTGGAAACGCGCGACCCGGCACAGCGCGAGCGGGAATTGCTGGCCGCGTTGCCTGCACTGATTGCCCGCGCCCAATCGGCAAGCGGCTGGGCGCGACTCATGCAAGGCGTCGATGCCCGGCATATCGATACGCGCGCGGCCTTGGCGCAACTGCCGGTCACACGCAAATCGGGGCTGCGCGAAGTCCAGGCACAACACACACCGTTCGGCGGACTGAACACGACCGCGCCGCATCGACTGCGCCGTATCTTCATGTCGCCCGGCCCGATCTTCGACCCCGAGGGCGATGGCGCCGACTGGTGGCGCTGCGCCCGCCCGCTGCATGCGGCAGGCATACGTGCCGGCCACATCGTGCAGAACTGTTTTTCCTATCACTTCACACCGGCCGCTGCGATGGTCGAGGGCGCTGCAGCGAAAATCGGTTGCACCGTCATCCCCGCCGGCATCGGCCAGACCGAAATGCAGGTGCAGGCAATGGCGACGCTACGCCCGGATGCCTACGCCGGCACGCCGTCCTTCCTCAAGATCATCATGGAAAAAGCGCACGAGATGGGCGCCGATATTTCCAGCGTGCAGCGCGCCATTGTCGGCGCTGAAGCCTTGCCGCCTTCATTGCGCAACTGGCTGCGCGACAACGGTGTGCCACATGTGCTGCAGATGTATGGCTCGGCCGATATCGGCAACATTGCCTACGAGTCGATGACCAATGGCGAAGTCAATCCGGGCATGATACTCGACGAAGATTTGCTGCTGGAAATCGTGCGGCCCGGTACCGGCGACCCGCTGCCCGATGGCGAAGTCGGTGAAGTCGTCATCACCTCGTTCAACACGGACTATCCCTTGATCCGCTTTGCTACCGGCGACATGTCGGCCATCCTGCCCGGCATCTCGCCATGCGGCCGGAGCAATACGCGCATACGCGGCTGGCTAGGGCGGGCCGACCAGACTGTGAAAGTGCGCGCGATGTTCGTCCACCCCGGGCAGGTCGCCGAAATTCAGAAACGTCACCCTGCCGTGACCAGGGCACGTCTGGTAGTCGATGGCCATATGGGTAATGACAACATGATCTTGCATTGCGAAGCGGCACACACGGATGCGTTGGAAGCGTCACTCGTCGAGAGCATACGCGACGTCACCAAGCTGCGTGGCGAAGTGCAGTTCGTGGAGCCAGGCAGCTTGCCGAACGACGGCAAAGTGATCGAGGATTTGCGCAAGTTCGAGTAACGCCCATCGGTGCCGGAACTTCGCCTACGTCCAATACCGGGACTACGTCAGTCGGCGCAGGTTCGACGACGCAGCGCAGTCACAAGGCCCGCATCCTGGCCACGGCGGGGGCGGGGCGCCGCATGCGACCAGATGATTACTACAAAAACAAGTCCAATCGCAAACATATTGATCTCGATCAACAGTTGACACTGAAGTTCCCCGTAATGTCGTGCATCGGCACAACAATCCATCAAATCGAGCGGGGAGAATACATGGCAATCGAGCTTTTTAATGACGGTCAACATATCTGTCTGATGTTTTCCGACCTGGTCGAAGAAGACGGCGGCGAGACCGTGCAGTCCAATCAATTCCTTATCGTACAGGACGGCAACGGCATCCTGCTCGATCCGGGTGGGGTGCTGACCTATAACGACCTGTTCATGGAGATGAGCAAATACTTTCCACCCAAGCAGCTGAAATATGTATTTGCCTCGCACGCCGACCCGGACATCATCGCATCCCTGCCGCGGTGGCTGGTCGGTTCCGACACCAAGCTGCTTATTTCCCGCATCTGGTCGCGCTTCGTGCCGCATTTTTGCGGGCAGGGGAAAACGATAGGGCGCATCGTCGGCGTGCCCGACGAAGGAACACTGCTCCCATTTGGCAACACCACGTTCAAGATCATTCCCGCGCACTTCCTGCATGCCGAAGGCAATTTGCAGTTCTATGATCCGGTGTCGCGCATCCTGTTTTCAGGCGACATGGGCGCCTCGCTGATGCCGGCAGATCTTGCCACCAAGCCAGTCACCGATCTGGAGGCGCACCTGCCCTACATGCGCGGCTTCCATATGCGCTACATGGCGGCCAACCGCATATGCCGCTTCTGGGTCAAGATGGTGCGCGAACTCGATCCGGAATCGATCGTGCCGCAGCACGGCGCGCCGATGCAGGGTAAAAAAGTCGTCAAGCAGTTCCTTGACTGGATCGAGTCTTTGATGTGCGGTGTTGACCTGATGACCCAGGATGCTTATCGGTTACCGACGAGCGTGACCGTGCCTATTGAATAAGGGGAAGCTCGCGGCAGAGCAAATCGAACAATGGACGCGACCTTCCTCGTCGCTCCATTGTTTCGGTGATAGACATCTGCTGACTATTCACTACTGTGCGTCAAGAAATTGGACCAGTTGGCGATCAATCAGGCGCCAACCTGTTTCGCTTTGTTCGCCGCCCATTTATAAAGTCCAAACACCACTGCAACGCCGACAACCAGCGCGACGAACATGGTCTGGTCTTCGCTCAAGCCGTTGGCGATGGCCAGCGGCTCGTCTTTCTTGGTCAGCACGATCAGGCCTGCCAGCGCGACGTTGAACAGGCTTTCACCGACGATGAAGCCGGACATGATCAACACGCCAAGTCGCTTGGCTGCTTCACCCCAGGTGTGCTTTTCCACCGAGCGTTCGAAGAAGTAGCCGGTAACGGCTCCGATCACAACCGGCAAGGTGACGGCGCTGGGCAGGTAAATGGCCAGGCCGACGCCGAGCGGCGGCAAACTGAGCCGGCCCTTGCTCGATGCCTTGAGTGCAAAGTTGATGATCACAAGCACCAGACCCATCACTGCGCCATAACCCAGGAGATCCCAGCGCAGGTCGCCGCCGATCACGCCTTTGGCAAGCGTGGAGATTAGCGTCGCCTGCGGCGCATTCAATGGGTGGCTCGAAATCGCATCGAGATTGGGTGCGCCGGCAAATCCGTAGGCATGGTTCAACAGTTCCAGCACCGGCGGTACGACAATCGAGCCGGCAACGACGCCGATCAGCAAGCCAACCTGTTGTTTCCATGGCGTTGCGTCGACCAGTTGGCCGGTCTTCAGGTCTTGCAGATTGTCGTTACCGATCACCGCGACTGCCAGCACGACTGTGGTGACGAACAAAGCAAATGCGACCAGTGCATGGCTGACTTCCGGGCCCATGACGCTGCGACCGACCGCACCGACACTCAATGCGGCGCCGAGGATGGTCAGAATAGCGATGCCGGATACGGGCGAGTTCGAGGAGCCGATCAAACCGGCCATGTAACCGCACACTGCTGCGGCAAACATGCCGGCGATCAAAACGTAGGCGATACCGACCGCCACCAGGGGCACCGACAGGCTTGCCAGCGGGCCGCCTTCCAAAAAGCTGGCCAGCAGCCACCCGGTTGGAACCATCGAGATCAGCGTGACCAGACCGACGATGAAAATCGGCAAGTCCTGCTCGGTACGTGGAATTTCTGTACCGACATCCTTGGCACGACGCGATGCTTCCAGCGCCGACTTCAAACCGCCGATGACAGGCTTTGCCAGACCTGCGAGAGTCACGATGGCGGCAGCGCCAATTGCACCGGCACCCATCATGCGGACATTGGTTTTCCACAGCGCCGTCGCCTGGTCCACGGCCGACAGATCGGGCAGCGGATTCATGGTTGTCAGCAGCGGAACGAGAACGCCCCATGCGATCACCAATCCGACCAACATCGCGATGCCGACCGTGATGCCCATCAGGTGGCCGGCACCAATCAGGGCCACCGAACTGGAAGCGCCGATGCCGGTAGAACCTTTGCCGACACGGAAGTAGACCGACATTTCGCCGGCCAGAATCTTGACCGCCGCACCGGCTGCATACAAGGCAGATGCCACGCTGCCCCAGACCACCGCCCAAAACCCGACCTTGCCCTCGGCCGCACCGGAGCGCGACTGCATGCCGACCTTCAACACCTCGGCCGCAGCGACGCCTTCCGGATAGGGCAGGTCGGACTGCGAAACCAGGGCACGGCGCAGCGGCATGGTGTACATCACACCGAGCACGCCGCCGATGCAGCAGGCGCCGAAAGTCGGCCAGAACGGCACATGGACCCACCAACCTATCATCAGCAGGCCGGGCAGCACAAAAATTACCGAAGCCAGGGTGCCCGCCGCCGAAGCGATGGTCTGGACGATGTTGTTTTCCTGGATGGTGGCGTCCTTGAACGCACTCAAAAGCGCCATCGAAATCACCGCTGCCGGGATCGAGGTGGCAAAAGTGAGGCCGACTTTGAGGCCCAGATAGACTTGCGCTGCTGTAAAGATCAGGGTGATCAGCACGCCGAGAATGACGCCTCGGGTGGTGATTTCCACTGGTTTGGACGGTGAGACTATGCTCATCTTCATGGCTCCGGTTGGGTTATTTTGCTTTAATTTTGAAGAAAAAGTGTCCCATGATAGCTGAAGGGGCGTCAAATCGGTACTGGGGACGGAATTGTTGTCATGACATGATTTGGGGTCATTTTGGACCGTCCATCCGGCGATGCATCCCGAGTTCGAGAAGGAACTCGCTTACTTGTCTGCGTAGATTGAAATCGTCGATCACTTTGGCCTCGTCGTCTGCACGCAAGGCATAGTCCAGGGCCAGTGAACTTTCTCCAACGAGTTGGTGACGTTCCGCGAGAGCAAGATAAATTGAAGCAAGATAGCATCCTGCTGCCGGTGAGGTCGCGCAAGTCAACGCCTTTTTGTAGAGATCAATTGCAATTCGATCGTCACGGGTGAAGTCGGCTAAGGTCTCCCAAAGAAAGGGATGCACAATTCCCGCCTCACTTTGCTGATCACAAAATGTCCGAAGTTCGTTGTAGAGCACCCAGCATGCACTTGTGTCGCCTAGTTCCTGTGCACTCACCAGACTCGTCGTCAAGGCAAAGATAGGGTCGTATATGTTGTCAGGTATTTTCAATTTGCCACACAATTCTTCGCGGTCGGTCTTGGTATGAGCGATGACCTTAGTTGAGTCCCATTCAGTGGAGTGCACCCATACCTCTTCAACCCAGATTGATGATTTCTTCCGAGTGCAGGATATCCTTGCATTCAATCAAAATCGTCCCGCCCCGCTCAAATTGCAGCTCATGTATCAGGAGCCCGTCCAGGCCCAGGCGAATCTCATGTGCCAACAGGTCGCCGTGGCCAATGTGCGCAAACCGTATCTCACCTGTACGAGCTGGAGCGTCCAAAAAGTAGCGTTCAACACCTAAATAATGAAGATGGATTTTTAAATCGTGAAACGGCCCAAGCAAACACATGCGGATTTCGATTTGCCGTATTTGTTTGGTCGCACCGTTTGCATTTTCGCCGATATTGAAGGTCTCTAACCAGGCGTCGTGCAGGGAGCTATGCGATTGCAGATCATAGTGACGCGAATCTGACGCGAATGCGTAGACATGTGGCGGCAAGCTATCTGTGATCGAATTCAGATATTCGAGATATGGACCAAAATTGATACCTCCCGTGTTTTTGTCAAGTATGTATTCCATGGGCCTTTGAATATGAGCGTCTACCGCAATGCCTTTTGACAAACTTCTCTGTTACCACCGCCCGCTCAGTCAACATTGGATCCACCCCATGGATTAGCGCGGGGCGACCGTCCGATTCACGGGAACAACGGATTATGGTTTGATCCTTTTCTCGATATGGGAAGGCACGGTCAGCGCCAACAAGGCACCAAACAACAGAAACCCCGCCAGCGCCAGCATTCCCCAAGTCGTACTATGCGTCGAATCCTTGAGCCAGCCAACCAGATAAGGGCTGACAAACCCCGCCAGATTCCCCAGCGAATTGATCAAGGCAATACCGGCGGCGGCGGCAACCCCACCGAGGAACGCCGTCGGCAAGCTCCAGAACAAGGGCAGACTCGTGATGATGCAGACTGTTGCGAGCGTCAGGGCCGCCATGGCAAGCCAGGTATTGTCGGCATAAACCGTCGACAGGATCAGCCCTATGCAGCCGGCGAAAGCAGGAATCGCGACATGCCAGCGATGCTCGCGCCGGCGATCTGCGCTGCGGCCGACCGGGATCATGACGAGTGTGGCGGCGATATAGGGAATGGCGGACAGCAGGCCGATTTGCAGGTTGCCCTGCACGCCGCCGGCCTTGATCAGGGTGGGCAACCAGAATCCCACGCCATACAGGCCCATCACCAGGCAAAAGTAGATGGCTGCCATGAGCCAGACGCGCGGGTTGGCAAACATCACGGCCAACGGCACATGTTCCTTCGCGCCGTTGTCTTCTGCAATGCGCTGTGCGAGCAATTGCTTCTCGCTGTCGGTCAACCACACGGCCTGCGCGATACGGTCTTGCAGGAACACGATGACCAGCAGGCCGACCAGAATGGAAGGCAGCGCCTCGCCGAGGAACATCCATTGCCAGCCGGCCAGACCGTAGACGCCGGGCATGGTTTGCATGATCCAGCCGGACATCGGCCCGCCGATGACGCCGGACAAGGGCACGGCTGTCATGAACAGTGTCATGACGGCGGCGCGGCGGTGGGCCGGATACCAATACGTCAGGTAGAGCACCACGCCTGGAAAGAAGCCTGCTTCGGCGGCACCGAGCAGGAAGCGGGTGATGTAGAAGCTGATGGGCGTGCTGACGAACATCATCGCTGCCGAGACCACACCCCATGTGATCATGATGCGCGCAATCCAAAGGCGCGCGCCGACGCGATGGAGCAGCAGGTTACTCGGGATTTCAAACAGGAAATAGCCGATAAAGAAGATGCCGGCGCCCAGGCCGAACACGGCGTCGCTCAAATGCAGGTCGCCGAGCATTTGCAGCTTGGCGAAGCTGACGTTGACGCGGTCGAGGTAGGCGACGATGTAGCAGGCGAACAGCAGCGGCAGTAGGCGCCAGGTGACTTTGGCGTACGTGGCGCGCTCGAATTCGGTTTCGTTTTGCTGATATGCCGGCATGATACGTTTTAAATACGTTTTAAAAAAGCCGCCGGGCAGGTGTTCCGTCCGGCGGCTGGTCAATACTCCCGAGAATAGTCTAGTTCTTGTGCTTGGCTTC
>DATBQE010000115.1:0-21927 GCA_036561005.1 Burkholderiaceae bacterium | reverse complement strand
TTCTCCTTGCGCAAAACCCGAAGCTTGGTCGGGCACGCCCAGATATCGCTGTGGAATTAAGGTATTTTCCGGTCGACAGTTATTTGATCCTGTACCGGCAAATCGACGACGGCATCGAAATCGTACGCGTCGTTCACGGAGCACGTCTGTTGTCAAACCTGTCAATCGATTAAGATGATTCGACAGGCTGTGGCGTAGTTGTGGCGCAATATCGAAATATCGTCATTTGATGCCCTTGGACTAGATTGCGAATGAAACGCGGCAAGCGCTGCAAGTAAATGAGATCCATAAAGAAAACTTAAAATATCCTGCTGATTGAAAATCCTTGTGTCGGTGGTTCGATTCCGCCCCGGGCCACCAAGTATAGTTCGAAGCAAAACGCCGACCCAGAAAGGTCGGCGTTCTTGTTTGTGCGACGCAAAGTCCGCCCACCTCGCTCGTGTACCATGGCCGCTGGCGCCTCGAACATTATTTCTCCGAACGCGAACCGTTTTGAACCGAGCGTGCCTCTTAGCGTGTGAAGCCATCTGGTTTCCTCCACTCTGAAAGGATGCGTCATGTTTTACGTAAAAAACCTATCGATTCTGCATCGCGGCGCCCGCCTGTTGGCCGGAGCCGTCATGGCCGGTTGCGCGTTCCATTACGGCACCACAGCCGTTGGCATCATCTTCGGCGCGGCCGGCGCCGTCACTGTGGTGACGGCGGTGTTGGGCTACTGCCCAATGTGCACCGTCGATGGCGCCGCGCGGCGCGCCAGGAAGGAATCCGGCAGGCAATGAGCGCGCGTGAGCCCGTCCAACTGGAAGTCTTGCTCGCGTGCATCCGCCAGGGCGACGCCGAGGCGATGTCTCAATTATTGGATCGCCTGCAGCCGGACTTGCTTCGTTACGCCAGACGCAGCTGCGCTTCGGCTGATGTGGACGAGGCCGTGCAGGACGCCATGTGGATCATTTACCGCAAGGCCGGCGCGCTCAAATTCGCGCTGGCCTGGTCGAGCTGGATCTTCAAGATCGTGCTGCGCATTTGCCTGCGGCTCAAGCGGCAAACCTCCGTGCTCGAATCGTTCGACGATGACAATCCCGAGCATATGGCGGGCACCACCGATGTGAACATGGATCTGCGTCTTGATCTGGCCAGGATCTTGAGCCACCTGGAAGAACGCCATCGCGAAGTGTTGCTACTCCATGACTTCCTGGGTTATACGGCCGAGGAAGCCGCACGCGCGTTGGCGATTTCGCCGCAAGCGTCCAAAAGCCGCTTGCACCGGGCAAGGGCGCTGGTGCGACAAAATCTGAAGGAGTTGAAATATGGTATTCGGCAATAAAACCCTGCCGCGGCACTTGATGCGCGGCGTCCTCGGATTTGGCGCCCTGGCCGCATCACTTGCCACCGCCAACACCACCATCTGGCCTACTCTGGTGCTGATGCCGTTCGCCTTGTGGATGTTGAAGGGCTGCCCGATCTGCTGGACCATCGGCCTGTTCGAAACAGTCGCGCAGCGTCTGCATCGGCACACCGACAATGCAGCGCCGGTATCAATCGAGCCGAGCCCAGGTGCACCATGAAACGCGGCAGATAAAACACCAGACAATGCCAGGTGTTTCATTTGGAATGCCAAGGATTGGAATTTGCTATCTCCAATCGATTGCGCCTAAGTTATTGCCGAAGTGGAGTGCCACAGAGCGCGCGCTTCTTCCGCTATGACATCCGGATACTCTTCAGGAAAGAATAGCTTTCCTTCGGGAACCCAGCGTATGCCTTGCGAGCGAGGAAATGTGCGGTCCAGATATTGTGCATCGTCCTTGGAAAACACGGTATCGCTGCTCCCCCATACGATCTTCACCGGCACATTGCTCCGCTTGAGCGCAGCCTCGATGCCCGCCAACGGATTCGGTTCAAGAGCAATGTGAAACGCATGGTACTGCGCTCTGCGTAACGATGAACTGACAAGCGGTTCAACGTAGTAGGCAATGGTTTCGGCCGCAAATTTCGCAGGATCATGATACACGGCGGCACCGAAGGTGGATCGCGCCAGGTTTGTGTCGCCGAGCCATTTCTCCGTCGCCTCGGCGAGCGTGCCTGCGCGCGCCATCTCGATGGCCGGCTTGACGCCGGGCGGCGGGCTATCCGGCTCCACATCGCAATTGGTCAGCAACAACGTGCGTACCCGCTTCGGATGGTGTGCCACGAAGAGCTGGGCAACCGCGCCGCCGCTATCGCTGGCAACCAGATCGACCTTGGCGACTCCCAGCGCATCAAGCAGCGCGACCAGCATCGTCACTTGCGCGCCGGCTGCCAGCGCTGTTCCGGCGGGTACCTGCGTATAACCGAGTCCCATGAAGTCCGGCGCGATGCAACGTCGAAGCGGGGACAGCCGGTCGATTGCTCCGCGCCATTGAAACCCGTTCAAAGGTGCGCCATGCAAAAACAGCGCGACCGCCCCGCTGCCACGCTCGACGTAGGCAATCCGGCCAAGCGGCAGGTCGGCATAACGGCGCATCGCGCGAAACGTTGCCGCATTGCTGGCCTGCGCCGAGTTGGCAGGCGACGACTGCGCATGGCTTATGGACGATATTCCCGTGGCGCAGGCTGCAACCGCCATCCCGCCCAGTTGCAAGAAAGTTCTACGTTTCAATTACAGTCTCCATGTAGTGAGTTACATGCTCCACAGGCTAGCAGCGCAGGCCCCCGATGCGCGCGCACAAATGGCCGATCCCAGACACAAATGGACGAATTTCCGCCACCCTGCCGCAGCAATAAATTGAGGTTGCAAAAACACCGCAATTCGCTCATTCTGATGGCTCGTCCGCTCTCATAAAAGCATGCGATGAACAGCCGCCCTTCATGCTATCCAAGCCCTGCCGCAGCGCTGCTGTCAGGCAACCGACCAGGCCATTTGCCCTTGCTCGATGTCCTCACTACACCCGTTCCGTCGGGGCTGTTCCATTCCCCGATTGACGGACGCCACGTCCTTTGCCTGCACCTTGGGGCGCCGGTTCCGGTTTCTTACCGCGCCGAACGAAACGAGCGGCAAGGAGTACGCCTGCATGGCCAGTATTGCGTCGTGCCCGCCGGCTCGAGTACGCGCTGGATCGTGTCGCAACCGGCCAAATCTTTGCTGCTGCGATTGGCGCCAACGCTGTTACAGGAAACGGCGCAGGAGATGGGTCTGGGTGCATCCGCCGACGCACTCGTTCCTTCGATCCATGTACGGGATCAGCAAGTTGAGCGGATAGGCTGGATGATGCAGGCCGAAGATGATGACGGCTATCCTGGCGGCAGGATTTTTGCCGACAGCCTGGCGTGCGCCCTTGCCTCGCGCCTGCTGGCGCTGCAATCGCGCAAGAGCGAAGCCGCCAAGCCGGGTGGCGCATTGCCGGCCTGGCGCCTGCGCCACGTTGTCGAATACATCGAGGCCAATCTCGATCAGGATCTGACACTCGCCGAGCTCGCGGCCGTGGCCGAATATAGCGCATCACACTTCAAACAATTGTTCAGGCAGGCGGTCGGCGTACCGGTCCATCGCTTTGTCCTTGCGCGGCGTATTGAGCGCGCGAGAACACTTCTGATCGAGGGAACGATGAGCCTGACGCAAATTGCGCTCGAAGCCGGCTTTGCGCACCCCAGCCACATGGCGCGCTGCATGCGCCGCGCATTGGGCCAGACGCCCGCGCAGCTACGCGGTGCGCGGATTGCCGGCGGCCTCAGATGATTGGCATGGCATTCCGCTGCAAATCCAGCCCTGCCGCCTCAGCGATGGCGGCAGGACGTTAGGGCTTTTTTGTCAGCTGTTCGGCTCTGCCCCAGCGTTTTAGAACAAAGCCCCAGCGCACCAATCGAACCACCGTATTGCTGTATCATTTGACACGAAAATATTCACAAAAAATTTAACTTTCGGAGGAAACAAAAATGTTCACCCACATGATGGTCGGCGCCAATGACGTGGAAGCGTCCAAGAAATTTTACGATGCCGTACTCGGGGAAATCGGCATTCCACCCGGGAAATATGACGACAGAGGCCGTGTGTTTTACCGTAGCGGCGGCATGTCTTTCGGCATCACCAAGCCGATCAATGGCGAGCCGGCGTGCCCGGCGAATGGTGCCACCATCGGATTTGCCGTCGACAGCCCGGAAGCGGCAGACCGCTGGCATGCGGCCGGCGTCGCCAATGGCGGCACAAGCTGCGAAGATCCGCCCGGCGTGCGCGAAGGCTCCATGGCCAAGCTTTACCTGGCATATTTGCGTGACCCGGCCGGCAACAAAATCTGCGCGCTCAAACGGGTTTAGTAATTTGCAATGCACCGGTGCCGTCTCGTTTCGCTGCACCGGCGGCATCGGCAGCTTCCACTTCGGCGCGCAATCGAGCGGCTTGCTTTACTCGGTAAGCGGTTTCGCCATGGGCTCAATCACCTGCGGGCATATGGCCATTCGCAGTGTTGACCTTGAAAACCAAACGATGGGCGTTGGCATCGGGAAATTTCCATACACACCAGGATGCCAATCAACGCGCTTGCCCTCTCCGCTCCGCTCTTCAAATTATCATGCAAATTTACCAAGCCCAGTCAATGGTCAGCTTGGGGAAGATGTAAAATTCTCCAAGTTGATCTGTATCTCTGTTTTTTTGCGATATCCTGAACCGATAAAATCAGTATCAACAGAGAGCACCATGACCACAAATATCTATAGCGCGCCTGCAGCCAATCTGGACGAAGCGCCACTCTCGCGATGGGGTGAAGGCAAAGCGGCGCCAAAATTCTATGTGGTCGGGCCGTTGAAGTTTTGGCTTTTGTTTGTTTGTACACTGGGTTTTTACAAGGTCTATTGGTTCTATAAAAACTGGAGCAGGTACAAGGCTTATACCGACGAACAGATGTGGCCGGTTCCGCGCGGCATATTCTCCATTTTCTTTGTGCATTCCTTGTTCCGCCTGGTCGATAGAACCATCGAGAAAGAAGGTCGCGATTACTCCTGGAACGCCGAACTTACTGCCACCATGTTTGTGGTATTCCAGTTGACCAACGTGGTACTGGACAAGTTCTCGGGCGATTTCGAGCATTACGTCAGTTGGATCGAATTGCTTATCATGGTACCGGTTCTGGGAACCGTGCTATTCAATGCGCAACGCGCGATCAATGCGGCATGCGGCGACCCTGACGGGGAGTCGAATTCCCGTTTTGGTGTCTTCAACTATTTCTGGTTAACCGTCGGCACAATTTTCTGGCTGCTGGTGCTGATCGGATTGACCTTGAGTCGCAAGTTTCAATGAGCAAGGAAACGTTGGACGATCATCAGTCGGTCGCAGTGAGGCGCCTCATGCGAAGTAGCACCCCATTTTCTTCAATTGAGCAGCATCAATCCCTGCCACCCATCGTTTTCACGACGGTAACCGAACAATCCGCCTCCGCCACCACCTGCGAAGATACGCTGCCCAAATAGCGTCGGAAGGTTGAATGACCGCGCGACCCGATCAGGATGTGGCCAACGCGGTTGGTGCGGGCAAATTCCACGATGGCCGCTGCAGGGTCCGGCGCTTCAAGCACGTGAAACGTAGTTTTGTCGGCAGTCAGGTTGAGCGGCCAGGCCCAATGCTTGAGTTCGACCAGATTCTTCACATGCAGGTTATGCCCATCCTTGTCGACAATCACGTCCATGCCGACCCGGTTGGTCTTCTGCACGGTGACGCAAGCCAGGCGCGCGCCCGGTTCGATCTGCAGGATACGCCGGGCGGTGATGCGCAGTATCTCGGCCAGTTCTTCCGAACCCTGCGTCACGTCGACGGCGACCATGACGATAGGCGATTTCGCCAACTCCTCGCGCATCGGTTGCTTGTGCTGCGCTTCAATGCCGATGGCGTGGAACCAGCGCTTGGCTACTGTCAATGATCCGTCGGCGCGCATCTTGGTTGCGCGCGCCGTAAGCGCGACATGTTCCGGATTGTTGAGATCGAAAACGAGTTGGGCAGCACTATCGTACCGCTTGGCCGGGTCGACTTCCAGGCAGCGCATGATGATTTCCTGCAACCAAGGCGGAATCCTCGGATTCAGGGCGCGCGGCGGGATCGGATCGCGGTAAAGCCGGCGGCGTAAGCCGCGCACTGACGTCGGGTTGCCGAGCGCCCTTTCACCAGTGCTCAGGTGGTACAGCATCGCCCCCAGTGCAAAGAAATCGCTACGCAAGTCGTTACGTATTCCGAGCACCTGCTCCGGCGACATGTAAGGTGCGGTGCCCAGCGGCAGGCGCAATTCTTCCGCCAGCAAATCGGGTAGCAAGTCATGACGCGAGAGGCCGAAGTCGATCAAGACAGCTTCGCCCGTACTGCGGAACATGATGTTGGACGGCTTCAGGTCGAAATGGATCACACGCTGTAAATGCAGTTCATGCAGCGCGGCCGCGACCTTGGCGCCGATTGTCACAACCTCTTCGAACGGCAACGGTGAATTGTCGAAGCGCGCGCGCAGCGATTCGCCACCAATGCGTTCCATCACAATATAAGGCTGCCTGGAGAAGTCCCCCGCCGCAACAAACTTCGGTACATGGATGCCGGCAAGCTTGGGCATGATCATTTGTTCGACCTCAAAACTGATGATCGCGGTCGGATCGTCGTTGTCGCCAAGAATAGGCAACTTCATCAGCAGTGGCATGGCGTCGGGCGAAGGCGGATATTCGTACCTTTCCACACTCCACAGGGTGGCCATGCCGCCCTTGTGCAGTTTTTCCCTCAGGCGGAACCCGTCGAACAGCATACCGGGCAAGGGGCGCTGAACAATGCGGTGCGAAGCCTCACTCATGGTTGCTAGACCCCTTTCCCCAGGCGATTGCCGAAAAACATCGGTAGCCCGGCATTGATAATTTTTTTGGCTGCCGCTTCGTGGTCATACGGAATGCGGTGAAAGGTCAGTTCTTTGCTGACATCGTCATACATGGCATAACAGGCGGCAGGATTACCGTCGCGCGGTTGCCCCACCGCACCGGGAATGGCCAGCCAGCGTCGGCTCGATACCAGCGGAATGCTGCAATCTCCTTTCGGAGTGAACAGCGAAACTTTTCCGTCTGCCGACATGTTGTAGAGGGCAGGGTCGTGCGTGTGGCCGCAAAACGTGATCCGGCAAGCGGTTGCACGCAGGCTGATGTCGGCATCGCGCGTGCTGGTAATGTAGTTCCAGGCCTGCGGCTGCATGGCGCTCGCATGGACGAGCAGGCAGCCGTTGAATTCCACCATCATGGGCAAGGCGCCAAGGAATTCCAGTTGCGATGCGTCAAGCTGTGCGCGGGTCCAGTCGATCGTTTCACGCACGTCAGCCGTCATTTGCTTGCGCGTCTCGCGCGCCGTCGCTTCATCGTGATTTCCGAGGACCACAAGCGCGCCGCGCTGCACATGCGCGCGCACGGTGTCGATCACCCAGCCCGGATCGGCACCATAACCAACCAGATCGCCGAGAAAGGCAAATTTTTCCGCGCCTTGTTTTTCGGCCGACGCGAGGCAGGCGGAAACCGCTTCCTGGTTGGCATGGAGATCAGTGAGTATGGCAATACGCATGACAGAATCGATTGCTTCGGTTAAGAAAATTCGCGGACGCTTGCTGTCGCCACCTTGCCGGCGCGTACTCCGTTAAAACGGCGATATCAGGCAACATAGAACAGGACCGCAAAGAAATGCGTTGCACTGCCGGCCAGCACGAACAGATGCCAGATCCCGTGAAAATGCCTGAAGCGTTCGTCGAGCGCGTAAAACACGATGCCGATGGTGTAGATGAATCCGCCGATGGCGAGCAGGGCAAATCCGTGCGGGCCAAGCACTGCCATCAACGGCACGGTCGCAATCAGGGCCAGCCATCCCATCAGGCAGTAGATCACAAGGGAGGATATGCGCGCGCCCCTGGCCAGCCATAGCTCCTGCACAATACCGACGACAGCCAAGCCCCATTCGACGCCGAACAATGACCAGCCCCACGGGCCGCGCAACGTGACCAGCGCAAATGGCGTGTAACTGCCGGCAATCAACAAATAAATGGCGCAATGATCGAACTTGCGCATGACGTCCTTAGCGCGGCCACGCAGGCTGTGATAGAGCACCGAGGCGCTATAGAGGAAGATCAGCATCGCGCCATAGATCGCAATGCTGACAATTTTCCACGGGTCACCATGGTGCGCGGCAAGCACGACCAGGAAGCCCGAGCCGACCACGGCAAGTACTGCACCGGCGAGATGACTCACGCTATTGAATTTTTCGCCGTGATACATTGCGCCTCCAAGGTGGCTTTACGAATGATTGAGAGTAGAACTCATTTCATAAATAGGCGCCTGGGCAAACGATCTATTTGGGATGGCGCGCTAGGCGTGTCGCGCCGCACAGGGTGGCCCCCTGTGCAAGCGACACAACAACGCGCGACGCCCAAATAGTCCGTTCCCTCCGGGTTGAGGGGGACGCCGAGTCATAAAAGGGGCGCTGGCCGCGTTCACTCGGGGCCGCCGAGGCCTTGCTCGTAGCCCCGCTACGAGACGCGTCGCACGCCTTGCCAGCGCCCCTTTTAACGAAAATGCATCAGGTGCCTAGTTATGGAATGAGTTCTAATCAACCGGAACGTTTCTTGATTGCCAGGCACCAGTCTATTCGAAAGAGCCACTTTAAGTGCGCCGCATCGTGCCTTATTTGATTTAGGTCAAGGAAACGAACCGTGGGGCGCTGCTACAGTCGCATGCATCCTGGCGTATCGCGTCAATCGTGCTGCACGCAGGCCCTCACCAAATGGGCAGACAATGAAGAGCTGGGAAGGTCAACTCGCATGTTGCATATTCTTCATTCCGGCATTGATCTGCCTTTTTTTCTTCGCCTTTACGCGCGGCGCGTTGTTGCTGCGCGCAATGTCGCCCGGGCGAAACGCCGATAGTGCCCACGTGTATCCGATGTATTCGAACATGTGGCTGATCAAACTGGTGGATTTTCAACCAGTCATTTCCGCGATCCTCTTGTTTCAATACGACAGGCTGGTGTCGAGGATCGTTGCCGAAATCGGGAGTTCCCCGATGGTGCCGATGCGGGTGCTCGTCACATCATGCGCCTTCGGCAATGTCCTGCCGAGAGTCGTACGCGCCTGTGTCGATGCCGGGGCAAATCGTGTCGTGATCGCCGACCTCATCCCCAACGAATTGACCCATGCACGCAGCAAATTCGGTGTGAACGTGGAGGGTCTGGAATTCACGGAAGAGAATGCGATCTCGCTCAAGGAACAGGATGGCAGCATGGATATCAATGTGATCTTCTTCCTGCTCCATGAATTGCCCCATCCCATGAAAATCCAGGCATTAAGGGAAGCTGGGCGTGTACTCGCGCCCGGCGGAAAACTTTTGCTGGCCGAGTTTCATCGACCACAGTCGCCGGGATTGCGAATGTTGAGCTGGCTGTATTTCAAAACGTTTGAGCCGCTGGGCCTTGCGCTCTGGACGACGCATGACCCGGTACGCTGCCTCGAAGAAATCGGTGGTTGGAAATGCGAGCGCAGTACCTGCCTTTGCGGCAATTTCCAGGTCGTCGTCGCGACCAGACTCTAGAGCGCAGAGTGCGTAAGCATCAGGGTTGACGGCGAGGCAACAGCGCGTTGGTGCACTGTCGCGCAAAGCTTGCTACACTGCGCTTCGCACACGCCTGTTTGAACAAACAGGGGCATGACGCATCAGGCACTGCCCCCACCTTTCCCAGTCCGACATGACCCGCTACATTCCGGCCCTCGCATTTTTTATCTTCACCAACCTTGCCTTCGCCGGTGACGACGCGCCAGCCCCTGAAGGCACCGGCGCGGTCCCAAGCTCAATGATCGCGCCCGCCAAATTGCTCGATTACACACATCAGCGCTGGCAGGCTATCGTCACGGCTCAGTATGGCTGTGCAAATCCCTCGGTGATCTCGGCCGATTCTTACAGCCTCGCCTTCGATGGCGTGATCAAGGAGCGCTGGCAGACCAAGGTGTGCAATTTTGGAAGGAACTTCTGGGTCATACTGTCCCCTGACGGGAATGGCGGCTATATCGTCAGTTTCGGGCAATGATATTGCGCTAGCGTAAACGACGCGTCGTCTCGCGCACCACCAACTCGACCGGCTGCACGCCGCCGTCGGATGTTTCCCCGTTGATCAAGCCAAGCAGCGCCGTCGTTGCTATACGGCCGAGGTCATAAATCGGCTGGTGCACCGTTGTCAGAGGCGGCGCCGTGTATGCCGAACCGGGCAAATCGTCAAAACCCACCAACGATATGTCATCAGGCACGCGCACACCCTTGCGATACAAGCCGAGGCGCACGCCGTAGGCGCTCAAATCGTTGGCGGCGAATACCGCCGTGAATTGTTGTTGCGTATCGAATAGGCGGTTCACGGCCAGCAAGCCGCTTGCCTCGTGGAAGTTACCCTCGACAATCAATTGCTCGTCGATTTCAATATCCGCTTCCTGCAAGGCGCGTTTGTAGCCGGCCAGGCGTTCATTGGCGTCGTTATTATTCGCCGGTCCGGACACAAATGCGATGCTGCGGTGACCGAATTCGATCAGGTGTTTGACCGCAAGATAAGCGCCGTACTCATTGTCGATCTTGAAGCCGATGGCATTCCTGGCCTGAAGTTTACGCCCCGTCGATACGATCGGACGATGGTGGGCAAACTGCAGCACCATCTCGTCGGAGATGCGGCCGGAGATGAGAATGATGCCGTCCACTTTGCGCGCCAGCAAAAGGCGAATGCGGTCAGATTCTTCCTGCGCATTCCAATGACCGCTCACGATCACCGAGGTAAAACCGGTATCCTTCAAGGCGTCGTCGACGCCGCGCAAGGTTTCGTCGAAGAACGGACTGGAAATATCCTGCACCACAATACCAATGGTCATGGAGCGGCCCTTCTTGAGCCCCTGCGCCATCTGATTCGGTGCGAAGTTGGTCCGCTTGATCGCCGCCAGAACCGCATCACGTTTGGTGTCGGAGACGCGTGCGGTGCCGTTCAAGATGCGTGACACCGTGGACGGCGAGACGCCCGCCTCTCGGGCGACGTCGATCAGGGTGGATGGCAGTCCTTGATTGTCTTCTGGGGTCAATTCTGTTTCCGCTGGTTGCGTGCGTTGTCCTGGCTACGAGCAGACGCGGTTAATCTGAAATCCTTTTCAGCTTGATCGTATCACAAAAAAAGCGCCAATTAGCCTGCCTACGCCGATCAAAACGGGTCAACTCCTCCGATTGACTTCGATTCCAGACACAAAAAAACACGCCCTCCCATTTGCGTGGGAGGGCGTGCCGGTTTCACACGCTACGACGGCGAGGGCCTGTTATGCCCTCAGGTATACAGCGTTTAGTACCTCACGCCGAAGTTGATGCCCGCAGTAAGCGGCGGCAGGTATTGCGCCTGCCATACCACTACGCCGTTTGCCGACTGCTGCGCAAGTGCTGCCGTCTTGATGTTGGCATTCTCGATGTTACGCACGAAGGCATCGATGTACCACGATTTGCTGGAGTTATAACGCAAACCAAGATCGGTACGGGTATATGACTTCTGCTGGTCGTTGGGGTTGTTGGCCACGTTGTTCGGCGTTGCCACGCCACCATCGAACACACTGAGCCAGCTTGCCGACTCATAGTGCAGGTTGATGCGCGGTGTCAGCGTTGCGTCGCCAAGATGGAAAACGTGCTGGTACTGCAACGTGGTGCTGAACTTGGGCGTGTGCGGCATCCTGTTGCCGGTGACGCTTTCGGAATTGACACCCGTTGCAGGATTGGCCGGCATGATCTGGCTATAGTCGTTGCTGCCCGCCACCATGGAACCGAGGGTTGCCGTGGGGATGTAGCTGGCGGTGATTTGCAACTTGTCGTCGCGCGTCAATTTCGCTGCCAGTTCGGATTCCAGACCAACAATTTTCGTCGTTCCGCCGACATTATAGAGATTCAGGGTATGTCCGCCGCCTGGCAATGTCACTGCGCTGGCAAACTGGTAGTCCTTGAATTCTTCGTCGTAAATCGCGTTATTCCATTTGACTTGACCGCCGAGGAACGAACTCTTGGTGCCGAATTCATAGCTCGTGATGGTTTCCGGTGCGAACGTCCCCGCAGCACCTGCCGAAGCGCCGCCATCTTGCAAGCCGCCCGATTTGAAGCCGGTCGAGACACTCGCGTAGACCATGTTGTTGGCGTCCAGATCAAAGGCGCCTTTCAACAAATACGTTGCCTTGCTGTCGTTGTAGGTGCCGGTGTTCAAGTCGTAGGACTTGAGGCCGGATCCCGGCTGGCCGATCGGCACGCCGTTGTTGAGATTGATGTTGATATTGCTGCTTGGCTGCACCGGCAGGTTAGGCAACGTGGGATCGTAAGTCCATGCATAATCATTGCCGCCGTTATTGGCTTTGTCGTCCTTGGTGAATCGTACGCCGGCAGTCAAATGCACGCTCTCGGTCGGATTCCACGTTTCCTGCGTAAAGATGGCTTTGGACGATACCGTTTCATCGGGCTGAATGAATACGCCCATCCAGTTGATCGGGCCCTGGGTCGTGCCCACTTGCTGCGGAATGTCGAAGCGAATACTGTTGCTCTCGTGGCCGTAATAGGCGCCGAGCAACCAGTCCAGTTCATGCTTGCCGACCGATTGCAACTGCACTTCGTGGCTGTAGTTCTCGTAGTGCGAGTTGTCGGTATTGTCGAACTGGGTATTCCCGCCAGTGGCGAAGCTGGTCGGTACATTGGCGCCGGCGTTCTGGTCGAAGGTCGATGTGCCGTTATAGATGCCGTAACCGAACGTGTAATTGAGCGCCATGGAATCATTGACGGCCCAGTCGACGCGGCTGCGGATGTTTCTGGAATCGCGATTGAGCGAAGGCGCCTGCATGATGAGGGCAGACCACAGGTCCTGTCCGGGACGGGGATCTTGCATCAGGTTCTCGTTCGGCGTGCCGCGATCGCGGAAATCTTCAAACGAGACATTCCACTTCAAGCTAGACGATGGCTGCCATAGATAACTCAGGCGCAATGCGGTCTGGTCTTGCGCATTGTATTTCTGGCCGCGTGTCACGAAGTCGTTGGAATTGATCGGCTGGAACGAGGCCGGGCTGGCCGTCGGATTGGCCGCAAAGTACGCCGCCTGCTGGCTTGCGATGGAAATGTTCGGCGCCGTTTGATAGCTCACATAGCCGTCATGCTGCTCATGATCGAAGGCGACCCGCATGGCCATGGTGTCGTTCAAAGGGATGTTGATCGCACCCTTCGCACCGACGGCGTTGAAACTGCCTGCACCGGTTTCGAAGCTGTAAGCACTGTCGCCGATGACCGGCTTGGCGGTTTGCATATTGACCGTACCGACCGTGGAATTGCGTCCCCACAAGGTGCCCTGCGGGCCGCGCAGAACTTCCATGCCTTCCAGGTCGAACAAAAGGGAGGTTGCGCCTTCTGCCCGCGGCGCGTACACGCCGTCGACGAAGATGGCCACTTCCGGATCGGCCTGCTCGGTTTTTGCCTGGTCGTTGCCGATCCCGCGCAACGTCATGGTAATCACGCCATGGTCGCCCTGGGTAGTGGCCTGGAAGCCAGGTACCAAGGTAGCGATATCTTCGATGTTTTGCACGTGATTGTCTTGCAATGACGCAGCCGTCAGGGCCGTAATGGCCAGCGGTGTTTTCTGCAGCGACGTTGAGCGCTTGGTTGCAGTAACGACAATTTCCTGAATGACGTTACCGTCGTTTGCTGTGGCGGCACTTGCTTGCTGTTGTGCGGGTGCGGCCGGTGATTGAGCCTGCTGTGCCTGGGCACTGCCGACGCTGGACAATAAGGCCAGGATGGCCAATTGGATGGGCGTGCCGAGTACCTTACCGGGCGAATTGACGCGGTTGTTCATATGTCTCCTGTTTTTCGTGAAGATCGTCGCCCGCTGCTGTTTTCAACTAGCGGGGAAATCTGTTTGTTCCTTCAATTGCGGCAGAATTCGCCGCAAATACCTGCCCAAGCTGGTTCGTTGAGCTGATTTCAACGTGTGCTTCCATTTGCCTGAATTACACGTTATTTCCAAATGAAAACGTTTTCAAGTGACTTGAAATCGATTTCAGTATTCTTGAAACCGTTTTCATGATACATATTCGAAAAGTTCCGTGTCAACAGAATTCTGCGAATTTCTGCGTATTGGTAACACCGTTGTCAAATTGATATGGCGCATTCTCCTGCGGATAAAAACGGACTTTGCGCAGTTTTTTAATTACGCCATATTGCAAACCTCAGGCACTATTCGCTGCGAATACACAGTGATGACTGCCGCGATAAATTGGAAGGGCATCGACCAAATGAAACCCGTTAAACATGTCATGCTGGTGGGCGGCGGCACTGCCGGCTGGCTCACAGCCGCCTTCCTCGCGCAAGCCTTGGGCAGCAAAGGGGACGACGGTGTCGCCGTCACTGTGGTGGAGTCGAGCGATATCGGCATCATCGGCGTCGGAGAAGGCAGCTTCCCTTCGTTGCGCGGCACACTGTCGGCCATCGGCATAGACGAGGCCCGCTTCGTACGCGAATGCAATGCCACCTTCAAGCAAGGCGTGAAGTTTGCCAACTGGACCCGACCGTTAGGGGCGCAGGGCGCCGATCACTACTTCCATCCTTTCAGCGCCCCGAGTCAGCGCCCCGGTGGACCCGAATTGCTGCCCTATTGGCTGCAAGGTGCGGCTCGCCCCGGCACGGCATTTGCCGCCGCCGCCACCATGCAAAAACGTGTTGCCGATGCGAGCCACGCGCCGAAGCGCACCACCGACGGCGACTTCCTAGGCCCGATGAACTATGCTTATCACTTCGATGCCGGCCTGCTCGCCAAACTGTTGGCCGATCAGGCGAAAACACTCGGTGTGAAGCACATACTGGCAACGATAGAGCGCGTAGTCCTGAGCGAGGATGGCGGCATCGATTCGCTTGTGACCAGGGAAAGCGGGACGTTGAGCGCAGACCTTTACATCGACTGCACCGGTTTTCGCTCCGCACTGATCTCCCAGTTGGACGATGACGCGCATGGTTCGTCCTGGCGCAGCCTGGAAGATGTGCTGTTCGTCGATCGCGCGCTCGCCATGCAGGTTCCCTACGCCCAGCCGGACGCGCCGATTCCGTCCTATACCGTCTCGACCGCGCACGAAGCCGGCTGGACCTGGGACATTGGTTTGCACGAGCGACGCGGCATCGGTTATGTCTATTCGAGCCGCCACAGCGACGAAGCCGAGGCCGAGCGCGTCCTGCGACGTTATATCGGACCGGCCGCGGAAAAGCTGGAGCCACGTTTGCTGAAACTCAAGGTCGGCTACCGCGACGTACAGTGGATCAAAAATTGCGTCGCCGTGGGCCTCTCTTCGGGCTTCCTAGAACCGCTGGAATCTTCCGGTATCGGGCTCATCGAAACGGCGGCCTATCTGATTGCACACATGTTCCCGCACGATGGCAACCTCGCGCCGGCCGCCAAACAATTCAACACCTTGATGAAGGTGCGCTATGAACGCATCGTCGACTTCATCAAGATGCATTACTGTCTGACAAAGCGGCACGACACGCAATTTTGGATAGAAAACGCCGACCCGCGCAGCATTCCCGATTCGCTCCAGGAAAAGCTCGCGATGTGGCGCTGTCGTCCCCCTCACCGCCTTGATTTCGTGGCCGACCATGAGATGTACCCGGCTACCAGCTGGCAATATGTGCTGTACGGCATGGAATTCGAAACTGCATTTTCCGGTAACCGTACGGCATTCCCGCGCTTTGACGAGGCGCGCAAGGAATTTCAGACGATCGAACAACTGGCGCTGCGAGCCATTGCCGACCTGCCGCCGCACCGCACTCTGGTCACGGCAATGTGCGAACGGCAAGCCATAGCGGTAAAAACCGGAACGCGCTGAATGCATCTGCGTGCGCATTGAAGGTCAATGACGCGCGCAGATGCAAAATTCGGCCTGCTTGCGGCGAAAATTGCTGTTTTTGCTACCTTGCCTCGACAAATAAGCATTGACACCATGATTTTTATTGAGTTACATTCGCTTCAAATACTTTTGAAAACGATTTCAAAGCCACGAAACACATAAAATAACTCGCCACACATCATATGGCGGCGTGGCAATAGCGGAGACACCAGTTAATGAAACGAATCCATACCGGTTTGCCGGCGATAGGCGCGAGCGCGCGTGAACGCCAAAGGCGCCATACGATGCCTTTGGCTGCAGGCAGCTAGATCACTGCCTCTGACAATAATTAAATACGACACTCCCCAAGCACCCATTAAATTCCATTCATGATGAGCAAAACTTCCAAGTTCCCGGCTTCCTTTACCTGGGGCGTCGCCACCAGTGCCTATCAAATCGAAGGCGCCGCTGCAGCCGACGGCAAAGGTCCATCCATATGGGATACGTTTACGCATCTGCCGGGCAACGTCATAGACGGCAGCAGCGGCGATGTTGCGTGCGACCATTACCATCGCTACGGTGAAGATGTGGACCTGATGGCCGGTCTGGGAATCGATGCGTATCGCTTTTCCATGGCCTGGTCGCGCGTGCAGCCGCAAGGAAAGGGAGCGTGGAACGAAAAAGGCTTCGACTTTTATGACCGCCTGTTGGACGCTGTCGCAAGCAAGGGTATGGCGGCACATCTGACCCTGTATCACTGGGATTTGCCGCAGGGCCTGCAAGATGACGGCGGCTGGTTGTCGCGTGACACGTGCCTGCGCTTTGCTGATTATGCGCAAGAAGTGGCGCGCCGCTTCGGCCATCGGCTGGCGACCATAGCCACGCATAACGAACCCTGGTGCAGCGCCAATCTGGGCTATGGCAATGCCCAGTTCGCGCCGGGCATTGCGGACGCCAAATCGGCGATCCAGGTTTCGCACCACCTGCTGCTTTCGCACGGGTTGGCAATGCAAGCCATGCGCGCGCAAGGTACACCGGCCAAACTCGGCATTGTACTCAATCAATGGACGGCCGACCCGGCGACCGACAGCGAAGCCGATCGTGCACTTGCGGCCTATGAATACGCCCGCTCGGTGCAATGGTTCATGGATCCGATCTTCAAGGGTTGTTATCCCGAGCTGGCCTTGAAAGCCCATGGCGCAAACTGCCCGATTATTCATGATAACGATTTCAACGATATACGGCAGCCGCTCGACTTCCTCGGCGTTAATTACTACTTCCGCGCCTTTTGCAGTGCCGAGACACCGCCGCGCATGCCGTCCGGCGAAATGGGCTTCACCGACATGGGCTGGGAAGTCTACCCGCAAGGTCTGACCGAGTTGCTGCTGGCACTCAAAAAAGAATATGCATTGCCGCCGATCTACATTACCGAAAACGGCATGGCGCGCGCCGATCGCCTGATCGATGGACGCGTGACCGACACCGAACGCATCGCCTATGTGAGCACCCATCTCGACGCGTTGGCGGCGGCGATGGAACAGGGAGTCGACGTGCGCGGCTATTTCCTGTGGAGCCTGCTCGACAATTTCGAATGGAATTCGGGCTATGCAAAGCGCTTCGGCATCGTGTATGTCGACTATCAAACGCAACGCCGCACCCTGAAAGACAGCGCGCTGTGGTATCGCCGTTACATTGAAGCGCAATGTGACTCAGCCGACTCCAAATCCATCATCACCTAGCAGGCTCGCCATGCATACTGATCCAACCCGCGGCGCCCCACACCTGTTGGCCGATATAGGCGGCACCAATGCCCGTTTCGCGCTCGATTTCGGGGCCGGCCATATCGATCGCGCGGCAACCCTTTCTTGCGGCGATTACCCGGAATTCATCGATGCCGTGCGCGCCTATCTGGAAAGCTTTGTCGACGTGCCGATCCGGCATGCCATTGTCGCCATTGCCAACCCCATATCTGGCGATGCAATCAAGATGACCAATCATCATTGGGAATTTTCGATTGAGGCAAGCCGTCGCGCCCTTGGGTTGGAAACACTATTGGTGGTCAACGATTTCACTGCACTGGCAATGGCAGTGCCCTCGTTGGCGCACGATCAGTTTGAACAGGTAGGCAACGGAAGCGTCTGCCTCGACGCGGTGATCGGCGTCGTTGGCGCAGGCACCGGACTTGGCGTCGCGGCGCTGGTGCCTGACGGTTCGCGTTGGCTCCCCCTGGAAAGCGAAGGCGGCCACGTGACGTTTTCGCCGGTCGACGAACGGGAACTGGCAGTGCTGCGCCACAGTTGGCGGCAATTCGAGCACGTCTCTGCCGAACGGCTAGTGTCCGGCAGCGGCATTCCCTTGATCTATCAGGCGCTGGCTATCATGCATGGTGAAGCACTGCCCAGGGTCTTCACCGCCGCCGCCATTGTCGAACGCGCACTCAATGGGCGCGACGCATTGTGCCGCGAAACGCTCGACTGTTTCTGCGGCATGCTGGGCACCGTCGCCGGCAATCTGGCAGTCACGTTGTCCGCCAAAGGCGGTATCTACATCGGCGGTGGCGTGGTGCCGCGCCTCGGCGCCTATTTCGCAACCTCGCCTTTCCGCGCACGCTTCGAAAGCAAGGGACGTTTCAGCGCTTTCAACGCAAGCATACCCACCTTCGTCATCACTGCGCCATTCCCGGCCTTTGCCGGCGCTTCGGTCATACTACGCAATCATCTTGCCGAGAACTGCAGCCAGATACACGATTGCACTACCGAGCCCAAACCAGTTGGGCGAAACCGGCAGCACGGGGCCACGGCGCTGCCGACGTAGGTCGGCGTTGCTCCGCGCACGATAAATTTTATAACTATACGAGACATGACATGCAAGCTTCGCCCGTAGTGACTGCGCCGGAGAAATCGCCTTTGTGGTGGGTGCCGACAGGGTATTTCACGATGGCCCTGACCTATGTGATGCTAACGAGCGTGACGTCGATCATGTTCAAGAACCTCGGCATGAACAACGGCAAGGCGGCGGAATATGCAAGCTATCTGATCCTGGCATACACGATCAAACCGCTGTTTGCGCCATTCGTGGAAATGTACCGTACCAAGAAATTCTTCGTGCTATGCGCGCAGTTAACCATAGGCCTCTGCTTTGCCGGTATTGCCTTGCTGATGGGCATGCCGGACTACATGGCCGTGTTGATGCTGGCATTCGGCGCACTTTCATTCGTCGGCGCGACTCAGGACATCGCGTCCGACGGCGTCTATGTCACTTCGCTAGACAGCAAGAGCCAGGCACTGTATTGCGGCGTACAAAGCCTGTCATGGAATATCGGCCCTATCGTGGCGTCCGGCGGATTGGTCTTTCTGAGCGGCTGGTTGCACACAAACCATTTCCATCACGATGCCTCAATTTTCGGACCGGACTGGATCGACGCCTGGCGCCTAATATTCTTTATCGTTGCAGGCGTGACACTCCTCATGGCGGTCTGGCATATGCGCGCAATGCCGGACGGCGCACGGGCGGAAAATGCGCCGACCTCGTTCGGCGACGCCTGGCACATTCTCTCCGACGCCTTCGTGACATTCTTTCAGAAACGCGACGTATGGGTGATGATTGCGTTTGCTTTCCTGTTTCGCCTGTCCATCGGCTTCCTGGAGAAGATCGGCCCCTTCTTCATGGTCGATCCGGTTGCCAAGGGCGGCCTTGGCCTGTCCAATGAGCTGCTCGGCATCGTCTACGGCACCTACGGACTGATCGCCGTATTGGTCGGCTCCCTGCTCGGTGGCTTTTTCGTCGCCCGGCGCGGTCTGAAATCAACCCTGTTCATATTGTGCTGCGCCGTCAATATTCCGAACGTCACGTTTCTGCTGATGAGCCTGTACCAACCGAGTAATCTGCTCCTGATCAGTTGCGGCGTCATGGTGGAAAAATTCTTCTTCGGCTTCGGTTCGGTCGGATTCATGATCTACTTGATGCAACAGCTCGCGCCTGGCAAATATCAGACCACGCACTATGCTTTCGGCACCGGCCTGATGGGCTTGTGCATGCTCTGCACCGGAGTCATCAGCGGTCACTTGCAGGAAGCACTCGGTTACGTCAATTACTTCATCTTCGTCATGATCGCCACCATTCCCTCTTTCCTCGTGACCTGGTACGCACCGTTTCATCACAAGGAGTGAACCCGGCAAATTCTCGCAGCGACGCGCCGGCGTCTATTTCGTCGAGCGGGGTGCGCAACATGTGCGCCACCGCTATTGATCCATGCCCAGAACGTACCTTCAACACAACAAAGCACCTTCGATGAGCCGCGCGGCGATGTCCGTGTCCAATGCATTTTGCTCGAACTGCTATAATCGGGCTTGGATATAAGCAATTATTCTTACCCTCATAGCACGGCAAATGTGCGCCATTGCCCTGCAAGCTCACGACGTCTATGGCGACGTCGCCTCAGAAATAGGTGTGACAGTGACTTACCTCGTTCGCTACTTCATGGTTTTGCTTGTCGTCTCGTTGGCGGGATGCGCCACGTCGACCAAGAATCCGCAAGACCCGCTGGAAAACTACAACCGGGCGGTGTTCGGCCTCAACGACAAAGTTGACCAGGTTGCCATCAAGCCGGCCGCCACCGTCTACAAGAAAGTTGTGCCGGGATTTGTTCAGACCGGCGTCGGCAACTTCTTCGGCAACATCGGCGATGTTTCCACCGCCATGAATAACTTGCTGCAGGCGCGCGTCAATGACGGCATGTCGGACGTTGCGCGCGTCATGGTCAATAGCGTGTTCGGTCTGGCCGGGCTGTTCGATGTTGCGACGCCTGGCGGACTGCCGAAGCACGATCAGGATTTTGGCCAGACACTGGGCCGCTGGGGCGTGAAGTCGGGCCCCTATCTTGTGCTGCCCTTGATCGGCCCGACCACGGTGCGCGATGCAGTTGCGATGCCGGTCGATCTGGAAACGGATCTCTGGAGCTACAAGTATCCGGTTCGGTGGCGCAATACCGGGTCGGCCATTCGCCTGATCGATCGGCGCGCCTATGTCCTCGATTCTTCGACCTTGATCGAAGATGCTGCCCTCGACCGCTATGAGTTCGTGCGCGACGCCTATTTGCAACGACGCCAAGGCAAGATCTTCAGTGGCGACCCGCGCAAGCTCGGAAGTGACGCCGACAACAGCTTCGCACCAAGCCAGGCGGATCAAACGGTTCGCACCAGCAGCGAAAGCAAGGACAACTAAAGTCCTTTCTGGCTGGTTCCGCTCTGCGCGCCGTTGCGCGCAGAGCGCGCCTTCTCGGTCGCCCATCAATTTTTGTGGCGCACGAACAACAAAAACGCAAATAATGCTGCTCTTTCTGTGTGGGTTTTTATTGTTGTATTGATATTTTTTGCAACAAAAGCGGCAACTGAAAAATCTCCCTTCGGCCGCACCTGTTTCTTTCAGAGCGATTGCCACGGCCTCGCGGATGTGCCTGATTCTCCAATGAAAAAACACTTTGTCGACACGCCGACAATGGTTGCCCGTGGCAATCGATAGGGTACAAAGGCGCAATTTTGGCGTCATCAGGGCCGTATCTTTCGCCGTCCATCGCCGTAGTTTCCGAATATTGTTCCGCGAATTGGCTGATAAATTCCAGACTGCTGGAGAACAATACGTCGCTCAGGTTTTCCTCCGTAGAACCCTGAGATGCAGTTTTGACCGGATGCGTTTATTCGGGGCCGGGATTGGAAAGCAAATCGATTATTCGTCCGGATCAGGCGCCACGGAGCCGGTGTATTGAAGTAGCTGTATTGCCAAATTAGTTGAGGCACGTTACCCCCAATGTGTCTCGTCTGGAAGCAAGTCAGGAAGTTAAATCACAACAAAAGAGGATTGTTCAATGAAAAAATCACTAGTTGCACTGGCCGTACTTGGTGCATTTTCGACTGCCGCATCGGCGCAAACCAACGTCACGATCTATGGCGTGATCGATACCACGATCCGCTACACGACCAACCAGGTTGGCGCAGGTGGCGCACTGGGTAGCCAGACCGCCATGACCGAAGGTGCCTTCCAGGGCCCGCGTATCGGCTTCAAG
>DATBQE010000114.1:0-35546 GCA_036561005.1 Burkholderiaceae bacterium | reverse complement strand
GTATGGTATGTCGTCGACAAACGCGTACGACATTACTCGAGCACAGTCGAGAACTGGCGGGGGTGGCGTTCTAATCGAATCCATCAATTCACCTGTTGATCCATCGCGGCTACGTACGCGTTCGCTTCTACCCCAAGGTTGCGCTGGCGCCATTCCAAATCAATCATTTTACAGATATAAATCGGCGCGCATGTGTCCGCTTTGCGGCACGTCTTCGGAAGGCCGCTTTTGGCTTGGAGACATTCAATAGACATCAACCATCGACCGCTCTAAGCATTTTACCTGACCGTTGGCAAGAAGACGACCAAGGCGATGGTCGCAATCTAAATCCGACACTTGCTGCTCCAGGAATATAACGCTTGAATGCAATTGCCAACGATATCCTCGTTAAGCAGAAAATTCCCGACCACGCAGGTTCGAGTCAGTAATCCGATGACGCGGCCTGTCTTTGCTCTCTCGCAATTGTCTCTCCAATTCAGTCATTAAGCGCGCACTACGATATTGGATGTCGCAAGGCATGGGCGGCCAGGGATGCGCGGATACGATTGACGCGCCAACCTGTCTACGGGTGGAACTTCTTTCCTTCTGCCATCATTGCAAGAATCGCATGCATCCGCTTCGCCCTGGTTTCCGGTTTCTTTGCGGTTTCGAGACGATAGACGATTGAATAGACATTCGTCTTGTTCAAGGTTTTAAAAAATTCTTCCGCCTTTTTGTTCTTGCTCAGCGCCTTCAGAAAATCTTCCGGCGGGGTGGCATTTTTGAAGGACGCATAGGCCGATTCCCAGCGGCCATCCGTCTTTGCCGCCTCGACGGCCGCTATGCCGGCCGGGGCCATCAACCCTGCTTTTGCAAGACGCTCGACATGCTCGGTGTTGATCCTGGACCAGCCGCTTTTGGGACGCCTCGGTGTAAATTTTTGCAGCCAGGACTGGCTATCATAGGGTTTTTTTTGGCCGTCGATCCAGCCGTAACAAAGGGCCTGGTCCAAGGCTTCGGCATAGGTTAACGAAATTTCACCCGCGTCTTTTTTGAATATGCGCAACCAAATGCCTTGAGACTGCGCGCCACTTGTGGCAAGCCAGCGCCGGAAATCGGAAGAGGAAGGAAAATGAACGATCTCCATGAAATACACTCCGTTGAAGTGGCGGCACCAAATAAGCTTTTGTGGTGAACTGCCGGGCAGGGCGGGCACTCGTGCCCATTCTACATGCTCACCGCTTCTGACTGATCACTACGCGCAAGTTGCCACATCAACAGAATGGCATCACCATTCCGGGCAAAATTTTATAAATGACCCACATCACGCAGTCCAATACATAGGACCACGCTACGCCAACAATAACAACGCCGGACATCAGCGCCGTTCTTTGCCGAAAGCCATAAAACAGTGCCAACGCGACAAACCATGCCAGCATTCGGAAAGGAAACGCGCCGGAAAACAGTGCTGCGTCTGACACATGCGCCGAGCCGATTGTCATCGAAACGATGAATAGGTAGGCTACACCACCAACCAAGCCAAGCCCGGTTTTTGCCAATCCGAATATAAAAGGAGAAACTTCTCTCCCCATGGCTTTGTTCAGGCCATGCGCAAATGCGGCATAGCCTGCGATCTTTACGGCAGCATAGGCTAGGCCGGCCAGGGGGCTGGGCATCAGGGGCATTTTCTACCTCGAAATCATACTTCAGATTGGAGCGGCGTCATGAATAAGCTAGATTTATGCTGCGAATTGGCGGAACAGCATATTAGGCCTTGCAAAAATTTCTTGTATGGGATGATCGTATCTTAATCTTCCAGGTTGGTGATGTCGGCAATGCCGTAACCTGTATGCCATGACAGCAAAAGTTTATAGCTTTCTTTGAATGGCAGCGTTCGATCGGACATGTTATTCCAATACGTCTACAGGCGCCGGCGAAAGTGAAGCAGGGTCCAGCGGCAGCCACAGCGTGAAGCGGGTCCCCATCGGGGTGGAATTCCAGGTCACGGAGCCCTTGAGCGCAAGCGCACGCCGTCGCTGGTTGTGCAGGCCGCGCCCTGTGCCGTTGCCCAAGGTCTTGTCCACGTCAAAACCCCGGCCATTGTCTTCTATCGTCACGTGGATGCCGGATTCTGCCAGGCTGGTACTCACCCTGATTTCGCTTGCCTGGGCGTGGCGCAGGATGTTGGCAATACTTTCCTGAACGATGCGCAGGATATGCAGGGCGTTCGATGGGTCGAGCCATGCCAGGGTCGGCAGTTCCTGCACATTCCAAGACAAGACGATGCCCGTGTCTTCCAGACGTGGCTCAAGACGGAAACGCAACGTGGCCAGCAACAGCAGCAGGTCGGCCTCGACCGGCTCCATGGAATCGATGGTCAGCTTCAAATCGTCGAGGCAATCCTTCAGGATTTGCGATATCTTGGCGTCGTCGACGTTGCCGCGTTCGACGGAGCGAATGGCGCTGATCAGCGATGACCCGAGACCATCGTGCATGTCCAGCATCAGACGCTGGCGCTCATCGCTGATGGTTTGCCGCAGCTCGGCCTCGAGCAGCAGCCTGTGGCTTCGTGCAAGTTCCGCTTCTCGTGCCTGCAAACGCTGGGCCAGGCTGGCGTTGGTGCGCTCCACTTCTGCGATGGCATTGACGTATCGATGGTACATCAACAAGGTGAACATGCCGAAGGTGATCGCGTTGGTATAGGCGCCGGTAAACCAGCCTTCCGGGCTCATGATGTTGTTGTGCAAGAACCAGTCCGGCACGCCTACCAAGGCACAAAAGCCGAGTCCGATTACCAGCACCCGCCCTTCGGATGTGCGGTTCCAGGCGTTGATTGCACCCACCACGACCACTGTCCCTGCCGTGAGCAAAATGATTGCATAGATGGCCCAGGCAATGGAGGAGGTGTCCGGCAATAGCGGCAGTGTCGACACGCCAATGACGAGTAGTGCAGGCACCAAGGCACGGGTGAGCCATTTCAAGGGACGGCCATGCAGATGACACAGGAAAAAATGCAATGCCGCGACCAGCCAAAGCAGGGAATTGATGGTCAGCCAGGCAAACCAATTGTTCGCGATCGGCATGCCGACGTAATAGTGCATGTGCGCGACGAAGGAAGTGGCCGCTACATTGAAAAAAAGCAGGTAGCTGGTTTCATGGCGGCGCCTGAACCAGACGACCAGGGAAAATACGCCGACCGCCAGAAATGCGGCACTCAGCATCGCCGGCAATTCGCGCTGCAGCCACAGGCGCATGTCGTAAGCGCGTTGCAAGCCGGCCGCGTTACCCATCCACAGCGAAGACATGCCGACCCAGGACGCGGCAGGATGTTGTACGCGAATCAGTATCTCCTGTGGCGGCGCGCCATTCACAGCTTCTCCGAGTTCCATCCACAAGGGCGTAAACAGGCTGTTCCACATCGGGCCTTGCTGTTGCTCCTGATGCGTCAGCTTGCCGTCTACGTAGATAGCGATGGTACCGTCGGTTTTGATGCGCGGGCTATACAGCGCCAGCGGTCCGTTTGGCAAGGGCGTGTGTTCTGAAGAGAGTCTGATCCAGGTGGTGCTGACTTCCTGTGCCATGCCGGTCGCGCTTTGCGTGGTTGTGCCCGATGGAACGGCCGGCGAAAAAGCGCGCGGAAGTGTGGCGCTGTTCCATGTATTGGGCAGGGTCTTGCTATCGACGGTGGAGGGCGGTGCCTGCATGGCCGGCTGTTGCGTGACCTGCCAATCGGCATTGGTCAGATGCATGCTTGTCGATGCCGGATCAAGACCGCCTTCTCCCAGGCGCCAGGCAGCCACGGCAATCAGCATGGCGACCGGGAAGATCAGCGCCGCATACGACAAAAGATGGGGGAAAAGTCGTCCCGAACGGGCTTTCATGCCGCCCATATTGCCCGTAGCGGCGAGCCAATTGGATAAGTGAAAGGTCTCCGCATCTCAATTCTGCGACAGGCCAAGCGCCTTCGCCTCATAAATTGCCTCTGCCTTGGACGTGACCTTGAGCTTGCCGTAGATGCGCCGCACGAAAGAGCGCACCGTAAAATGGGACAAGGCCATCAGCCCGGCGATTTCATTGGTCGTGAAACCCTTGGTGATGTAGTGCAGCACTTCCCTCTCACGCGCCGACAGCAGGGCTGACGAGTCGGCAGGCTGGGCCGGTGCGCTGGCTGTCTCGGCACCGCTTTGCCGAAAGCGCATCAATACCTGGCGTGCAATGATTGGGCTGATCGGGCTGCCGCCGCTGGCGAGGATGCGTATTTCGTCAATGATCCTGGCCGGCGAGCTGTCCTTTAGCAAATAGCCGGCAGCACCCATTTCCAGCGAACGCATGACGTGGGTTTCATCGCCGAAGTTGGTGCTTACCATGACGCTGCAGCTTGGCCACTGCGCGGCTGTTGCACGGATGATGTCGATGCCGGAGCCATCGGGCAAGCCCAGATCAACCAGCAGCACATCGGCAGGCGGGCCGGACAGCATTGCCATGCCTTCAGCCAGTGTGCCCGCCGTGCCGGCCAGGCGCATATCGTGCGCGGCCTGAATGACCTTGCATAGTGCTTCCCGGGTGTCGTAGTCGTCTTCAACGATTGCGACATGGATGGGAAACGGCTCGGCATGAGGGGTTTGGGCTTGCATATTCGGGTGATTGTACGACGGATCGGGGGCGATGGATGTAGCGCGTTTGTTCTACAGACCCCGCGCGCGATGCATTTTAAGATGAGCCTTGCAAAAAAGTCCTTGTTCGCCTCCTTTTTCCCGGGCTACGAGTATTTCGCGCTTCACTTTCCCAACCACACGCATTCAACCGACAATAACATCATGACGACAGCGGCAAGCTACAGCAACCTGGTGCAAGACCTTTATGTGGCCTACTTCGGCCGGCCGGCAGATTATTTCGGGCTGCAAAACTTTGAAGCGGCATTGGCGGCCGCCGATGCGCCGACCGATGCCGCAGGTCTGTCCGCCGCTTACAGCACCAATAGTGCCGTCAAGACCCTGGTCGATTCTTTCGGGACCAGCGCCGAGTCTACGGCGCTGTACGGCGGCAACGGCAACGGCTCGACAGCGAGCTTCGTCAATGCGGTGTTCGAAAACCTGTTCAATCGCCCTGCTGCGGTAGCCGGTCTGAGCTTCTGGGTGAACGCCATCGATTCAGGGCAGGTGAGCAAGGGCGACGCCGCCCTGGCTATCCTGGCCGGTGCCTTTGACAACAACACGGTTCAGGGCAAGGCTGACCAGAGCACGATCAACAACAAGGTTGCCGTGGCAAGCAACTTCACGGCTGACCTGGGCACCGCGTCCGATGAGATCGTGGCCTACCACGGCGCCGATGCTGCCGCCGTCGCACGCCTGCTGCTGGCCGGCGTGAACAGCGCGACCAACCCGGCGACCTATGATGTCACCGCCACGATCGCGAGCATCGCCAACAATAACAACGCCAATACTTACACGCTGACGACCGGCCTGGACGCCGTCGTCGGTGGCTCTGGCAACGACGTATTCAATGCCACGCTGGGCGGTTCCGCGCCCACCTGGCAATCTTTCGACACGATCACCGGCGGCACGCGACACAACACCCTGAACGTCAACGACTTCGGCATCGGCTCCACGATGGCGCTCCCAACCGGTGCGACGACCAGCGGCATCACGACCCTGAACATCAACTCGCTTGAAACCGTCGACAGCGACTTCAGTGGCTGGAGTATGCTGACCAATCTGAACGTTACGTCGACGGGCGGTGATATTACTGTGGAGGCAGGCAACAGCACGGTGGTCAACGTGACCGATACCGCCTCAGGATTGATCAATGTGAAGGGTGGCTCGGCCATTACCGTGAATGAAAATCACGATAATGGCTCGGTCACGGTGGAAGCCGGCGTTGGCGCGACCACGCTGGTTGTCCGCGGCGGCGCCCAGGTCAGCGCTTCAGACGGCAATTGGGGAAGTGCCGGCCAAACCCTGTCCACCGTCTCGCTGAGCTATATAGGCAATGGCGGCGCGACCCTCTCCAGCGATGCCTTGAGCTCGCTCTCCATTGCCAATTCGGAATATGGTCTCTTTGCCGTCGATACCGATACGCATGCCGGCGCACGTACGCTCAACGTCACACTCAACGGCGACCATGGCATCGGCGTGGAGGACGATCAGGCAAGCACAATCACCGTGACCTCTTCGACGGCAGCGTCCGACTACGACGCCGTTGTTTCGAAGTCAGCCACGGCACTTGCAATCAGTAATAACGTCGATTCGAATTTTGTCGTTTTCCAGACTCCCGATGTCAAGGCAGTTACCATCACCGGTGCCGGCGAATTCGACATCAGTTATCTGCTCCTTGCGACGGGTGCCGTGGTTGATGCCAGCGCTTCGAGCGGCAAGATTGGTTTGGCCATGGTTTCTGTTTGGGGTGGTGATCCAACACAATCGTTCATCGGCGGCACCGGACAGGATACGATCGCTATCGGTACGACGCAAACCGGCACGATCACCGGCGGTTCCGCGCACAACAATGAAATTATGGTCGGCGCCATTGGCGGCTCTCAATACGTTACTGAAGCGGCTCTCGCTTCGGTAACGAATTTCCAGATTCTGGGCGTTGACGGCGGCGTCTACGGTACTTTCGATATGGCCAATCTGAAAGGCCAGGCCTACAATGGTTTTGACGTGGAAGACGAAACCGCCGGCAGCATCGTTTTCCAGAACATCACGCCAGACAGCAACCTCGCCTTGACCCTTCAAGGCACGAACGCCTACTCGGTGGAACTGAACACGGCAGACAAGGCCGGCGTCGGCGAAACGATCAGCGTGACGATTGGTTCCGATAGTATTGGCCCCGCGACGCTGAGCCAGCTAACCTTGTCCGACGCCACGCAAGACGGCATCGGCACCGTCAATTTCATCAGCAACAGCGGCAGCGCCACCGATGTCAACGATATCGGCACGCTTGGCGATAGCGGCTTGCGCGTTTTGAATATCGGCGGCGACGCACAGATGCAAATCGATTCCTTCAGCATGACCGGCGCGTCGCTGACGATCAACAGCACCGGCGCCTGGTTTGGCTCGGATGACCTCAATGCCGTCAACCTCTCCGCCTTGACAATTGCCGGCACGAGTGATGTTGACATCACGAATCTGGAAACGTCGGTGACCAGCTTGACCATCAACGATACCAGCACCGGAGTTATCACGCTCGACGGATTGCACGACGCAAACCTGACCAACGCCACGTTTACCCAAAGCGCCGGTTCAAGCAAGGCCAGTCTGTCGATCGACGGTTTCGAGACAGCGGCCACGTCGCTTGCCACTCTGACTTTGAACGGCAATGTCGCTATTGTTGTGGGCAACGACATTGTTACAACCGGCGTGACGGTGTCTGGCAGCACCGACAATAGCGATGTGAGCTTTTCTGGCGCCGGCGCGAGCGTCACCGGCGTCACAGACCACGTCACGTTGGGCAATGGTGACGACACCGTGTTCTTCGATGGCGGCATTGTCGGCACCACGCAGACTGTGGTCCTGGGCAACGGCTCGGACAACGTTGTTACCTTGAACGATGGCACAGTCAATGTGACGGTCGGCACCACCACCGGGACCGACGCCATCATGGCGTATCAGGCAAGCAATCTGCATGTCAGCGCCGGCAATGGCACCAATATGGTCTTTGACCAAGCCGCAGGCGCAACAATTAACATCACGGTCGGCTCGGGCGCCAACACGATCAACCTGGGCGAGAGCGCAACCGGCACCGTTACCCTTGGTGCGCACTCGGCCACGACTGCCGACATGATATTGGTCGGGGCGTCAGGTACGGGCGCGGCCCAAACACCTCTCATTGTCATCCGCGGCTTGAACAGCGGCACGAGCACGACGGGCGTCGATCAAATTGTGTTTTCCGGCGACAGCCTTTCCACCGTGACAGGCGTGTTGACTTTGAATTCAACGCAAGTCAGCGGCGACCCGACCAACCTTGCGAGCTGGGTTGCGGCGGCTGACGGCGCTGCATTCAATGCAGCCGCACACAACGTGGTCACTTTCCAATTTCAGGGCAACACCTATTTGATGGAAACAGTGTTCGGTGGAGCGGCGGACGCCGGCGGGGTGGAAGCACAGAACACCTTGGTCGAACTGGTCGGTACCGGATACACGTTCGCTCATTCCGGCCTGGGCATGGTTAACGGTCATGCCGCCATGACATTGATGGGGTGATAGCGCCGCGTGCTTAACAGTTTGTCTTGCAGTGTGTTCTGCAAAGCCGGGTCGCAAGGCCCGGCTTTTTTATTGTGTGCGGGTTGCGCGGCGCCGCCCCATCTCTCGTTCTTTGTCCGCCGATCAAAGAGACCCAAGGAACAATAGAATATCGTTACGCTGGTCCGTCGTCAGCGCTTCGAAACCTGTGCGTGAGGCCGTGGCCTCGCCGTCATGCCAGAGAATCGCTTCCATGATCGAGCGCGCCCGGCCGTCGTGCAGGTAGCGTGCATTGGAAACCGGCAGCGACAGCGGATCGTGCGGCAGATCCGGCCCGGCGTTGACGGCGGGGCTTTCCTGCACATAGGGCAGGGAACCGATGCCCCATAGCGGCTGGGTGCGCCACATGCTCGGTTTTGCCGCGCCTTGCGTCAGCGTGTCGGCCAGGCCGCTACCCATATCGTGCAGCAACAGATCGGTGTAGGGATGAATGACCTGGTTGCGCAGTTCGGCAAACGGATGGTTGCTACCGGTTTTCATTTGCGAGACGTGGCAGGCGGCGCACCCGGCCTGAGCGAACAGCGCCGCACCGTTGGCGATGCGTGCCGGGTTGACGTTGTGCTCCGGCGAGATGCGCAACCCGGCCGCATAGCCGCTCGCGTAATTGCGTTGCGCCGGCACGCCGACCAGCTCGGTGTAGTGCGACATCTTCTCCAGTTCCAGTTCCGTGACGCCGGCGGTGGTCTGCGGCGCACTCCTGCAGGCGCTGGCGTTCAGGTCCTGCTGGCACAGGCGTGTCGGGAAAACCGGCGAGGTCACGCCCATGTCCAGCATCAGCGCTTCGGCAACCTGCTGGCGCACGCTCGCCTTGCTGGCCTTCCAGCCGAACCGGCCCAGCCGTTGTTGTCCGGATTCCGGATCGATCACCCAATTGGGCACGCCGTTGACGCCATTATGCGGCACCGCCAATTGCAGGATGGTCGATTCGTCGACCGCTTCCAGCAGCCCGGCACCGATCACCTGCGGTGCCTGACGCACAGAAAATTGCGCCGGCACAGGCCCCTTGAAGCCATAGACCGGTTTCTGCAGCACGAAGATTTCGCCTTTGGCGGTGGTGTGCGTTACCGGCACAAATGACTGGAGCGAGACCGAATAATCCGGCGCCGCTGCGCTCTGCGCCTGCTGCTGGATGTTCATGCCATACACCGGGTCCGGCACCAGCGCAGTCGCCGTGCTCGATGCCGCCGTCAACACCGCAAGCGTGCCGATCGGATTGGCCACCGACGGCGCCTGGCTGCGGCCGTTGAGCGCATGGCAGCCGAGACAGCGCACGCTGCTATAGCGCGGCCCCAACTGATTGCTATGCGCCGTCATCGGCGGATTGATGGTCGGGTTCTCCGAATGCATGCCGTCGAGGAACGAGGTATGGAACAAGCGCCGGCCTTCGACAAAGCGCTGCAAATCGGTAATGCCGATGTTGTTGACGAATTGCTGGAAAACGCGAAACGGTTCTTCGGAATAGTTGTAGCTCACACTCGCCGCACCACCCAGCAAGGCGTCGTCGGGCAGGGGCGTGGTGTGCAGTGCCGGCGCCGTGCCGTACCATGGCACCATGCCCTTGCCGACAACATAGAGCTGCTCGAAGGAATAGAAGCGCGGCGTGCCGCCATCGTACTTGGCGAAAATCTGCGCGTCCTGCGGATCGTTGTTACGGTGTATGTAGTCGACGAAACCGGCCGACGTCACCTCGAAGAAGTCGCCCATCTTGAACGGCAGATTGGTTTCCCAATTATTGGTCAGGCGCCAATTCATAAAGCAATCGAGCGGCTGCGAACTTGAGAGGCAGATTTGTCCCGGCTGGTCGGCCCGTTTGTCGGGCAGCACGTTGCGCTCCAGCGGGTTCACATTGGTAAAGCCCTGGTTGTATTTCCAGCCGTAGGTGCCTACCGTCGTGTCGCGGAACACATTCAGGCTGGTCTGGATGTAGGCGTTGTCGATACTTGGGTCAGTCTGATTGACGACCTGGTACACGTCCAGCGTCGAGCGGCCTGCGGGTGTGCCGTCGCGTATCATGAGGCCGAATGTGCGGTACTGGAAATACAGCTCCGGCCAGGTGAAGTAGTCGCCCGGCCCCACGTCGACATTGTTGGGGCCGCCGGCAACGTTGAAGTCGCCGCCGTTATACCAGTATTCGCCGCGCTCGCGCGCATGCCGGTGCGTGGGACGATAGCCGGCGCGCGTAACCAGCGTGCCGTCCGGTTCGCTGTACTGGATCTGCTCCAGCACCGGCGTGCCGGAAGCAAACAGCGGCACATAGGTCACGCTGGCGCCGCCCACGCTCGTCGTCACGGGGCTTGCGGGCGGCGGGGTATATAAAGTGTCGGCGAGTGTTGTCGATGAACCACTTGCACCTGTTCCGGATCCCGATGTACCTGTACCTGTACCTGTACCTGTGCCCGATCCCGATCCGTTGCCGGCCATGCTGCCTATGCTGCCCCAGGCGTGCATCTCATAAATCGAATAACCATAGGGTGTGGAACGCTTGACGCCGTTCATGCGCAAATAGCGCCCGCTGCCGGCTACCGCTAAGTCTTCGGTGCCACCTGTTGAGCCGGAGACGTTCAGGATCGTGGTCCAGGTTGCGGCGTCGTCCGACGTCTGGATCTGATAGTCCGTCGCATGCGCGTTTTCCCAATTGATCTCGATGCGGGAAAAGCTCGCCGTAGTGCCAAAGTCGAGGTAAATCCATTGCTGGTCGTTGAATGCGCTCGACCAGCGCGTGTTCAAACTGTTGTCGATTGCGTTGGCCGCCCCCAGGTCGGTTCTTTCCACGCCGGATGCCACGGCGTTCAGTGCAGTAAGGGCAGCCGCAGCGGTGCTGTCTTTCATGGCAAGCCGTGGCGTTGCTTTGGTCGTTGGCGCGTTTGCGTTGCCATCGCCGACAGCGCCGCTGCAGGCGGTGAGGGCGAATAACAGGGTGGCGCCGAGCGTCACGCCGTAAACAATGCGCACTGTATTGAGGGCGTGCCTGAGTGAATGTCTGTAGGGCATGATGTTCCTTTCAATTGCGGGTGGCAAGATCATTGCAACAAGGTGAATCGAACTGCGCGTACCGTTGCGCCGGCGTGTCTGCAGGCGGGAAGGTTGAACAAATAGGGCACAGCGCCTGCGACACCGGGCAGCGCACTAAGCGGCTGGTCGCTTCGGCAAATGCTGCGCCAGCGTAGGTTGACGCTGGCCGCTCGATGCGGTGTTGACTGCGCCAACACCCGCCGCGCCGGCCATGCTGCCCCAGGCATGAATCTCGAAAATCGAGTATCCATAGGGCGAGGCACGCTTGACCCCATTCATGCGCAGGTAGCGCCCGCTACCTGACAGCGCCAGGTTTTCCGTGCCGCCTTGTCCTGTCGTCACATTGACGATCGTGGCCCAGTTCACCGCATCGTTCGACGTTTGAATTTGATAGGCGGTAGCGTAGGCATTTTCCCAATTGATTGTGATGCTGGAGAACTGTGCGGTCGAACCATAGTCGAGATACATCCACTGCTGATCGGTGAAAGCACTGCTCCAACGCGTCGCCAGGTTATTATCAATCGCCCGGGCCGCGCCCAATGTGCTTTGTTCCGCTGAAGACGCCACTGCCGCGTGCGGGGTCAATGCTTTGGCGGACGTGTCGCTGTTGTATGGCAGGCTGACGTAATATTGACCAAGCTCGGTCAACTGTCCGTCCGCGCCCAACAGGTTGATGTAGGGAATTTGACTGTTTCGCCCGGAAAACCACGAATAACGTGCTACCGCCGGTTCATTTTCCAGATAGTTCACAGCGGCTGCCATGTAGTTTTTCTGGATCGCCGGCGTGATCTGATCGTGCGCCATATCGCCACAGGCGAATTCGGTCAGCCAGATCGGCTTGCCGTATTTCTTGAAGCGCCCGATATACCACTCAAGCGCACTGACATCGCAGGCATACCAATGAACCGGGATGAAATCCACTTTGCAGTTTTTGCAGTCGGCAAAAAAGGCGTCGAGATAGACAACCGGGTCGGAGTACGTCACGCCGCCTTCGGAAACGCAACCGCCGCAGTAATTCACCGCCGGTGAACCCAGTTGCAGTTTCTTTGTTTGTGCCACACTTTCCAGCACCGGCCACAGCGACGCCGCGTGGCTCGGCGTCATATTGGCCTGGCTGGTGAAATTTGGTTCGTTAAACCCCAGCAGATATTGGCTACCCGCCGGAATCTCGGCCGCAATTTGCGTTGCGGTCGGCGTGCCTCCCCAAACCATCGGCACGAAGGCCACACCGATGGATTGATAACTGTTTTTCACGGCCGCCTCCGGCGTAGGCGACCAGTTGTACCACCAGCCGATGCCTTTGGACAAAACCGTGAGGTCCGCCACCGAATCGCCGCCATAGGCCATGCCTCTCTTGGTGCTCCTGGTCTGTACCGCAGTGGCTTTCGCCATTTCGCGCGGCTGGGCGTCCATCATCACGCCTGGGCTCGTTTCGCTGCTTGTTCCGCCGCAGGCGGCAAGAATCAGCAGCGAAAAAGCACAAGCGATCAAGCCGACCGTTTTGACACATAAAGTGTCGATCCTGCGAAATGGATGCATCGCCTTTGCCTTTCATATATGTGGTCCCCAGGATCGCTATGGTTCCATTGTTTGGCCATAGTCACGCGACAGTGGGTTGATCGTTACTGCGAGCGGAGCCGCAACACGCCGAGCGGCAAAACGCCGGCAGATACCATTTCATGTCCTGGCATCGGCGCCGCGACAGCAGATTCTTGCCTTGTTCAGGTCCCGCAAGCCCCAAATTGGAAACTTTTCCAATGGCGTAACAGCAAGGGCTATGCCACGTCATTTTCCCGATGGCAGGCGATGAGATTTCCAATTTTTGTCACTTTTACACTTTGTTAATTACAAATATGCGTCAGATTTAACAATTTATGTCACTTCTATTTCTCGTCATTAACGAGATGCTTGCAACCCAAGGTGGCGCCGGGCCAAATACCAGCACGCAGGAAGCAAAACTGAACGGGGAAGCAAAAAAGGCCGTGGCGATGATGGGGCAAACAGTGGTCATCCGGCAGCGCCGACTTCGGGGTTTGCAGTGGCGCGGACGCACGAGATTGTGATTGGGCGCGATGCCTCGCAACTCATGAAGTTGCCACGCGACGATGCCCGCCCTCCGGGAAAATGACATTCATTTTTCCGGGGGCGTTTAACGACGGCAACTGCCAGATAAAAATCCGCGAGCGATAGGGTGGTGCAATAGTATTCGTCGATCCAGGGCACTCAGGAATCGATTGCAGCGCGTCCCAGCGCTGAATCGTCACTGAAGAAGCCGTCGATGCCGGTCTCGATATAGCGCTTGATTTCGGCGACGGAACCGGCCTCGTTACGCGCATTCAACTCTGCGCCGTCGCGGAAGTCGGCGGCCAGGTACACATTTTCCGGACGGAAGGTCCAGATGTGCACGAGCAAGCCTGCCTGGTGCGCATCGCTCACGAAGGACGTGGGTGCCGTCAGGCGGTCATCCTTGCCCAACGGGATAATGACCCGCGTTGGCGGCGCCACCACGTCGGCATACGTTGCGATTGCGCGCATGCCGCCGGGTGTGATCATTTCCGCGAACGTCGTGCTGCCGCCGGCGGCGGCAACGTCGCTCGGCCTTACCGCTGCGCCGACCACCAGTTGCATCAGGCGCATATTGGCTGGTCGCCCGAGTTTCTTGCGCAGGTATTTCAGGTTGGCGACTTCAAAGGACTGTATTTCGATCGGCGCGCGCCGGCTGTACTCATGCGCCATCAATGTGGAAACGAAGTTGTCTTCCATCGGCAGGCCGACGCCGGCAAAGTAGGTCGAACTCTTCAGTTCCGGCACGATGCCGATCAAGCGGCCGCGTGTCGCTGCTTCGGCGGCGACAAAATCGATGATTTCCTCGAACGATGGAATCTGGAACTGGCCGTTGTAGGCGGTGTTGGCAACACGGATGGTCGAGAGACGTTCTACCGCGCGCAAGGTTTTCAGTTCGCTCAAGGTGAAGTCGTCGACGAACCAGCCTTCGTGGGCCTGGCCATCGATGATTTTCCTGGTGCGGCGCCCGGCAAATTCCGCTCGCGTGCCGACGTCGGTAGTATCCGTCAAATGGTTTTCATGGCGCGCCACGAGAATGCCATCTTTGGTCATGACCAGGTCCGGCTCGACATAGTCGGCGCCATCGGCAATAGCCTTGGCATAGGAAGCCAGCGTGTGCTCGGGCCGCAACGCGCTCGCACCGCGATGAGCGAACAGCAGCGGCTTGGCGCCGGGGTCCAGACGCCGGGACGCCACGGCGGCTTGCGCCACGGCCAAGCCCGGCATGGCGCCAAGGGCGATGCCGGCGGCCGCAGCCTTGAGCAAGGTGCGGCGTGAAAAGCCGTTTTGAGAAATCAGGGTGACGCTCACTGGAAGTCTGCCTTCAATGTCAGGAAACCCTGGCGCGGCGGTATCGAGTAGGCGGCATAGCTTCCGCTGGCGACGTAGCTGCCGTTGAGTTCCAGGATGCCCTCGCGATTCGCCAGGTTGGTGAGCGCCAGATTCCAGCGCGGGCTTTTCAGAATGGCCGACGGCGAGGGCAACTTGCCGGAAACGTTCAAGCCCATCAGGAAATAACTCGGAATGGAAAAGTCGTTCGTGTAGGTTGCGTAGCGCCGGCCGACGTAGTCACCGGTCAGTTGAACTTCCACATTGGCGATGTTGGCCGTAGCGACGAATTTATTCATCCGATCGGGCGAGCCCGGGATGGTTTTGCCGGCAGTCGGTATGACGCCGGTGCCGGACGCATAGTCGTTCTGGTATTTCGAACTATTGAACGACACCGCATCATACAGCGAGAAATCCCGGCCGAAATGCAAGGTTGCCGCAATGTCGACGCCATTGGTCTTGACGCTGCCGACATTGGCCAGCAAAGTTGTGCCGCCGACAAAGGACGTAATGATCGGATTGGAACTGATCGCCAACAGGCGATTGCTGAAGTCGACGTGATAGAGATCGATCTGGCCTTCGAATGCAGTGACCGGACCCAGGTCGAGCTTGCGCGCGTCGCGCAATCCCAACTCGTAGGTGACCGATGTTTCCGGCTTTGCCGTGGCCGCGAACAGGTCGAACGCTGCCTGGGTCGCCAGGCTCCATGGCGACAGGCCACCGCCGCCATAGGTGACGAACTGGCGCATGTTTTGTTGCACGTTGCCGAACAACTGATCGTTTGCATTCATGTCCCAGCGCACACCCACTTGCGGTAAGAACCATTTTTTCGTATCGATTTCCCCAACCGGCAAGCCGGTCGATCCGCTACCGATTGCCGCAGGCAATTCCTGTGTCGGGAAGCGGCCATCGGCATACTGCAGACTCGACTTGAAGCCGGCTTGCAGGGCCAGATCGGGACGCAATTTCCATTCATCCTGAAGGTGGAACTGGGCTACTCTGTTATCGATATTGCTGCCGTATTGGGTGATTAACGGGCTCGCCAGATCACCCGGACGGGTGTAAGGCGAGGTCGGATTGTTCACATCCAGCGCATACCAGCGGCGATAGGCATCGGAACGGTTGTGCTCGAACCAAACGCCGGTTTCGATCATGTGATCGCCCATTTCCCATTTCAAAGTCGAGATCAGGCCGTCGCGATTGATCTTGTATTCGGTGGTGCGGGTAGCATAGCCGGAATTGCCGAATATTTGCTTCAGGTTCTGGCCCGGGAAATACACATTGAATAGCGCCGGCAAGCCAGCCTGATTGATCGGGCCGGCGACGACACCGACGCCATCGTCATGGTGGAAATAATATTGGTTCGACCAGGTAAGGTTGGTGCCAAGATAGGCGTCGTACTTGATGTAGGCCAGCTTGTCGGTACGCTGCGCATCGCTATAGTAGTTCTGGAAGTTCGCGCCGACTGCAGAAGGTGGAGCGCCTGCCGCGTTCAGATAGGCCAGCGCGGCGTTAAAGTCCGGATACAGGAAGGGCCGGGTGTAGGGCGAGTTGATCGTCGCGTTGTGCAGGATGCTGTCTTCGTTTGGCTCGGTCTTGTCGGACCAGTCGGCATACAGGGTCAACTTGCCGTTGTCGGCATTGTGGATGAACTTTGCATTGACCTGGTTGTTACTCTGGCGACCGTTGAAGTCCCAGGCAGTGGCTTCATGTCGTAGAGCGGAAAGGTAAGCGCTGTTGCCGTTGCCGAGATCGCCCGTGTCGAGGCGCATGAAGGTGCGCGATGTACTGTGACTGCCGACTGATTGCTGCGCATTGAAGTTGCGCTGGGCCAGCGGATCGCTGGAAAAGGTCTCGATGGCGCCGCCCAGATTGCTGGTCGAGGCTGTGCCGAGGTCGCCTGCACCGGTAGAAAGCACGACACGGCGCACGTTTTCGCTCGTGACGGCGCGTTGCGGGGACAAACCGTTGTAGTTGCCGTATTGCTGGTCGCCCAAGGGCACGCCGTCCATGGTGTAACCCAGTTGCTGGCCGTTGAAACCATGCACGAAAAGCAGCAGATTCTGTTCGTTGTTACCCCATGGGTCAGCAGTCTGGAAGCTCACGCCAGGCAGTGTTTCCAACGCCTTGAGCGGATTGACGCCTGGCAGGATTTTCTGTATTTCGCCGGCGTTCATTGAAACGGTCGAGCGCGTCTTGCGCGACGAAATTTCCACCGTGGTTGTCGCGCTATCGCCGGAACCGGCAGTCGGGCCGCTGACTGCTGAGGTGGGCGCCTCAGCCACCGTTTGCGCCATGGCAGGGCTGGCCAGCGCTGCGCATAGGGCCGAGACGGCGAGAGCGATGTGCGACGATGGGCGACGTGCTGCAACAAAAATTTCGTGCATCTTCATTCCTATTGTAAAAGATTAGTAATTCCGCGGCGCATAGATTAACCAGCGCACATGACGAGGATGTGACCGCGAATTGTTTATTGTTAAGAGGTGGCAGGCGAAAAATCGCGACCACGCGTCAGGAGCCGGGGCGGCGGAAACGCAGCAGCAAACGAAGAAGGGCTGAGTGGAGTGATGGATTACACAATAGCTTCCGTCTTTGCGGAATGCCTTTTGTATCGGACGACGAATTTTTCTGGGCCACACGTTCGACGATTTGATTGCGCATTTTTACTGCCGGCGCGGCTTCGCCTTACAGCACGCGAAATCGCAGGGATTCTTCCGATGCATCGGTCGTTTGAGCCGCATTGCCACGCAGGATTTTTTCGCCAATCCGTTCGATTCGTACGCGTTCTCCGGCCCGCGATATACTGTGCCGCTGCAATTGCAGATTCTTCCGCGCGCGCACCTTCAACCAAAGGACATCATCATGCTCAAACTCTATGGCTTCCCTGTCAGTAACTATGTCAACATGGTGGAATTCGCCCTGCTGGAAAAGGGCATTCCTTATGAATACGTGCTCACCTTCCCCGATCAAAGCGAAGCCTTCCTGGCCATGAGCCCGCGTGGCAAGGTACCTGTGCTGGAAACGCCGCATGGGTTTCTCTCCGAGGCCAGCGTGATCATGGAATATCTCGAAGACCTCGGCCAGGGCAAGCCCTTGTTGCCGGCTGACCCCTTTGCCAAGGCACGGGTTCGCGCCTTGCTCAAGCAGATCGAAATCTATCTCGAATTGCCTGCGCGCAGCTGTTTTGCCGAAGCGCTGTTCGGCGGCACGGTGCCCGATGCGATCAAGGCGCGGGCCAAGGACGATCTGCTCGGCGGGATCGCCGCGATCAAGCGCCATGCATCGTTTTCGCCGTATGTTGCTGGTGCCGAGTTCACGCTGGCAGACGTCATGTTTTATTTCGGCGCCGGTCTCGCATCGACGGTGGCGCAGGGCTTGTTCAAGATACCCATGCTTGATGAACTTCCCGGTGCGAAGCAACTGATCGATAAAATGAATGAGAATCCGAACGTGAAGAAGTTGATGGCCGCGCGCGAAGCGGGCTTGCCCGCGTTTGTCGCCGGCGTCAAGGCCAGGATGGCTGCCAAGGCTTGATCGTGGCGCCGGGAAGCGTGCGGGGCGAGTGCATTGCGCCCCGGCTCTTTTCGTGTCGTGTTACCGCGTAGGCAGGTTGTTCAACGCGCCAGCGCCACGCCGCCGGCCAGGCGCTCTGTGATGGCGTCCCGCATCGTCGGCGGCGCGTCGGCCAGCAGGATTGGCCATTCGCTCCTGGCTTGCTGAACCGTCTTCCTTGCGAGCTGCATCAGGCGGCTTGGCCGCAGCAGGCGTGCCGCATGCAGCATCGCCGCCAGATCGTCCCAGGTAAATTCGCGCAATCTCGCATCGATGCTGCGGTTGATGCCGTAGTCCTGCGTCGGGGCATCGGCGAAGAAGGCGGTCACGCACACCGGGTCGTAGAGCGGGGCCAGTTCGGGCGTGCGGCCGTCGGGATAGCGTAGCGCCCAGTTCTTCATGTGCGCATCGGTGTTGCCCATCAGGATGAAGGCGACGAAGCGACGCACGAATTCCGCCACGTCCACGGCCGGGCGGCCGGACAGGCGCTCCAACAGTGACAGCATGCTGACGAAATCGGTCGGCAGCGCTTTGCCGTATTTGTGCTTTGGGTCGTAATTGAGCACTTGGGCAAATTCCTCGATGTGGATGCGCCTGCCGTTCGGGCCGCGGTCAAATCGTTCGACGGCGAGTATCTCGGGGAAGGGTATCTGTTCCGGCAAATCGGTTTCATCGCGCGGGACGATCACCGCATTCGCGCATTCGAGGCCGAGCGCTCTCATGAGCGCATAGCCGCTGTATTCGTTGTGCACCAGGTCAGGGTGGCGCGTGCTCGGCAGTTTGAGGATGCTGGAGCCGGCCGCACCGTGGCGCTTGACGACGTAACGCCGGCCTTCTTTCACGGCAGAGAATTTGGTGATGACGCCGGGCAGGGAGGCGCCGTCTTCAACCGGCGACTCGACGAAGCCGGGCTCCAGGACGTCGAGCCCCATGGCCACGTGCCAATGCTTGACCACTTGTGGGATGTCTTCGTCGTCTGGCACGGGGCCGACTTCGAGGGCGCCCATCAGATCATGGCCGGCGGCGGCGAGCAATTCAAATTCGTCGTCTGCGCTGCAGCCGCGTTGGTCGGCGAGCCGTTCACGGTTATGCCCTTCCGGCAAAAGGTTCTGGAAGTAGCTCGGCCATTTGCCGTCGGCGCGCACCAGGCGCCGGTCGCGCGCGGACGTCAATATCTGCTCGGTCTCACTCTCGTTGGCGCCGATGTAGCCGAGCGACAAGGTGGGCCGCAACGGATCGCGCACGTAGGATTGCTCAAACGACGCGCGCAAAATGTCGCCATAGCACGAGAGATAGCCGATCGGCCGCTTCTCGCCATCCGGCAGGTGCAGAGCCATGCGCAGATACTTGATGGAAGTGCTCACTCGTCGGTCTTCCGGTTGCCTGCAATGATCTGGTCGACGATGGACTCGGGCGCTTCCGCTCCGGGCGCCTGACCGAGCAATTTGCCGCCCGACTGGACGAAGCCTTCCAGTTCCTGGCGCAAGGCGGCCGGCACCACCATGATTTCCAGACCCATGGCGCGGGCGATCACCTGCAGGCTGGACAAGCGGGGGTCAAAGCGCCCAGACTCAATGCGGCTAAGCGTCATGCGGCTCACGCCGGCCGCTTCCGAGAGCTTGGTCTGCGTCCAGCCACGGGCTTCGCGGGCCTTGATGAGGGATTGGATGATGTTGCTCATGATTTGTATCAATATGGTGGCGTTGATACATAAATGTAGCAAACCAGGTTCAATATTTCAAGAATTAATGTAACTAATATTAAACAGTTTGCATTAACTGATCAATATATTGATCAAATTGTGCCAACGGCAAGATTGACCCGACTTTTGCCGCAAAATGTGGCGCGGCCTGGAAAAACGACGTTCACTCGGTATCGAACGAAACGGCCAGCCCCATGGCGGTCTGGCGACGATAGTATTGCGCCAGCGTGTTGACGTAGCCGTTGCTCGCCCAAGCTGTCAAGGGCACGTTGAATATCGGGAGTGGTTGGCTGGTGATGCTCAGTTTCGCGGAATTCCATTTGCCGGGATTGGATAGTCCGGTCGACAGGTTCAGGTTCGCGTCGTGCGGGAGCCAGGCGCTCTTTGGAAACTGGTCATAGATGGAGAAACTGAGACCGCTCACCTGGCTCAGCTTGGTAATTGCTCGGGGATTGTCGACCTCCGGATTGAACTCTTCGACAGACCCGAGAAAACCGCCGAAGTAGTAGCGCAGGCTGGCGGTGAATGCCAGCTTGTTGTGGGTGTCGTCCTGCGCAATCTGATTTCGGTCGGCAAAATGCCAACTCGCTTCCGTGTAGTTCCAGCTGCGGCTGATATAGTCGCGCGCATAGTCGTACGCCTGCTCGTCGCTGAGGTTGGCGTTCTGGCCGGCCTTGATCGATGCGGCTTGTTGCTTGAGCGCGGCCCAGGTATCGATAATCTGTCCATCCGACAAATGACCGTATGCCACATCCAGGTAGTTGGCAAACGGGTCGTCGCGGGCCACCTCCGCCTGTTGGCCGGGCTCATAGCGCCGCAGATGCAAACTTGGGTTGAACGCGCGGATGATGACGGGCGAGGAAGGCCGCTCGCGCAAATAAAAGGCGCCGTGCATGTCGAATCCGAAATAGGGAAACCAATTGTTGTATTTGCTTTCGCGCAGCACGTCGAAGAACAGGGGATAGCGCAGCGAAAGGACGATATCGATATAGTTTTGCTCGCCCTTTTCGCGCGAATAGCCGAGCAGATTGGGGTTGTTCGATTCCAGCAGCAGGGGAGTCTGGTGGCAATCGGTATACTGCATCTTGCCCTTCCTGCGTGCATTCTTTGCCGATGCGCAGTCGCTCTTGGCTTCATGCTTTGCCATTTCCTTTTTTTCCTGCCCCGGGCAATATTGATCGCTCAGGCGGTCCGGATCGTCTGCCAGAATATTGGGCAAGGCATCGTCTTTCGACACCTCTCCCTGACCGTGAAATTTGGATGCCAGCAGCATGTCGAGCGCGTCGTTCTGGTGGGTGCACGCTGCGTGCTCAACGGCAGTGCCGAACTGCGCGGCGCTCTCGCTGTAGTTCGCGCCGTCTGCCCGTAGCAATATGTCGAGCAAGATGGTATTGCCTCTGGCTACGGCAATGTCGAGCGGCGTGGCTTCATTGACGTTGCCCTTTCCAAAATCGGCAGCTTCACCTTTGGCGTGAACCAACGCGAGTTGCAGCAGGGCCGGGTCGCCCCATTTGACTGCCGACACGATCAACTTTTTTCGCGTATCGGCATCGAGCTGCGGGCTGTCGCGCAACAATAACGAAGCGGTGTCGTAATCGTTGGTGCCAAACGCACGCTTGAGGACTTCGATTTCACAGGACGCGGAAATTGCCTGCTTCTCCAATCCAAGCAAGAACTTGCGCAATTCGCGCATCGAGCGTCCGTCGGCCACCTTCGACAAGTGCCTTTCGGCATCGCTCCGGCATGCTGAGTCGTCAGCGCTGGCCGCGCCCGCCATGCCTGCAGCGAGCAGCGCGAACATGAGTCTGGCCGCGAATCGCAGGCGCGCGGGGGACGGGCGGAAAGCACAAAGTGACATCATGACGACACCTCTCGTTGCCGGGGCAATCTTGCGGCGAAATGCGCGCCGAAACTGCAGGCCGAAACTGCAGGCCGAAACGCGGACTGCCGCGCGCTGCGGGCCTTCAATGCTCGTAAGCCTATTTCCCCATGGCGGCGAGACAGGCGGAGACGTTCGACGGCAGGGCGATCGCAGTATCGACCACGCCCAGCGTGATCATATCCTTGAATTTCCTGGCATTGGCTGCGGCTTTGGCTGCTTCTTCCGCCTGTGCTTGCGCCGCCTGCAGTTCACCGCTCGCTAGTGCGGCGTCCGTCTCGGCCTGCTTCTGATTGTTTTCCGCCACGGATTTCTCCGACGTGATTTGCGAAATCTGCCTTGTCAATGCGAAAGCCGATTCCGACGATAATTTCAATTGCGCCGCTGCCTGGGACCGCTTGCTATCCTTCGAATTGACCTCCATGACCGTGAGATCGGGCATCGCGCTACGCAGCGACATCATCTGCGTCTCGTGCTCAGTCTTCTGAGTCGTGAGCCGCTCCAAACTGGCGTTTTTTTCTTGCACGACATTCCTGAAGTTAGTCAGCTTCAAGCCTGCCGTGTCGGCCTTGACCTTTGCTGTGACCAGCTGGGCTTGTTTTTGTCCACTTTCTGTCGTAGCCGAAGCAACCTGACTTTCAGCCGCAGCTTTGATTGCAGGTACTGCGCTCGCCGCGCCGGCCTTGGCGGTAACCTGGCTGGTCACCGCATTTTGAATGTCGCTCACCTGTACCGCCGTAATCGTGACGCTGGCCTGGTTCGCATGCAGCTTCTGGTCAATCTCATAGACGTTATTGTTCAGCGTGGGGAACATCTTTGACAAGGTATCGTAGGCCGTCGTCGCGTCCTTTCCCGCTCCACCCTTGTCGGTAAAGGTGTCTTTCGGAATGACGAAGGTGCCGTTCAGATCGTAGGCGCTGCTCCAGAAGGAATCCGGAATCGCGTCGATATCGCGATAGACGCAATCCATGGCGTCGGCTGCAGTCTTGTAGTTTGTCGCCTGCACCATTAATTTGTAATGGTCGCCCCATAATGTGGCAAGGCCCGCGGCCCCGGCGCCGGTGTTACGGGTGCCGGTGCTCTTTATCCCGACGCCGATTGCCGAGACGATGATGCCGGCAAACTGGAAATTGCTCGCCACGTCGATCTCGCGCAGCAGCTCGGTCTGCCGGCTGCGATACGAACCGCGCAGGGCCATGATCTGCGACTTCACGCCGACCGGCGTGGTTTCGACGGGCAATACGCCCGAGTCGCCATCGGACATTTGTCCGGCAACGATAGGCGGCGAGTCCTTGCTGAGCCGATAGTCGGCTTTCATGCCGTTGGCCTGTGCGTGCAGTGAAATGACCGGCTCGTTGATATTGTTGGGCATCAGGCTGCAACCACCGAGGGTGGCCATAGCAGCGCTCAAGACGAGCAGCGTCACTCCCCGTGCGCCATGCGTGGCGCGGGAAAATTGATTTCTCATTTTTATACTCCCTGTTAGAAACTTATTTTTACTAATAATTCTATTGATGGCATCTCTAAAAATCTACTGTGCGGCCTACGCGGCCCGGCCATCTCGGACCTGCGATGCTCACCGTACAGTCGTACGGCTGCGCTTCTCGGTCCGACCTTGAGTCGCTCGCTACGATTTTTCGAGATGCCCTTGAGTTTCTCACAATTTTTTTGCGTGGTTAAAAGAACAATCGATCTGACGTTTTCATCCAACAATTGCAGATTCTTACAGGTGGTTTGTTGTGGAAATTTGTGTTCGGAATTTGTGCAGGAATTGATTTGTATCGATCCGGACCGGGCTCTTGGCGCCGGACTACAGGCCATTTCTCAAGTTGGGCTGGCTGGCGCGCAAAAAAATCGCAATTCTCCCGGTTTGGATGCGATGCCCTTATACTGTCAAGCAGCGCATGTTACCGGTGACGCCCATGTTTTCCATTCCTTCTCAATCGAACCGCGCGTATCGCATCGCCCATGCCTGCAAGCGCAGCAGCCGTGGGCCATTGCCAATGGGGCGAAAGTGAACGGTAACAAGCAAGCGCGCACCGCTACGCCCGCGCCGCGCGAACCGTCGCAGACTGCGGCCGCAGTTGAGCGTGGCGAAGGCGCTTTTGTCGACCGGCGCGAATCGACTGTGGCGCTGCATCAGCTCGTTGCAAGTGCACAGAGTGGTCCGCACGCGGTCGCCCAAAGGCAGACCGCAGAGCGCGTCAATCAGGGACCGCGTATGGATGCCTTCAGGGCCCAGATCGCCCCCATGCAACGGCAACAGGACAACGCGGAGCGGTCTAGCGGTGGCGCCAGGGCGGGCCGCCAAGCCGTGCACCAGCCGCCCGTGCCGGCTGCACAGTTGGCCGGTGGTCAGTCGGGCAATGCTGTGCGAAATCGCCGCACCGAGGAACAATCGCTTGCCATTCAAACGGCGCAATGCATGCCGCTGACAAAGAACGGTGCACCGGCCTACGGCGCGACCTCCCGCCGCGCTTCCGGCGGGGTGATACAGCGCGCCGGCGCCACGGTCGATTTCACGGCAATCGGCATGCCGGCCATGGCTGCGGTGGCGACCGATCGCGTTGCCCCCGGCTTCGGCGGCGTCGGCTTTCCGGCCCCGGCCAATGCCATTGCGGGCGGCTATCAGGTCAAGGCGGGTGCCGTGCAGCCGGGCCTCGCCAATGGCGATTTCATCAATCCGACCCAATTCGATGGCCCGCATCCGACACCGACGGGTGAATTCGTCAACGCCTTCAACCCCAATTATCAGGGCGTAATCAGTGCGCCTGTTGCCGCCGGCGGTGCACTAGGGATTCCGGCAGGGCACAAGATCGAAATTCCCAAGCTCAATGCAGGCAACACCAATCTGGCCAGCCCGCTTGGGGCGCAATACCACCGGCCTTTTGAGGTCTCGGCCACGAGCAGCGTGGTCAGAGGAAAGGGTCGCAGCAACAAGGGTGGGATCGAAACCGATATCGGGCACATGGGTGTCGATGAAGCCCTGATTCGCGCCAATGCCTTCGAAGCCTATCAGGGCGGCCATCTGGTGGGCGATCAACTGATGGACAGCTTTCGCTCCTTCCTGCTCTATGAACCGTGGAACCTGGCGCCGCAGATTGCCGCATTCAACACGCCGCAATACCAGGGCAATATCGAGGCACCGGCGACCCAAGCAATCGCGGGAGGCGCCACACTGAGCTACAAGGTCAATGTCCAATATCCCGACAATACCTATCAGGAAACGCCGCTGGCAATGGCCGCGCGGGCCAATCTATGGCAAGCAAATATTGCCAACGTGAAGGTGCACAAACCGGCCGTCGGCGGCGCGGGGTGGGCGACGTATAACAAGCCAGGACCATTTTCTTATGACGCCATCGTCAATGACGTCAACACGGTGGGCGGCGGGTTGGCCAACCCCGCTGCCAATTTTGTGCGGCGCACGCCGGGCTATTGGCGCACCGAAGTGAAAGACGTGACGGCGGCCGGGCCATTGAACAATCTGGCCGGCAACATCACCAATTCCGTTGCGGTGGCCGGCAAAGCCGGTATCGGGGAATTTGACAGCAAGCTGCTGCAAACCGGTGCCGACAATGCAGGGGCGTTGGCAGCCGGTGTGCCGGGGCAGGCCGGCGCCGCCGGGGCCGGCGGGGTCGACGCGCTTGATTACCTGGGCAACGGTGCCATGGCCTATCCGCCGGCGTTCGGCGTGGCCAATGGCGGTGTTGCTGTCGCCCTCGCGGGGGTCAACAATGCGCTACCGGCGCAGATGCTGGCCGGTATCCAATTACGAAATATCGCTGCCGCCGGAGCAGGCGGCGTTGCGGGATGGAATAACCTGCTCAATCACCCGCAAGGGCCGGCGCTGGTGGCCGCCGTGGCGGGTGACGCCACCGTCGTCGCCGCAGCCGGCGGTCTCGTCGCCGTGAACGCGGCATTGATTTTCAGTGCGGCCTTTGGCGCGGCGCAGACCGTTGCCATCGCAGCCGTCGGCGTGATGGCGGTCGCGGCGGCGGCAAATGTCGCGGCACTGGTTGCCGCCGTGCCAGCCGCAGTCCAGGCCAATGTGATGAATGCCGCCATCATAGGCGCGGCGACCGCGGGGGGCGGTGCTGCAGTCGTCAATACGGCAATCGAGGCGGCCATCGCCGGCGTACCAGGCGGAGCCGGTTGGCTTGCTCTCATTCCCGGTGCTGCGGCTGGTGTTCCCGACGACCTGACGGCGCTGGCCGGCATTGCCGCGATTGCCGGGCTGATGCCGGCGGCCGCCGGCGCCAACGAGCGCTTCCGCTTTGCCGTGGAAACGGCAGCCGCAGGCGGCGCCCTGGCCAATTTGCCGCGCGCGGTGGGAGCCAAGACGGCATTGCCGGGCGGCACCGGCCACCTCGCGTTTACCGCGCGGCAAATCACATTCTAGGGAGATGACAATGACGCAGAAGCGCGTGCAAGACATGGCACAGGGGTCGGGCCAGCAATTCGCCGTTACCGTCCTGGAAGAAAACATCCCGCTGTCGCAAAGCATGCTGTGGCAGGCCAGCCGGCGTTTCTATCAGGAGCACGGCATTGAAGTATGGAACCGGAAAGTGCCCTACCAGGTGACCAGCAACCCCGGCATTGCGCACACCTATGCACAAATGATCGTACGCTTTCTGCAAGACTGGGGCAGGCGGCCGGACTATGCGCCCGATGAGCCGTTCTTCATCCTGGAACTGGGAGCGGGGCATGGCATGTTCAGCTTCTATGTTCTCAAATGCCTGCTCGAATTGCGCGGCAATCTTGGCCTCGACCATGTGAAGTTCGTCTATGTCGTGACCGACCTGGCGGAAAAAAATATTGCATGGTGCCGCGAGCACAAGGCCCTGCAACCGTTCATTGCACAAGGCGTGCTCGACTTTGCGCAGTTCAATCTTGAGCAATTGCAGCCCTTGCGCCTCATGCTATCGGGCAAACTATTGGGCGGGCCCGGCGGCACCAGGAACCCGGTCGCGGTGGTGGCCAACTATATTTTCGATTCCCTGTCGCAGGAATTGTTCCGGCTGCAGGACGGCCATTGGCAGCGCGGCCTCGTCACCCTGTCTGCACCGGCATCACAGGTTCACGAAGGCATGCCGACCGACCCGGACGGCGTGCAGCTCGCTTATACCTATGATGAGTTGCCCGCCGAACAAGCGCACGACCCGGTGATCGCGCAACTGCTCGCGCATTATGCAAGTGAGAATACGCACGGCCATTTTCTCGTGCCACTGGCGGCACTGCGCTGCATCGACCATCTGCGCCAACTCTCGAACGGAAAATTTCTGCTGCTGGCGACCGACAAAGGCATTAACCGAAGAAACAGTGTGTGGGAAAGCAGCGACCAACTGATGGGCGCCTATTGCAGCGCCTCGATGCTGGTCAACTTCGGCATACTGGGCGATTTCTTCAAGATCCATCACGGCGACGTACGCCATCAGCCGACTGAACAGAGCATACTCACTTCCGCCTTCGTGCTCGGCGCGCACTTTGCCGATCTGCCCGAAACCAACCAGGCCGTGCTCACCTATGTCAGCACCTCCGGCCCCGGTAATGCCATCAGCCTGTGTAACCATTTGCTCAACACCAATGGGCACTGTTCCCTGCCCACCCTGTTGGCACAGTTCTGGGCCGGCAACTGGGACCCTTATGTCTTCAACATGTGCGTCAATGAAGTCATCAACCAACTGCCGCACGCCACCGCAAGCGCAAAAGAAGACATGCTCGAAGGCTTGCACAGAATCGCCGCCAACGTCTACTACCTGCCCGGCAGCGTCGATTCCTACTACAACATTGCCCTGGTCTTTCAATGCCTGGGCCGGTTTGAAGAAGCAATCGTTCATTATCGCCTGTCGCTGGAATGGTTCCAGGAAGCGCCCTACACCTGGCACAACATGGGGCTCTGCCTCAACGCCCTGAACCGGCCGCAGGAAGCGCTGCTGGCGTTTGGCCAGGCGCTGAAGCTGGAGCCTGCCTTTATTCTGGCGCGTGGATGGATCAGCGAGATACAAAGCCAACTTGATGCGTCGGTGAATTAGGCGCGGCGCAACAACCAAGCACCTTCACTTCACATAAAACCAGATAGAAAGCGGGCAGAAGGGTGTCAGTGTGTTCACTTCATCAGGAATTTTCTGTCGCCGCAAACCCAGCATAAATACAAATGAATTCCATCGGGCCGACCCACGCAAGCGACGCTGTCCGTCCCGACCTGACTACCGAACAAGGCCGCGAACGATTCGTAGTCATCGAACCACTGTTGCGATTCGCTGAAGGAATGCACGAGCATGACCGCATGCGACGCGCAGAAACGCCTGGCTTCGATGACGGCGGAGGCAGCGCGATGGAGAAGTTGATAGCGGATCGGGCCGAGGGCTTGCTCGTTCAGTGCGAGTGCGTTGCAGAGGAATGCGAGTCGCGCCGTCTTGCCGGGCGACCCATCGGCCAGCCAGTCTTGTACTGTAGGGCCAAACGGCTCGGCGACCTTGCCTTCCACGGCAATGGAAACAAGCTCCTTGCCTGCGCGCGCCAGAACCCAGATATCGTTTTGTGATGGCCGCGAACCGCCGGGCAAGTGAACCTGGTGTTCCGGTATCGCGAGGAGCAGCTTGATGTCGTCGAACTTGGGCTCTGTGGCAAGCGCCGCCCCTACCTCGAATGGGAAGCCGATCGCACTCTCCCAGTAATATGCGAGCGTGCGTGCCGAAAAACCGGTGCGCCAATGCTTTACCGGTTCGGCCAGAAACTGGGTCCATTGTTCTGCGCCAGCGGACGGGATATAGATATTGTTCAAAACTTCGTGCTCCCGTGAAGACCAGCTTGCGTGGATTGACCGGATATTAGACCCTGAGTGTGGCAGTGATTGTATATTCAATCCGATCCATACCCAATTTGCCTCAATGCCCGGCCAGGAGTACCATTGATCGGCAATGGCCGATCGGTCACGCAGTCGTAAAAAGTGGAGGTAGTGTTGACTCGTCATAGAATTCACGCCGTGCAGGAAAGCGGCACCGCAGGAGCGGGTGCCGCTTCGTCGCACATGCGCGATGGTTCGGGCCTGGCCGACTTGCGCAAGCCGACGCTCGCCCAATACAAGCTGGCCGACGCCGCAGCGCGCAGCCCCGCAGCCGTCGCGCAACGGGCGCTCAATTCTCTGGCCGGGCGCAGCGAACAGCATGCGTTGCAGCGCATGCAGTCGGTCATTCAGGCCAAGACCGAGATTGAACATACACCCGGCTACATCAAGTTCGACGCCGGCAACGGTACCCAGAATTTCATGGTCGGCACCAGCATGACGGCCAAGCTCGACGTGGGCTACCCCGTGGTGGGCAGCGCCACCGGCGCCAACTGGACGTGGATGCAGGCCTTGCGCGGCAAATACCCGGCTGCCAACATCGTGCGCGGCCATCTGCTCAATCACGATCTCGGCGGCTATGCCGTGCCGCAAAATCTCTACCCCATCTCGACCCTGGCAAACGCCAACCACTCGTCGGAAGTCGAACAGCACGTTAAAGGGTTGTTGAACGACGACAATGCCAAGAAAGACCGCGTGTATTACAAGGTCGATGTCGTCGAGAACAGCGCCAACGACCCTGCGAAAGCAGCCTTTGATTGCACCTTCGGCTGGGAGAACGGTAAAAGGGTCAACAAGAAAATTGATTCCGATCTGGGCAAGGACAAGGGTGGCTTTGGGGGCGGCGGGAAAAAGGTGCAAGCCCACGAGAATTGGCATCACGGCAAACGCAAGGGCGAACAGGATGTGCAAAACGCGCTGCTGAGCGGCAGCGTAAAGCACAATGCCATGGACCCCAACATCAATATCACCAAGAACGTCGATGCCACATACGGCAAGAGTTCGGATGAAGGGAAAAAGCTGGTGTACGAGGCTGCGGCCCAAAATCTCTATCAATATGTGGTCCAGACTTGCAAGGAACAGGGTTGGGACGTCAAGGAGGTCGGTAATTGGTACAACAAAAACGTCCAACGTATTCTGGACGAAGCATGGGAAACAGATGAAGTGGTGGAGAGTAAAGGGGATTTGAATGTCCTAATCGAGGAGGCCACGCATATCTTCGATGGTGAACACGGGCTCGATTGAGTATTCGCTGTTGCAATGACAGGTACCGGCTGACGAGTCGAACAAACAATGAAAAATTCGATTGTCCATGCAGAGGGAGGGCGCAACCCTATCTCTGCTAGCGAATGGCGGCCGGAGCGCGCATTGCCGGCGGGGCTGGCAAAATAGGCGCTCAGTTTTTGCAGATCGGCCTTGCTTCTGGCATCCATGGCCATGCGCACGATGGATTCGGACGGGATATCGAAGAGAGGTCCGCTGCGCTGTTGATCTTCCGCGAGCGATGGCAAGACAATCTCATTGGCCTTGTCGTACTTCGGATTGCCGGGCGCCCAGGCCGAGCCCAGCTTCAAATCTTCCCGTATGCCGTCCAGAATTCCAGCCGGCTCCATCTTGAGCAACTGCAGTTTCAGAAGCTGCATGGCCTCGGACGCACAGGGAAGCAGGCCGGTTGCCAGGATTTAGCTTGTCAACGCATCGCTGTCCTGGGCTTGAGTAACAGCGGAAAATGTTAACGTAATGGCGAAAAAAACGTTGCCAGACACTGGCCGGCAAAATGTGGAACAGGGGAAATTGGGGCTGGAAATTGCATCGGCATTGATCACCTTTCGTGAAATGATATTGGGCGACCGATCGCGGCTTGGCGATGGCTGCCGTTCGTCAACGGGCGATGCTATCGCAACTGCCATCCAATGGCAAATACTCCGATGGCAAGGATTGCATCCACAAATTCTACGAAAAGCCGAACGACGAAGGCATCAACGAGTGAGGGGGAGAACGGTCTGCGCGCATCATCATGCTACGAAGTACCGCTTGTTGCGTCAATGTTTGCTACTCTGAACGATATCCATATTTTTGTCATTCTTGACCAGCCTCAAGGTTCTACTCGGTGAGTCGCCGACGATAACTTTCGGTGCCATTTTCAGGGCCAGGATAGTATCTCCAGATATGTCGACAACCCGCCAGTCATCCGTAGGCCCATCTGTATGCAGGATCGACAGTTGGGAAAGCACAGGGTCACTATCGAATCTCGCATGACTTTTCCCACAGGAATAAGTCGCCAGCCAAAATGTAACGATGGAAACGACGCTCATACCAACCAGAAAGCGCAATCGGAGATTGTTGCGCGTATCTTGAGCGATCAACGCGCCGAACATGATACCTGCGGAGACCATCAACAGTATGCCGGCGAGGCATGAATAGTAAAACATTACCTGCGTGTTCAAAAAGATTGCGTCGGCGGGGAAGACTGGCGCAAACACGAGCGATGCCAGCAACACTCCGATTGACCACGTCACGCAAGCCCAATTGCGTATTACACGTCGAGGCACCTCTCTGCTCACGTGAATGACGGTAAAGACGGCTGCCAAGGCGCAGAACAATAGAACAGGCGCCCCCTCCTGAACGAATTGAACGGTCGGCAAATTATGGACATACCAAAGCGCGCCCAATTCGGCGTAATAGCTCTTGCACACCAAAAAGCCGGCAAATGACCCGACGACCCCGAGTAAGGCGATAGCCGCGCCGATCGTGGGCAGCAGACCCAGGAGGTTGACGACTGAGTTCTTTTCCTCCCCAGAAGTAGACTCCGGCTTTTGTTTTGAAGACTGGGTTTTAGCTTGATTCATGGGCTCACTTCGGGTTGGAGATAGTTTCCGTCAAACGTTTTCATTCACAGTTCCGGACAATGGCGCTACATGTGGCGCACCCAGTACAAAACAGCCAATTCAGAGGCGAGCACAGCAAGATATGCGGTAACCAGAGAAATGACATATAAGACTACCTGCACCAAGGCTGAGTAATTTCTTCTGAACATTCTGCCGGAAATGATCCACATCGCGATACCGGTGCATAGGCCAACAAACCCATCCGTCAACGCGAACAGAAACGGCAATACAAGTGCAATTTTCTGAATCAGAAAAAGCGGCTTGACGAACACATGCACCCGACCACCGAGGATCACGGATGGATAGCGATCGAGAAAACGATTTTTGAAACTGACATCGAGCCGTGTGCCATCTTCTGCCCGAACGGTGCAGTTTCCCGCACGAACATCGAGCTCTTCGCCATCGAGGAATAGCGCAGGGTCTGTGAAGGTACTCCCCATATTGATGACAAGCTTTTTACCGGGAATGCGGTCGTCCGCAAATTCATATTCCTGTTTCATTTTTTTTATAAATCAGTTTTTATAAATCTGTTTTATAACGGTGTTTGAAGCCGTTTTCGTATCGGACTTCACTGCGCTTGCAACTTTGGGTGGTTTTCACAGGCATTGCGAGCTTCCCGTCCGGGAAATCAACCCCTGCAGAAAGTGTGATGCGCATATTTTGAGTGGTGCATCAGACCCGAGCCCAACGCCGCTTCTGCCGCCCGGTAAGCGATTGACATCAAGGAAAGTATCGCGGAAAGAGCGACAAGGCGAACCGCGCGGAAAAGCTGCTCGCTGCCTTCCCGCTGCTCGTTTTCGGATTCGAAAAGTATCGGCATGGCCCACTATCCCAAGGCTAAAATCGGAACGACGGGCTTACGATTGCCCTGCCGTCATTGAAGTCTAAGGATCATACCATTCAAATGTCGCGCGCCACACTGGTTAGTTATCGGCCGAATTGTCGCGCGCGTATTGCTAGCGCAGATTCCCCGTATGCCCCAACGAATAACGCCCCGGTTGCGGCCAGACGGTCAAGCCGTGCGGCTCCTGTCCGCCGGCAATCTTGGTTACGGCACCCGATTGGGTATCGATGCGATAAATCTCATTGTCGAATCGTCCCGATAACCACAGCCACTTGCCGTCCGCGCTGACGTTGCCCATATCGGGGCTGCCGCCGCCGGGAATCGGCCAGTTCGTCACCACTTTGCCGCTGGCGAAGTCGAGCACGCTCACGCTGCCTTTGCCATGTGGTTTGCCGTGGATGGCATGGGTGCCGCGATTGGCAATGTAAAGTAGCCCGCCGTCGCGACTGGGGTAGAGGCCATGGGTGCCGAGGCCGACGGGGATGAAGCCGGTCTGCTTGAAGGTGTCGCCGTCGACAACATGCAAGCCGTCGGCATCCATGTCGGCGATGTAGAAGCGCGTGCCGTCGGGCGAGATGCGGATGTCTTGCGGCATGCCTTTGCGACTGCTGCAGATTTCCGATGGCAGGCCGCCCTGCGGTGCGGTTTCGGAAAAACGCAGGCGCGGTAGCGCGAGCTTCATGAAACCGGCAACCTGGCGGTGAACCAGGTCGATCTTGGCGATGGCACCGGTGAACTCGCAGGTGAAGATGGCATATTTTCCGTCGTTGGAAAAGTCGGCGTGGTTGATGCCGTCGCACTTGGGCACGTCGATGGAATATTGCAGCGCCATGCTGTGCGGGTCGCGGAAGTCGAGCCGGTGATGGGCTTCGGCAACCACGATGGCCGATTTCCCGTCCGGCGTGAAATACATGTTGTAGGGATCGTCCACCGCAATCGCCTTGCCCGGCAGGCCGGTGCGCGGATCGATCGGTGTCAGGCTGCCGTCTTCGCGGCGCTCCGCATTGTTGGCCACCCATAGCGTGCGCAAATCCCACGAAGGCACGACATGCTGAGGGGCGATGCCGACCTTGAAGCGGTTGACGATCTTGTTCGTCGCCGGGTCGATCACGTCGACGGAATTCGAACGCAGGTTCGGCACATAGACGCGCTCCAGATCGTCTTTCACCTGCGGGCTGAGCTTGCCGGCGGTCGTTTCACTGTAGAGGTTGTTCGAATCGACCACGGGCGGCATGCCGGGCACGGTGTCGATCTGGCGCACAGGCGCGGCCCTGGCTGTCGCCGGTGCCTGGGCCGACGTGGATGCGGCGCCGAGTGCCAAGGTAGCGGCGACGACGAAAATTGTCCAGCAATGGGGCGTGTTCAGAATACCTCCGATGTTTCGTTTTGCAATGCGAACATGCTGCATAGCGCAGTGCCTGGGTATTGTCTTATGCGAGGCGGTGGAAACATTTGATGGAGGTCAAGTGGAGCTAAAATACAGTTCCGGGTGCAATCCGGGAGTGGATGGCAAGATTGCGCAGTCTCTCCATAGCTATGCGCCAAGTGATATCTCGACATTTTATTTTAGTGACTTTCGGTGCATAATCCGTGAAGTTGCGCATTGACTGGTTGGCCGTGGAGCAATGCAACAGATTGTCAAGCCGAAAGAAAAGCTTGTCGCACCATTTTAATGTCCAACAAGACTGGATCTATTTTTAAGGTGCGCGATAGGAAAGAGATATGAAATTTGCCCTCGCTCTGGTGCTCATATCAGCGACTACATTCTCATATGCCGAGGATATGCTTATTTTTGCCGGCCCGGATCACAAGGAATTTCTCGGATGCTTGAATTGCGACGAAAATTTTCAGAATTCTGTGTGGAATCCGACATCCCCTTACGGCTGGGAAAACGGATTCGGGAAATGGAATCCATTTGGTGTTTTCAGGAGCCCATTTAGCAGTCAATCCGCATGCAATGTATTCGCTACTGCTCCGCCGGTTATAGTCGATAGAAGTGGTAAATTTTACGGAACGCTCTCCATAAAAGAATTTGACACACAGAGCATTTGTAGCAATGCGCGAGACGAACAATCAATCTGCATGGCTCTAAAGGTCATGTGCAAGGGTAATTGAAGCGGCACTGGGTCGAATTACCATGTTGCCGTGAAGTAGCACCGCGATGCGTAAGCTGTGTAAATACTGATGCGCCGCAAATCTACCGCAGTCAGATTTGCCTATGCTTCGTGCCGCAGGTAGTATTGACTTCAATTGATCCCTTAGGTTTGCTGACGGCTAATCATGCCGGAGAGGGTCCCAATGGCTGAGAACATTCATCCCTTTTACGCATTGCATCGCGCTGCAATGGAAGCCGCCATGCGCCAACGGCTCGACCTTGCCGAATCGATGCTGCGCGAGCGCACGCGGCTCTCCGATATTGATGCGATCAGGCAGGCGGTGATGGAGGAATTTGAAGTCGTACTCACGCAAACGCCCTATGTCGGCGGCGAGGCCAGCCGCATGAGTGATTTCTTCATGCGCCTCATTGGTTTTATGGCCATCAGCCGGGTGCTGCGGCGGCACGGTGTGCCGCTGGCCGTGATAGGCGATATCGAGCGGGAAACCTACCAGGCGCAATTGCTCACGGTGCCGGAAGCGGAGCGGCTCGCCGCAGGGCGCCAATTCATGTCGCCGGAAAATCAGGCGTTGGTGCGCGAGCAGGCGGAAAAGAGTCATGCAGAAAGCCATCAGGCGGCGTTTCCGGGCGATTTTGTCTACGATTTCGTCGCGCCCGGCCCCGGTGACGACTTTGAATTCGGCATTGACTACAAGGCTTGCGGCTTTTGCAAATTCGCCGCTTGCCATGGCGATAAAGAGATATTGCCGAATATTTGCGGGCTAGATTTCGTCGCTTATGCCGCACGCGGCATTCGCCTGGAGCGGACGCAAACCTTGGCCGGCGGTGCGAGCCATTGCAATTTTCGATTTTCGCGGATTACGTCGGAGTAGCTTGAGATATTCGCTCTTAGGGGGATGAGCGAAGCGTGGGACGCCTGGCGTATCTGCCGTAGGTGATGGAAATGTACCCGCATCCGGCGGAAGGCGCCTTCGGCTTTTCCGCCCTACGGGGACAGGTATTGCATTTATTGGCTGGTATGCAATTGAACAGAGGCGCAATACAGAACACATATTGCGCCTCCGCCATGCCGATTACAACGTTACGCCCCCCACGTC
>DATBQE010000113.1:0-18627 GCA_036561005.1 Burkholderiaceae bacterium | reverse complement strand
GGAAGGGCAGGCTCGCTATCGGTATTTTCGCCGAAATCGAGCAGCCCGAGCGGTTTGCCTTCGGGGGTTATGATCTGTAGCGGGGAAGCCGCGGCGGTCGTGCCGAATTCGTGAAATTCCCCTGCTTCAGGTCTTTTGTAGAGGCACAGCACGGTAGGTTGCGCCTTGATGCGCTCGCGGGTCTGCTCGAGATGCCGTTCGAAAGGTGTGACCGCTGCTGCAATTTGCGCCGCCGCGATTTCAATCGGACCTGGGCCCGGCGCAGGGTGCTCGCTGCCTGGTACGCAAGCGTTTGGATTATTGCTTGTCGATTCCGTAATTTCTGCTGCCGTGTCGTTGGCGTCGCTCTCGGGGTTGGTGGCATGGGCACTCTCGTGTTGGCGCCGGTTGGGCAGGCCACGCCGCAACAAAGTCAAATCGGAAAACATGCGGTTAGCCAGCGAACGGGTCATGATGTCGTTGGAGGACGCGAGTTGCTTGGTCATGCGAATTGCCGACTCGACAAGCGCGTGGTGGGAAAGGTGACGCCGTTCCTTGGGGGTTTTTTCCATGTTTTTCGCGACAAATGACTTAAAGAGACTGGCGGCGGGCAACTACGCATCGTTCAGCAACTGGAATACACTGTAAACCAAATCATCTTTCGATATTGTTAAAAATATAAAAATAACGATTTTTGTCGCTTGTGAACCTTTTAGCCGCAATCTGGAATAAACGGCAAACCACAGGAGCCTCAATGTTGAAACCAGGGCGTGCCGGTTATGCAGCAGCACGGCAGACAGGTGCGGAAGCAGTGGAAGTGCGTTTGATTGGCTTGATCGCCAAGGGTGATTTGTCGGCGTTTGACAATCTGTATCGCGGGTATTTCCCCCGTTTGACGCGTTTTCTGGATCGCATGACGCGCAGCGCGCACCTGATTGAAGAAGTCGTCAATGATACGATGTTGGTAGTCTGGCAAAAGGCGCAAACCTTCGATCATACGTCCAAGGTTTCGACCTGGATTTTTGCCATTGCCTATCGCAAGGCGTTAAAGGCGATCGGCGCGTTCGACGACCCGGTCGATGCGGACAGCGACGATTACACCGGACTTAGCGAAAATGAACCTGAGCAGGAGTTCGGCCGGCAGCAAATGCAGGCCTTGATGATCAAGGCGCTCGACGAATTGCCGGCAGAACAGCGGTATGTGGTCAACCTGGCGTATTACCATGGCATGGACTATGGTGAAATCGCGGAAATAATGGAATGTCCGGTCAATACGGTCAAGACGCGCATGTTTCACGCGCGCAGGCGAATGAAGACCATTCTTTCGCCGCAATTGGGGGAAACACCATGAGTGGAAGTATCGTGAATTTGAATGCATCGGCGCACCAAACTGCGCAGGAATTGTTGCCATGGTTTGTTCTCGGCACGCTCGATGAAAATGAGGTGGCATTGATGCACGAACATTTGCGCCACTGCTCGCAATGCCAGGCCGACCTTGATTTGCAACGCAAGGTACAAGGTATATCCTTGCCGATGCGCAATCAGCTCGACGTCGAGAGTGCGCTGGCAAAATTGCGTCCGCAATTGCAGCCGCAAACCAGGATGGATAAACAAACTGTGTTCGCGAAGCGCATCGATGGCTGGCGCGAACAGGCGAGGCGGCTGTGGATGCCCTGGACACTGGCGCTGCAAACGGCGGCGCTGGCATCGCTGTGCATCGTGTTATGGCGGGGCCAGCCTGCCAACAATGAATTCCACGTTCTGGGCGCCAAGGTACAGAATGGCGGCAATATTGTCGTGATGTTCCAGCCGCAGACCACGGAAGCGCAGCTGCGCCAAATTCTCCAAGCAAGTAATACCCGTCTGGTTGATGGGCCGACGGTTGCTGGTGCGTATTTGCTTAGCGTGGGGCCGGAGCACCGCGCCGAAACACTGCAGATGCTGCATCGCGAGCCGGCGGTCTTGATGGCCGAATCTCTCGATGGAGGAGGGCAGCGTTGAAGATATTGATGTCCCTGTTGCGCGTGCTATTGTGTGGCATGTTGGCCGCGCAGGCGACGGCATTCGCCGCCGAACCCGGCACGGACGACGCCCGGCAGGGCGCGAATACGGCGCAGGGAAATGCGGCAGAGCATCAGGTATTGGTCATGCTGCATCTGCCGGCGCCGCACTTCCGGCCCGATAGCAGCTACGCGGGCCGTTATGGCAACGACAGCGGCCATGCGTCGCGCCGCCGTATTGCCGAAGAACTGGCCAAAGCGCATGGCCTGGTGTTGGTCACCGATTGGCCGATGCCTGTGCTCGGTATCGATTGCTACGTGATGGAAGATCCCGCGCACGGCTCTGCTGCGCACATGGTGGAGGTACTTTCGCAAGACAAGCGCATCGAATGGGTACAGCCGATGAGCACCTTCCGCGCCTTGGGAAATGACCCGCTTTACCCCGCGCAGCCGAGCGCCGGCTATTGGCACCTCAATGATTTGCATCGCGTGTCGACTGGACGCAACGTCACCATCGCCGTGATCGACAGCGGCGTGCAGGATACGCATCCGGATTTACAAGGGCAGGTGGTGCTCAAGGAGAATTTTGTCGATGGCAGCCCCTACATGGCGGAACAGCATGGAACGGCGGTCGCCGGTATCATTGCCGCGATTGCCGGCAACGGCATCGGGATCGAAGGCATTGCGCCCAACGCCAGGCTGATGGCTTTGCGCGCCTGTTGGCAGTTGCGCGACAGCGGTTCGCAATGCAATAGCTTCACGCTCGGCAAGGCGATAAATTTTGCCATCGCGCACGATGTCAATGTGATCAATCTTAGTCTGGGCGGCCCGCCTGACCGGCTATTGCAAAGGTTACTTGAGGTAGCCATGCAAAAAGGCATACGGGTGGTGGCTGCAGTCGACCCGCAGGTGGCCGATGGCGGCTTTCCCGCCGCGCTTGACGGTGTATTGGCCGTGGCCGATATCGAGCCGAATATGGCCGGCGCGCCTCACGGTTTCCTGTTTGCCCCTGGGCGCGACATTCCCACTACCGCGCCCGGCGGCGGCTGGAATTTCGTGTCCGGCTCTTCCTATGCGGCAGCGCATATTTCCGGCATGGTCGCGTTGCTGGCGGAACTGCGCCCCAGCCTGACTGCGACGCAAATCCGCGATCAAATGGCCAGCCTCGGCGTCGAATCGGAGGATAAAGGCAGTATCAGAGGTGTCGATGCCTGTGCTACGATAGGCCGCATTACGGGAAACTGTCCCTGCTTATGCAACGCGGCCCATGTTTCGAAAACCAACTACACGCCTTGAATTTCGCCGCCAACCTGGCCGATATTATTCCATTGATTTTTCGCGTTTCGTCACGCTTTGCATTTTCTCTTGTCTGAGCACGGTCGCTACCGCGCAGGTGAGCGGCAGCGTATCGCTTGTTTCGAACTACGTTTACCGCGGCGTATCGCTCAGCAATAACCAGGCCGAGCCGCAGGTGAGCGTTGCATACGACAACGACGGCGGCTGGTTCGGCGGCCTGTTTGCTTCGCGGATTGCCTTGCCGCACAATGATTCGCAAGTGATTGGCTATGCCGGCTACGCGCACCAGGTGCGTAGCGACCTGAGCTGGGAAGCCGGCTTGTCCGACGTGACCTACCCGCAAAACAGCGGGCAGAATTATGCCGAAGCCTTTGTCGGGCTTAGTTCGGAGCGTCTCAATGGGCGCATCTATTATTGTCCGAATTATCTTGGTCAGAGCCTGCATTCGGTGTACGGCGAAATCAACGGCAACTATCCGTTGACCCCCAGCATCCACCTGATGGCGCACGTCGGTTACCTCGTGTTGCGTGCAGACGACGGTGATTCGCATGACGGCAATCGCAGCGATAGAAGGGTCGGCCTGGGAACCAGCATGGGCGACTGGAATTTTCAGGTTGCTGTGACTTCGCTTAGCAAAACCGGCGGAAGCTACTATTATCCGCGCGTTTTCCAGTCATACGGTGGGGTAGTCAATATCGCCTACGGGTTCTGAACCGCCATCATTCACGCATTTTTTCGGATTCGCTGAACCTTTTTCCTCTCGGCAGGTATGTACGGCCATTGAGCGCGACGATATTTGCTTCGCGCCGGTCTAATTGCGACGAATGCGAAGGGGAACATGGTGAAAGCAATCAATGAGGTCCGGATGACTTGTGCTCGGCCAGTCTGCGTTGGCGCCAAAGCGTGTGGCGCGCCTGTATCGGAATTTGCGCAGGGAGCAAGATAATGTCTACGGCAAACCGTATCTTCGCCGGTCTTGTTTTTTCGCTCGCCGCCTTGTGTGGCGCCATGCCGGCCGAGGCGCTGGAGCAGGGTGCCAGTGCGCCTGAATTCGATATTCTTGGGACAGCAGGCAACGTCAAGCTCAGTGCCCTGCACGGCAAGCTCGTCTATCTCGATTTCTGGGCCTCCTGGTGCGGTCCATGCAAACGCTCCTTTCCCTGGATGAACGAGATGCAAAAGCGTTATGGCGCGCAGGGCTTGCAGGTGATCGCCGTGAATCTCGATGCCAAGCACGGCGACGCGCTCGACTTTCTCGCGCAAACACCTGCCACCTTTACTGTGGGCTTCGATCCCGAAGCCGGCGTTGCCCGTTCCTACGGGGTCAAAGGTATGCCAAGCAGCCTGTTGATCGGCCCGGATGGTCGCGTGATCGCTCACCATCAAGGGTTCAACGATGGCGACAAGGCAGAGCTGGAGGCGCGCATCAGCGCACATCTCAAAAAAGTCGCGCAATAAATTCAATAAAGTACACTGGAGAGAATTCATGCAATATCGGGTGAAGCTGGCGGGGCGAGGCAAATATTTTCTGGCGGCAGCCGCTGTGTCACTGTCCGCATTAAGCGGGTGCGCAGGAATCGGACAAGTGCAGCCCTGGGAAAAAGGGACGCTGGCGCGGCCAGAAATGACAATCCAGGGCGACGCGCTGGAAGGTAAATTCGCCGAACATATCTACGCCAGTCGTGAGGGGGCATCCGGCGGTTCGGGTGTTGGCGGCGGAGGTTGCGGATGCAATTGAATCGCGACATGACTCAGCCATCGGTTGAGCAAGCTGAGCAGAAATCCCCCTCCGTGGGCGGCGCCATTCTGCTCGCGGCGCTCGCTTTGCAAGGCGTAACAGGTGCGGCCCATGCGGAAGCGCCACCCGATCAAGGTAGTATCGCCGTTAAATATCTCGACTATCGCGATTGGCAGCCAGGTCTCGACCGCATTACCGTGCATTCGCCGGCGGTCGGTGTGCTGGTACCGATTGCCGGCGCATGGTCGCTGGAAGCGTCGATGGTATCGGACAGCATCTCGGGCGCCACGCCGCGCTACCATACCGCCATCTCGGGTGCCTCGGTCATGCATGACCATCGCAATGCGGAAGACGTCAGCCTGACGCGCTATTTTTCCCAGGGCACCGCTTCGATCGGCGTAGCGCATTCAGGCGAGGATGACTATCAATCTCGTTCCGTTTCACTGGGTGGCACGCTCTCCACCGAGAGCAAGAATACGACTGCCAATTTTGGTATCGCGGTCGACAACGATACGGTCAATCCGCGCAACCATATCACGAACGATGCCAAGAAACATGGCCTGCACTGGCTGCTGGGCGTCACGCAAATAGTGACCCAGAATGACATCGTGCAACTCGACCTTACCCATACGATGGAGCAAGGTTACCTGAGCGATCCCTACAAGATTCTCGACAACCGCCCGGACGAGCGATCAGAAAACACCGTGGCAGTGCGCTGGAACCACCATTTCGACGGCACCAATGGCACGACCCGTTTCGGCTATCGTTACTATGCCGACACCTATGAAATCAAGTCGCATACTTTCAGCCTTGAGTATGTGCAGCCCCTGCCGGGCGGCTGGACTGTTACGCCGGCGGTGCGCCTGTACAGCCAAAGCGCGGCAAGCTTTTATTTCGGTCCGAATTATGATCCGAATTATGGCGAACCCGTACCGGTCGGCTATTCGTTTGCGCCGAATGCGCTGATTTCGGAAGACCAAAGGTTGTCGGCATTCGGCGCGCGCACGATCGGGTTGAAAGTGGAGAAGCAATTTGCCCACGACATCAAACTCGACTTGAAAGTGGAAGACTATCAGCAGCGCGGAAATTGGGCGCTGTTCGGCAGCGGGTCAACGGGTCTAGCGCCGTTTTATGCGCGTATCGTCGAAGTGGGCCTCTCCAAGCGCTGGTAAGTGGAGTACTAAGTGAAGTATTAAGTGACGTATTGCGGTATCGGCGCCGGCGCCCAAACGCCGCTTCCGCGTATATCATATTGCCATGGCACATTCCACCTATGCAATCGCCTTCGGCGCCATGGCAAGCACTTGCGAAGTCCGTCTTGCGGCGGACGACGAGCTCTTGGCGCGTCACCTTGCGCAAATAGCAATCGATGAAGTCCATCGCATCGAATTCAAATATTCGCGTTACCGCAGCGACAGTATCGTCTCGCGCATCAATGCCGCAGCCGGCATTGGCGCCATTGAATGCGACGACGAAACCCATTCGCTTTTCGGCTATGCCGATACTCTATTTTCCGCCAGTGACGGTTTGTTCGACATCACATCAGGTGTATTGCGCCGGGCGTGGAATTTCCGGGAGGCGAGGGTACCCTCGAACGCGGAACTTGCGCCCTTGCTGGAGCTGATCGGCTGGCAAAGTGTCGGCTGGCGGGTTGATACGCACCGAATTGGTCTGCCCGTGAGCGGTATGGAAATCGACTTTGGCGGATTCGGCAAGGAGTATGCGGCCGACAGGGCCGCTGCCATGCTTGCCGAGCATGGCGTCGCGCATGGCTATGTTAATTTGGGGGGCGACATGCGCATCCTCGGGCCGCAACCGGATGGCAAACCTTGGTCAATCGGCATCCAGGATCCACGCCAGGCGGATCGGACCATCGCCTCGATACCGATCGAATCGGGCGCATTGACCACAAGTGGCGACTACGAGCGTTTCTTTGCTCTCGACGGCAGGCGCTATTGCCACATCCTCAATCCTTTGAGCGGCATGCCGGTCCAATGCTGGCGTTCTATCAGCGTGATCGCGCCGCTGGCCGTCGCAGCCGGCAGCTATTCGACCATTGCCATGCTCAAAGAGCACGCGGCCCTGTCTTTCCTCGACGAGGCCGGGGTAGGCTACCTTGCTATCGATCTGCATGGAAAAATGCACGCCAGGCAATGATTCATTCCATCACATTATTGCCGAACGGCGCGGTGTTTGAGGCGCCATTCGATTTGCCTATTCTGCTGGCGGCGCAACGAGCCGGCCTGCGCCTGCCCAGTTCATGCCGCAACGGGACCTGCCGCACCTGCATGTGTCTGGTCGTCAGCGGCACTACGCGCTACGACATTGAATGGCCGGGCCTGAGCGTCGAAGAAAAGCGCGAAGGTTACATCCTGCCCTGCGTGGCCTATGCCACGTCCGACCTTGTGATCGACGAACCGCGCGCTAGACAAATCGATTGAATGAAAAAAACCACGCGACTGCTACGGGCGTGGTTTGTTCAAATTCGGGAGGCTACTCCCCACCGTAATCTTATTGCGGTGGCGGCGGAGGCGGCATGTTCGGCGGCGGCGGTGGTGCATATGACGGCTGCCGGTAATCGTGGCGTACGCCTGCGGTCGGCACGCTATTACCCTTTGCATACATGCACTGTTCGTAGCTGATGTCGTAGCGGCGCTGTGCGCTATTGCCGGCGTAAGCGGACTCGTTCGCGCCGTTTGCGCTACCTACCAGCAAGCCGGCGCCGGCGCCGACCGCCGCACCGTTTCGCCCGCCGATGGCTGCCCCGGCGGCAGCACCGATCAAGGTGCCGACAACGCCGCTTTCGACCGCTCTGTCGTTGCCGGCCTGTGCTGCGCCAGAGTTTTGATTGCTCGCGTACTGGCGGCACACGGAATCGTCAATATTAAATTGCTCAAAGCTCTTGCCGGAGCCCGGCATGACAGCGACACTCGGGCCGGTAGGTACGGTGGTGCACGCTGCCAGCATGGCGGCAGCAAGTAGGGCGGAAGTTTGACGAAGACTGATTGGCATGGTCTACCTTGAGATAAGAATTAACTGAATTTTTACTGTGCAGGAGCCTGCATCTGCGGCTGGGCGGGAACACGCTCCCATGCCTGACTGCAGTTGCGCACATATGGGTAATAACCTTGCGGCTTGCGGCAATAGTACCAATCGCTCGATTGGGCCTCCTGGTTTGATTGGGCCGATTGGGCAGGCGCTGTCTGTTGCGCTTGCTCTATGTACACCGTTGGCGCAGCAGGTTGGGCGACGATGACCGGTGCATAGCCAGAGTAACCGTATCCGTATGGATATGGATAGGCCGCCCAAGGGTAAAACGCTACCCATGGATCAATGTAAATGCCGACACGCGGCCCGTAAAAATGGCCGGGGTGGGCCTGTGCGGCGGAAGTACCGAACGCGCCGGCCAATATTAGCGACGCAAGAAGTATGGTTTTGATGCTTTTCATGATGGGTATACGCTTCATGTATTCACGTTTTGCGATATATACACTGCTAGTATATGGACAAATTTGCTGCCGGAAAGAATCATTACACGATGTTACACCGAACATATTGGTAATTAATCCACATTTCGCAATGCATCGCCGGAAGTTTGTTTCAGCTCACGACAACATTGCCATTGCTTGTCTTTTGGCAAGCAAATTTAAATTTGGTTCCTGAATTCGTTGGCGCAGAGATCGATTTGCTCTTTTCCCCCCTATAAATTTCCCCGCGAGTCGAAGGACATGTAATACCACTGTCACAATTTTGCAATATTGGTATTAAATTGGTCTCACTCTCCCGCCCGCGTATAGATATCTAATCCCCCATGCCATTGGCGATTGACAAGGTCTGGCACAATGCCATCTTGCCGGTTGGTGCGGGACGGCGATGAAAGTGGTATCTACGCGATCATCGACAGTAAAAACCAGTTGACCGGAAATTTAATCGATTCCATTATGCAGCCAGGCATTGCTTTGGTATTGAAGTGGTATTTTTCTTTTACTGCGCTTTGGTCCAAATGCTTTGTCTACAGCAGGCAGCACCAAGGGTGCGTCGGCACGGTACACGTCGTTGGGGGACGACGTTGAACCTCGGCGCACCCGGCTTTATTCGCCTCACAGCTTGCAATCCCCGCTATGGCTTGGAAAACTTAACTGCCTGTGGGCATAAGAAGAAACGCCATCGCTTATCGTATTCAGGTTGGTAAATGGATAAGCACCCTCGCGTCATGGCCCAAAAAATGCTTGATTGTCGCCGGTAAGCCAAATGAGGAAAATGATGGAGCAAAGCAAACACCCCGGTAAGGAACAGGTCCGTCAATATTCGTCGCAGCGCCAATCCGATCCCAAGACGCCTCCGACACTTGAAGAAATTCGGCGCCAGCTGGGCTGGGAACTTTGCGCAAGCGCCCCGATCAAATCAAGCACAATTCCTTGACGTAACGTTCGGCAAATGATGCAGATGCGCCGGCCAGCAGGCAATTTTGTAAGACACTTGCGACAGATCAAACGATTTGTAAAAAATTTGCCATAATCCGCGCGACAGCCGTAGAATGCATGGACTTGCAGTAAGTTATACCTTGCGCGCGTAAGTTATTGTTTGGCAAGGGATTCTTGATCGGAGTTGGTCCATGCGTAGAATACTGGTTGCGTCCTTATTGGGCATGTGTGCGTTTTCGGTGCAAGCAGGGGGACTTGGCGACATATTTGGCGCCTTTGCTGGACGCTACGACTCATTTGGCCGGGGACCCGAAGGACAAGCCAAGCAAATCGACGATGCGTTGGTCAAGGTCTCGGAATATATGAACAAGCGCATGCCGGAATTGATCGACTCCGAGACACGGCTTGATCGCGTCAGTTCGGAGCCCGGCCCCCATTTCTCCTACCACTACACGCTTTTGGCAAGTAACAGCGCCGAAATCGACAAAGCCACCTTCATGACCAATAGGCGTGCGCAGTTAAAAAGCACGATGTGTCAGAGCACGCAAATCCGCAGCTTCTTGAGTCATGGCATCACTGTGGCCTACATGTATCGGGGCAAGGATGGTGTGCCCGTCGGTGCCGCCGAATTCAAGCCTGACTCCTGCGATGACGCCAAAGATGCGCCGACCAGGCCCTGAAGATTGACGCCGATTGATGGTTGAAGCAATCGGTTCGGATGCATTCAAGCAATTGACCTATTTTGCGGCCCGCTCCATCAACACCTGTAGTGCGGCGGTGCGCGGCGCGCCATCATAGTCGCCGCGTATCCATTGCTTTCCCTGAATCTCCAAATCGGATTTCGTGCCTTGATCGTTCAGGAGTGGCGCCACGTCGCGCAATGCGGCGATCAAATTGGGCGTCATTTGATCGAGCAACGGACGCACGTCGCGCGCTAAATCCGGTGCTGCATCAAAAGGCGGCCGGTTTTCAATGCGCCATCGTGCATGGAGTGCTGTCTGGATCAATTTCCCCGCGTCGAATTGCGCCTGAAAGAAACGTTGAGCGAACGTTCGATCAAGGCCGGCCGCTTGGGCCTGCCTGCCCAAGGTGTCGAGCAGCAGCTTCTCGCGTGTGGGGTCGTCGATGGGTGCGCCTGAATTCCATTTTGCTTCGGCCACCATGGGTGCGATCGCCAAGCGTTGATCGATTAATTGCATCAGGCGCGCGATTTCGGGCCGGTCTCCGGCCGACGGCGGCGCGTGAGCACAAGACTGGAGCAGAGTGAGCGCCAGCAATTGCAGCATCAATGCAAGCCAGAGCAGTCTGCCGAACCGGCGCTGGTTTGTCATGCGTCAGATGGTTACGCAAAGTGTCATGCAAAAACGGAAATGCAACAGTGCCCGGTCAGGAACGGAAATCAAGATCGTGTTTCACCGATGCCGTTTTAATCTCTTGCAGGCAGCCCTGCAGTTTTGCAATCAGCGCTTCAACCTCCTCGGCTGAAAGATCGAGCGGATCATTGTGCGCACCGATGGCAATCAGACAGACGGCGGAACCGTCGAACCAGGCATCGAGTCGATCTTCCTTGAACGTCATGTGAGGCATGGTTTGCTTTCCGCAAAGGTGAATGAAATCTGCAATATGTCGTTCATTGTAGCCAAATTGGAGAACTTGTCTAATTTGACGGGTCAGTTAGTGCATCAAGTCGTACGGTCCGCCTTTTTCGAGCGCGCGTTGATAGGCCGGGCGCGCATGAATGCGCTTGAGGAAGGCAGACAACTTCGGTCGATTCTTTTCCAACGCGCCGCGCGCCGCTGCGGCTTCCACGGCAAAACTCATCTGTATGTCGGCGGCAGAAAATTCTTCGCCGGCGAACCACAGACTCTTGCCCAACTCTTTTTCCATAAAATCGAAATGCAGATTGATTTGCGGGTCGATAAACGCCTTCCTGACCTTATCTGCAATGGCGCGTGCAATCGGCCGCACAAAGAATGGGGCAGGAGCCTGCGCGACTCGGGAAAAGACCAGGGACAGCAATAAGGGCGGCATCGCGGAGCCTTCGGCGTAGTGCAGCCAATAGGTGAAGCGGCGCCGGTCTATCTCGCTTTCCGGACGCAGGCGGCCGGCGCCATATTTGTCTAGCAGGTATTCGATAATTGCGCCCGATTCGGCAACAGCCACGCCATTGTCGGTAATGATGGGCGATTTTCCGAGGGGATGGACGGCAAGCAGGGCAGGTGGCGCAAGCGCCGTCTTTGGATCGCGCTCGTAACGTTTCAATTCATACGGCAGGCCAAGTTCTTCCAAGAGCCACAACACTCTTTGCGAGCGCGAGTTGTTCAAGTGATGAAGGATGATCATTTTCCGTCCCAGGTTTGTTGCTGCCACTATCGCATCGAACCAACACAATGAAAAAAGCCCAGGCTAACCCGGGCTCAATTCTTTGCAAATCACGTTACCAGAACTTCCACCATGCCTTCGCCTTGACTCGGCCGCCTGTCAGCAAGGGACTGTTCGGGTAGTTTGCCTTGAAAACGCGCTCCGCATCGTCATGCAAATCGGTTTGCCCGAGGCGATCGTAAGACAAGACCATCAGATACAGCGCGTCTTCGGTTGCCGGCGTGCCGGGAAACTGCTTGATCACACCTTGCGCGCGATTGATCGCAGCCACGTAGGCGCCACGGCGGTAGTAGTAACCGGAAACATGGACTTCATATTGCGCCATGGCGTTGACCAGGTATTTCATCCGGTCGATGGCATCCGGCGTATATTTGCTGTTCGGAAACTTATCGGCTAGCAGCTTGAACGAGTCAAACGCTTCGCGCGCAGCCTTCGGATCGCGCTCGGTCGGATCTTGTGACGAGATGAAGTCGAGCAAGCCGAGTTTGTCGTTGAAATTGATCAGACCGCGCAAATAATAGAGGTAATCGACATTCGGGTGATTCGGATGCAGCTTGATGAAACGCTCCACGGCTGCCAGCGCCTCAGGCTGTTCGTCGGCACGATAGTGCGCATAGGCGATTTCCATCTGCGCCTGCTGGGCATAAACGCCAAACGGGTAGCGCGATTCAAGCTTTTCGAACAGGGTGACGGACTTCTCGTACGCACCGCTCTTCAACTCGTCCATGGCCTCCGAGTATAATTTGTCGGCGGACCAATTCTTGGTCTCATCCCTGGCGTCCGGCAGCGAGTTGCAAGCCGAGAGCAGTAACACGAAAGCGAGCGAAGTAGTTTTGAATAATTTTATGTGCATGACAAAGAGCGTGTGTGCGCTTGAACAATCGGTGATTATAGCCGATGGAACTTGCTGTGAGACCAGCCAATCGCAAGCGATCGGTCGATTTTGAATAAAACAATGGTAGACGTCGAGATCGACGATGGCGATGAGGGCGAGGGCAGCTTAATCGAGTTGTCTCCCATAGTCATGACTTTGAGCCCGGATGAACGCGGCGAACGCCTGGATAAAGTGTTGTCAAAATTAGTTCCGCAATTCTCGCGTAGCCGCATCCAGCAGTGGATCGAATCCGGCCATGTCACTGTCGACGGCGCGCCGGCTCGCAGCAAGATGACGGTGCTCGGCGACGAGGATATCATCATATTGCCGCAAGCAGCGCCCGAAGATCATGCTTTCAAGCCGGAAGCCATGGACTTGTCAATTGTGCATGAAGATGCCGCCATCATCGTGCTCGACAAGCCGGACGGTCTGGTGGTGCATCCGGCGGCCGGCAATTGGTCCGGCACTCTGCTCAACGCGCTGCTGCATCACTATCCTGCCATCGGCGGTGTGCCGCGCGCAGGCATTGTGCACCGGCTGGACAAGGACACAACCGGTTTGATGGTGGTGGCCAAGACGCTGGAAGCGCAAACCGACCTGGTGCGGCAGTTGCAGGCGCGCACCGTCAAGCGCGAATATCTGGCGCTCGTATGGGGCACGCCACGTATTGCCGGCAAGGTCGATGCTTCGATGGGGCGGCATCCGCGCGACCGCGTGAAAATGGCTGTGCTCGAGAATGCGACAGCAAAACCGGCGGTAACGCATTACGAGCGCCTGGCGACCGGGATGATCGACAGCAAGCCGGTCAGCCTGGTTCGTTGCCAGTTGGAAACGGGTCGAACGCATCAGATTCGCGTGCACATGCAATCCCTTGGATTTCCCCTGGTGGGCGATGCCTTGTACGGCAAGCCGCATCTGATTTCGATTTTCCCGCGCCAGGCGTTGCACGCGTATCGATTGGGCCTGATTCACCCGGGAACCGGCCTGCCTCAGCAATGGGAATCCCCCCTGCCGGACGATTTTGCGGCGTTGCTGGCGCGCGCCGGCATTGTGGCTCCGGAGCTTTGAACCCGGCATCGTTCATTTTTCCCGCCTGGGATGCGCCGGCCAATATCGGCGCGCTGGCGACGACACGCATGGGTGGCGTCAGCACGGGTGTCTATGGTGACGGCGCAGGTGGGGGAGGCCTGAACCTGGGCGGCCATGTCGGTGATCTTGCCGACGATGTCGAGACCAATCGCTTGCTGCTCGACGGCATGCTGCCCGCACCACCGGTCTGGTTGAACCAGGTGCATGGCACAACTGTCGTCAATGCCGCTGACACCATTGCTGGTCAGCCCGCCGATGCCATCATTGCCACGCGTCCAGATCTGATTTGCGCGGTCCAGACGGCTGATTGCCTGCCGATATTGTTGGCTGATCGCAGTGGAAAAGCCGTGGGTGCTGCGCATGGAGGATGGCGCGGTCTGGCAGGTGGCATTGTAGGGAACACTGTTCTCGGCATGCGTGCAGCAGGTGCGGCAGACATCGTTGCATGGCTCGGGCCGGCCATCGGCCCCTCGGCGTTTGAGGTTGGCGACGACGTGCGCCAGGCTTTTTGCCATTTGGATGGCGCCATGGCGCGGGCGTTTCGCCCGATTGAGATGCGGCCAGGGAAATTCCTGGCAGACATTTATGAATTGGCGCGTATGCTATTGTGCGCCGCAGGCGTGCATGGCATCTTTGGCGGAGAATTTTGCACCGTCGGTGACCCACGTTTCTATTCGTTCAGGCGCGACCGCGTCACCGGCCGGATGGCCTCGCTGATCTGGATCAAGAGTCCGGGGCACTGAGCTCTTGCTCCGGTTCGTTTGCTGCGTCTGCAGCAATCTGCCGGCGGCGCAAAATTTCTTCCTCTGCGCGTCGCTGCCGCCGTTTGGGTGTATTCAATAAGTATAAAATAACCGTCAGTGGCAGGATGCCGTACAGAAGGAAGGTCATCATGCCGGCAATGGCCGAAGTTTCGGTCACCGACATCATCAACACTACATAGATCCATCCAATGGCGACTATATACATACCGGGTTTCGAACAAGCGGTTGGTCAATTAGGCAATGCGCAACAATATACACAACTATGCGCTGAAAGCGGGATGGCAGCATGAGCGACATGAACAAGGCATTTGATTTTCAGGCCATGAGCCCACCGTGGCTGACGAAATTGGCTGATCCGGCCTCCTGGCAGGAGTGGATGCGCCATCAGCAAGCCCAGGCCATGCCGCCGGGCGCCATTGCAGAACTGGGAAAGCTGATCGAGCCCGGCGTTGCCGCGCGCCTGCAAGCCCAATACATGCAGGAAATGGCCCAACTCGGGCAGGACATGATGGCCGGCAAGATTCCGGCCATCACCGACCGCCGCTTTGCCGGTCCGGCATGGCAGTCGAATCCGTTGTATGCATTCAATGCGGCAAGTTACCTGCTCAATACGCGTTTCCTGCTCGAAATGGCAGAGCAGGTGCAGGCTTCCGCGCGCATCAAGCAAAAGGTTAAATTTGCGGTCCAGCAAATGATCGATGCCATGTCGCCGGCGAATTTCCTCGTCACAAACCCGGAAGCCCAGCAGAAAATTGTCGAGACCAAGGGCGAAAGCCTGACCAATGGCATCACCAATATGTTGGCAGACATGCAGAGGGGCAAAATCTCCCAAAGCGACGAGTCGGCCTTCGAAGTCGGCAAGAACGTTGCAACGACCGAAGGGCAGGTGGTATTCGAAAACGCCCTGTTTCAGCTTATCCAATACAAACCGTTGACCGAAACGGTATTTGAACGGCCATTGCTGTTGGTCCCGCCATGCATCAACAAGTATTACATTCTGGATCTGCAGCCGGAAAATTCGCTCGTGCGCTATGCCGTGGCAGAGGGGCATACGGTGTTTCTCGTCTCATGGTGCAATCCTGATGCCGCGCTGGGTCACCTCGCCTGGGACGACTATATCGAAGACGGCGCGATCAAGGCGATCCATGTGGTGCAAGAAATATCAGGCAAGGACAAGATCAACGCACTCGGCTTTTGCGTTGGCGGCACCATCCTTTCAACGGCGCTGGCGGTTTTGGCGGCGCGCGGCGAACACCCTGCTGCCGGCTTGACACTGCTCACGTCGCTGCTCGATTTTTCCGATACCGGCATTCTCGACGTGTTTATTGATGAAGCCCAAGTTGCGATGCGCGAACAGGCCATCGGGCACGGCGGGCTGATGCCCGGACGCGACTTTGCGTCAGCATTCTCTAGCCTGCGTTCGAACGATCTGGTGTGGAACTACGTCAAGTCGAATTACCTGAAAGGCGAATTCCCGCCCGCGTTCGATTTATTGTATTGGAACGGCGACAGCACCAACTTGCCGGGCCCCATGTTTTGCTGGTACCTGCGCAATCTGTACCTGGAAGACAGTCTCAAAGTGCCGGGCAAACTCACCGTCGCCGGCGTCAAGGTTGATTTGGCCAGGATTGACGCACCGGCCTTTATTTATGCCTCACGTGAAGATCATATCGTGCCCTGGACCGCGGCATATGCCTCGACCTATTTGTTGAATCCGCACAACCCGAATCAGAACCGTTTTGTGCTTGGTGCATCAGGTCACATAGCCGGCGTGATCAATCCGCCGGCGAAGAAAAAGCGCAGCTATTGGACCAACACCGTGCTGCCCACGCAGGCCGACGATTGGCTGATGGGCGCAATAGAACAACCAGGAAGCTGGTGGACCGAATGGTCGGCGTTCCTGGCCGAAAATGCGGGCAAGAAGATCAAGGCGCCGCGCAAGGCGGGCACGGCGAAATATGCCCCGATCGAAGCGGCACCGGGGCGCTATGTGAAGGTGAAGGCAGAGTAGCGTCGGAGTTTGCTGTAAAGAGAAATTAAAATCCAAAGGAGACCGTGATGGCAAAGCGTATTGCATATGTAACAGGTGGCATGGGTGGTATCGGAACGCCAATCTGCATGCGGCTGAGCCGCGATGGCTACACGGTCGTGGCTGGTTGCGGACCAAACTCTACGCGCAAGGATACCTGGATCGCCGACATGCGCGCCCAGGGATTCGACGTCCATTGTTCGGAAGGGAATGTTTCCGATTGGGACTCCACCAAGGCGGCGTTCGAAAAGGTCAGGGCGGAAATCGGCGAGGTAGATGTGCTGGTCAATAACGCCGGCATCACACGCGACGGCCAATTCCGCAAGATGTCCAAGGACGACTGGGACGCCGTCATCAACACCAACCTCAACTCTCTGTTCAACGTGACCAAGCAAGTCATCGACGGCATGATAGAGCGCGGCTGGGGGCGCATTATCAACATCTCCTCCGTCAATGGCCAGAAAGGGCAATTCGGCCAGACCAATTATTCGACGGCAAAGGCTGGCTTGCACGGCTTCACCATGGCGCTGGCGCAGGAAGTTGCGACCAAGGGCGTCACCGTCAACACCGTGTCGCCGGGCTATGTCGGAACCGACATGGTGAAGGCAATTCGCCCCGAAGTGCTGGAGAAAATTGTTGCCGGCATCCCGGTCAAGCGACTTGGCGAACCGGAAGAAATTGCCTCCATCGTGGCGTGGATTGCCTCTGACGAAGGTGGCTATGCAACAGGTTCCGACTTTTCACTGAACGGCGGCCTGCATATGGGCTAGTTATGCTGCGCTGCAGCATGTGCGGGAAGGCAAGGGGATGGGGGATTGCATAATCTGCGATTTTCTCGCACTATACTAGTCTTAGACGAAGTGAACGTGCGTTCGCTTTACGGAATGATTTTCCGATTTTTATGATAATGCGTTGCGACGCAATACACCGAGACAATCAATGACTAGTGCAAAAAAGACGGCCGAGCGTTTAATCAAAAAGTATCCCAACCGTCGCCTTTACGACACGCAGACCAGTTCCTATATCACGCTCACCGACGTCAAGCAGCTCGTGCTCGACAATGAAGAGTTCACCGTGGTCGACGCCAAGACCGAAGAAGACCTGACCCGCAGCATTTTGCTGCAGATCATTCTCGAAGAGGAAGCCAACGGTTCGCCTATGTTTTCCAGCGGCGCCTTATCGCAGATCATTCGCTACTACGGTCATGCCATGCAGGGCATGATGGGTTCCTACCTGGAAAAGAACATCCAGGCCTTCATCGACATCCAGAACAAGCTGACGGAAAACTCCAAGGGCTTGTACGAAGGGAAACCATTCAGCCCTGAAATGTGGACCCAGTTCATGAACGTGCAAGGGCCGATGATGCAAGGCATGATGGGCAACTATATCGAACAAAGCAAGAGCCTGTTCATCCAGATGCAGGAGCAGATGCAGAATCAGACCAAGAACATGTTCGGCACGACCTTTCCGTTCGTTCCCGGCGCCCCTGGGGCTGCGGGTGCCGCAGGCACTACCAATCCCGACAAGACAAAAAAATAACAGTTTGACCAGTAAATCATTGATGTCTCGGACAAGTTCAACTTTTCCGACGCAATGATCACGAACCGGCGCTACGGCGCCGGTTGTCGATATCGGCATGGGCAAAGGGGTACAATAGCGGCTTCGTTCGATCTATCTGCCTGGTTCCCCTTTCATGTCCAATGTCGCTCCCCCCTCCGTTAATCCAAAAATCGGCTTCGTCTCGCTTGGTTGCCCCAAGGCGCTGGTCGATTCCGAGCAAATTCTCACCCAACTACGTGCCGAGGGCTACGACACCGCCAAGAGCTACGATGGTGCAGATCTGGTCATCGTCAACACTTGCGGCTTCATCGACGCTGCTGTGCAGGAATCGCTCGACGCGATCGGCGAAGCGCTTGCCGAAAATGGCAAGGTGATCGTCACCGGTTGCCTGGGCGCCAAGAAGGATGCCGCCGGCGACGACATCATTCAAAAAGTGCACCCCAAGGTGCTGGCCGTAACCGGCCCGCATGCGCTCGGTGAGGTGATGGACGC
>DATBQE010000112.1:0-20293 GCA_036561005.1 Burkholderiaceae bacterium | reverse complement strand
GCCTGGTCGAAAATCACGCAAGAAAAACAATGACAAGCTTCGACACGCGTGGCGTATTTTCATCTGCGACGACGCAAGAAGACTTACAAGTCAAGCAAGGTTGTCGGCGCGCACTGCGCCACGTCATGAGCGTGTCACTCTGCGCGTTGGCATTGAGCGCATGTGGCGGTGGAGGCAATGAATCCGGCAATGTGGATTCGCCCGCAAAGGCAAAAGCACTCGTTTTGCAAAAGAACGCCAGCGACTACCAAACCGCCGTTCAGGAATTGTACGTCTCCTATTTCGGTCGCCCTGCGGATCCCACCGGACTGACCAACTTCGAAAAGGGCCTCTTTTCTGCCGGTGCGCCGACCGACATACAAGGACTCACTGCAGCCTATTCGACCAACGCTGCAGTCAAGACTTTAATCGATAGTTTTGGCACCAGCGCCGAATCCATTGCACTGTACGGAACCGGCGACAACACCGCTTTCGTCAGCGCCGTATTTCAGAACGTGCTGGGGCGCGCGCCAGCGGCCGCCGGCCTTGCTTTCTGGAGCGGCGCCCTCGACAATGGCACCCTGACGCGCGGCGATGCCGCCTTGTCCATCATGGCCGGGGCATTGGCCAACACCAGCGCGCAAGGCTTGCTCGATGCGCAACTGGTGCGTAACCACATCGCGACGGCCAGCTACTACACGGCGCAGGTTACCAGCCAGAACGCCGTGCCCTACTACAGCGGCGCTGCTGCTGCCGCCAGCGCTCGCACCACCTTGGCCGCCGATACCGCACAAACAAATACGACCGCGTATCAGCCGATGGTTGTCGCCGCCGTCGCCGCCCTGATACCGCATCCGACACCGACACCGACACCGACACCGACACCGACACCGACACCGACACCGACGCCGACGCCGACTCCGACTCCGACGCCGACTCCGACCTACACCATCGGCGGTACCATGACGGGCCTGGCGAGCGGTCAGCAAGTGACATTGCTCGACAACGGCAAGGATGCGCTCGTATTGAAAGTCAATAGCGCTTTCCAATTCGCTACGCGCCTAGCCAACAATGCGTCATACACCGTGACCGTGGGAACGCAACCTGCCGGTCAGACTTGTTTGGTCAGCAACGGAACAAGTGCCGCAATTGCTGGAAATGTGAGCAATGTGAACGTGGCCTGTTCAAGCTCAAGTAGTTCGGGAAGCGGTCCGGCTGCCACGCTGGCCAAGCGATTGGGCTTGCCAAACCGGTTCCTCGTTGGGCTGGGGTCAGGAGGATCAGACACGACACTGATTCAATCCCAGGGATTGAAGCCGGATATCTATGAGCGCTATCTGGTTGGCATAGATACCCAGGGCGGATGGACGACGTGGAATTCGCCATCAGGCGCGTACGCCACCTACGTCATGGCACAAGCGGATTCCGTAGGCGCCATGCCGATGTTCACATTGTTCCAGTTTTCTTCCGCCGATAAACTCACAGCCTTGAATACGCCTGCCTACATGCAAGCCTACTGGTCCGACACGATTACCCTGTTCAACGCCATTAGTCAGTACGGCAAACCTGTGCTCATCAACGTCGAACCGGATTTTTGGGGTTTTGCGCAGTCTGGCGCCAACGCGAGCTATGGCGGAGATCCCACCAAGGTGCCGGCAGTGCTCTCATCCGACGCCGCGTGCTCCAGCCTTCCACCGAATGTGACCGGTTTCGCGCCTTGCTTGCTGAATCTCGCGCGCAAGTATGCCCCCAAAGCGGCGATAGGATATCCACCATCAATTTGGGGTGGGCCAACGCTCACGAGCGTGATTGCCTTCATGAATCAACTTGGCACTGCCCAAGGCGATTTTATTGTGATGCAGACGATAGACCGTGACGCTGGCTGCAAGGAGCAGGCTTATCTTACCCCTGCAACGGCGCAAGCCGACTGCGTTAGCGGGCAAGGAAGCTGGTATTGGGACGAAACCAACCAGACTCATCCAAATTTTCAGGACCACTTTGATATGACCCTGTCGTTCCACAATGGGATTGGCGGGCTGCCCATCGTGTGGTGGCAAACCCCGTTTGGCGTGCCATCCGCGACTCCCGGCGGGACTGCAAACCATTATCGAGATAATCGTGTCGATTATTTCCTGAAACATCCTTCTGAACTGGTTGCGGTTGGCGGCCTGGGCGTCGTGTTCGGATCAGGTGCTGAAAATCAAACGACGCCGACGAGCGACGGTGGGCAGTTTCAGAATCTGTCATTGAAGTATTTGGCTAACCCTGCACCACTTCCATGAGTGCCCTCCTCATGGAACCAATGTGCATAGTCGGTGACGTCGTCGCCCGGTCAAGAGAAAGGGATTGTTGTACTACTAAATTCAACGATGCATATCTGATATGCGCTTTGTAATGACGGTGAGGCTGCTCTGGAGGCCTAAAACAGCCTTCAGAACACGCCCGAGGCAAATATTCCAGAAACAATCGCCTGCTTAGGCAAGAATCTGCGTCGCGGGCTGTCCAATCTCTAGCGTCCCGAACGGTTTGGCAAGACCAAGACGCTGTGAACGCGATGGTCGGCGCAGCAAGCGCATTGTCTGCCGATGCCTAAGTTCGCTCAATTGAAACAGGGACCGCCCCTGTCCTGATATGACCGTCGTCTCCAGTATCACTCTGCTAATAGCTGTGGATTGAAATCATCGTGGGTCAATGGGGATAAATTACTTTAATGGAATGAGTCAAATAATCGTCACCAATGAGGATCTCCGGCCAGCGCGAACAAGTGATCGTCGTGCATTAAGTGCCACACTGACTAACCGAGGTTTCAACGTGATCGAACTAGTTGTAGTCATCGCGATCCTCGCGGTGCTTGCGGCATTCGCATTGAGTCGTTACGCCAACCTCGGCCAGTCCGCGCGTGCAGCCGCCATCAATGGGCTGGCAGGTTCGGCAAATTCGGCAGTATCGCTAATCAGAGTCGCCACGGCGACGAAGGGAAACGGCATTCCCGGAACCCAACCGGGAATCACCTTCGTCACCTTGGGCGACGGCACGCAGATTCGCTTGTGGAACGGATATCCCGATCGCTGGTGCGACGGTATCGGGCTGACGCAACTTGGCTCGTCGGCGCCGTCAGGCGGGTGCTACCTATCGGCCGCACCGGTGTCGTATAACAGCTTTACTTTTTACGGTTATGGTAGTTCCAGCATACCCAACGGTGACGCCGGCTGGCGCATGGAAAGCGCTCCCAGCCCAATCAACTGCGCAGTCGGATACAACTACAATGGAACTGGAATCCCTCAGGTGTATATTTACACAAGTGGGTGTTAGTGTCGCCGTATTTTGCCAGCCGCTCGTCAGGCCCGCAAAATGCATCGCGATTCCCATTTCGGTTTCGCAAAAAGCGTCTGAAGAGTGGACCGTAACGCGTACCAAAAATCAGTGTCTCGTCGCAATTACGTCGCCACGTATTGTGGGCCATTGAGTACTACCTCCTTACCGCTTATCAATGCCTGCTTGGTTTTGTCTTGGTCCTGTCGTCTAACTTGTCGGCGTCGTCCACCAGCATGGGATAAAGATTGTTGGTCCACCCGCAAGCGTTGATCTGGTGAAAAGCGCGAGCGACAAAGCCGGCGTACCCAAAGGAACATCAATAAGATTGGGTTCAACCTCGGACTCCATTGCGCTGTAATACCTGACATTTGTCGGATTGCATCGCCTATCGAAACATGATGTAGTACGGTCCATGACACCTAGGTGGAGCAGGAGCGAATCAATGAAATATGAAGTTTGGGGATACTCGAGATCTTGGCGCAGATGGGTAAGGTGCATCTATCCGACCCAGGATTTTGCCGACAAGCGATATCAGTACCTGAAAAGAATCGGCCGCGCCGTCAAGCCGCCTCAGCCGCTAGGTACGGGAATATCACCGTTGTACCATTGCATCGCTTTTTTCGATCGTCTTCTATTTCAATGGCCACGAAAAATGCCGTAGCGTAGTGAATGTCACATTGCGCCGAATCGGCGCGCGTACAACATTAAACAAATTGTTCGAATCACAATCGTGGCGTTCCTGTGTCAGTCGGCTTGGTAGCTTCTTACGCCTTGCGCTGCCATTGCGTGTGACCGTGTGTGCGACTACTCTACATGGACCAGTAGGCGCCGATGCATTTGCTCGCGGAACGCCCGCTCAAGCTTTTCCAATGAGTTCTAATCTCGAATCGCTTATTCCACAATACGACAAGTCACCGAGCGATTCTGCAACTGAATGAAATTGGACTTGCCTGCCAAATTTGGCTACGATGCATTGACAGACAGTTTGACGAGACTACCGGTTCGCGCAAGATTGCAGAATTGCGAAATAGTATAGTATGTCAGCGCGGACGCCCGATTAATGGGCACCTCTAAAAATCTACTGCGCGGCCTACGCGGCCCGGCCATCTCGGGCCTGCGATGCTCACTGTACAGTCGTACGGCTGCGCTTCTCGGCCCGACCTTGGCCCGCTCGCTACGATTTTTAGAGATGCCCTAATATCGAAGCGCTCAATTCCAATATGCATGCCACGAAAATGCAAACCAAAGCATCAAGTCATGGTCAACATTCTTGAGATCATCCAATGCGCGCAAGCATGCCCGCCTTCCGTTTCAGTTTGACCTGCCGCGCACTCATTTTGCTGGCGTGTGTCTGCCTGCCTTGCCTCTTATCGTCGCTTGTCTTCGGCTCGGAACCAATCGTGACGCTCTTGCAAAGTGAGGCAGGACGGTTGAAAGATCTTTTCGAGACAGATCAACCAGGGGCCACACGGCAACTGACCGAATTAAAGAAGCGCCTAACGGCTGACACAGCCCAAGACGACAGACGGGCGGTACTGGAAGCTCTGGTCTATATGTCGATCAATTCCGGCCAGAACGAGGCTGCACAAAAGTTCAATGGCGAACTTGCGGAATCCGGCATACGCTACCATGATGAATTTGCATCTGCACTGGCCGCGAACTACCAAGCCAGAATGCTGCAGGCGGAAGGAAAATTTGCGGAGGCAAAGATTGAGGTCGAGCGCGCACTGCAAATTGCGAACCGACTGAACGACAGGAAATTGACATACCGGGTCAATCTCATGGCGGCCAATATAAACGGGAATATCGGCGATTTCAAAGCAGCACTGAACTATCAACTTGCCGCCATGAGTACGTTAGACGGAGACGACACGGAAACCCGCTCTGAACGTGTAACGGCAATGTACATGATCGGCAACTTATACCTGGACCTGAAAAATCCCCAACTTGCCCTGGAATACAACGCAAAGGCGCGCGCATTGGCGGTGAGTCTGAACGAGCCACGCACCGTTGCGGCGCTCGCGTTAAGCCGCGGCGCCGCCTACGCCGACATGAAGAACCAATCGGAAGCGGGCAAAGCATATGCCGAAGGATTGACCTTGGCGCGCAAGGTGGCGGACCATAGACAGGAAGCCATGGCGCTCCAGGGACTGGCAGAATTGGCACTCGATCAGGAGCGTTACGCAACCTGCTCGGATTATGCACAGCAGGCCAAAACCCTTTCAGCTGGACTGTCTATCGATGCCATGACCGCCAACGCCGGAATCATCCTCGGCCTGTGTCAAATCGGCAACGGGGCGACAAAGCGCGGCGATGACGAAATAGCTAATGGATTGGATTTTCTGCGTAAATCCGGCGCAAAACCAGACCTGGAAGCAGCGCTCGGCGTCGTGGCCGCGATGTATACGAAAACAGGTTTGTACCGTGATGCAGTAAAGGCACTGCAGGATCAGCGCGATCTGACTTCAGAGCTATTCCAGGCTGACCGCGACCGCGAAGCTGCGGAACTACAGGCGAATTTCGACGCCAGCGAGCGGCAAAAACAAATCACCATTCTTGAACAGAAAAATCTGCTGCAAAACGAAGAGATCAAGGTCAAGAATCTGCAGCGTGCGCTGGGCGCGCTGACGATCTTCGTGGTGGTGGCGCTGGCTTTCACGTTGGTTCGCAACAAAGAAAAACTGCGCAGGCAGGCAATGCGGCAAAATCTTGACAAGTCGAAATTCATGGCCGATGCGGCGCACGATCTACGCCAGCCTTTGCATGCAATCGGCAATTTGCTGGAGGCCGCCAAGCACGCGATTGCAAGAGACGACACGGCCAAGTCGCGCGAACTGATCGATTTGACCCAATCGGCGACCGATGCCATGCGGCTGTCGTTCGCCTCGGTGCTGGAAGTGTCGCGCCTTGAGAGCGGGCTGGTAGCGGCGGATTACAGCTCATTTGACCTGATCGAAATGATCAATGAGCTATGCACGATGCTGGCGCCGCTCGCCGCCGAGCGAGGCGTGCAATTGCGCGTCTGGTTCAGGAAAGGAAGGCGCGTTGTCGTGGATAGCGATCGACACCTGCTTGGCCGCGTCCTTAGCAATCTGTTGATGAATGCAATCAAGTATGCGGATCAGTCGAAGGGCAAAGGCCAATACGTGATCATCGGCGCGGTGGTGTTGCCGAACCGGTGCCGCATCGACATTGTCGACAACGGCATCGGCATTCCCGAAGCCGAGCAGGGGAAGGTCTTCAATCCGTTTTACCAGATTCACAACCCTGAGCGCGATCGGAGCAAGGGTCTGGGCCTGGGGTTGTCCATCGTGCGGTCGATTCTCCATTTGTTGATGGATCACCGCATTGATATGCGCTCGACCGAGGGAATAGGCACGCGCTTCTCGATCGCGTTGCCGCGTTTGGAGACGCCCGAAGATGTTCAAGTGCAGCAGCACGCCTCAGATGAGGCAGGCACCGAGGACTTGTCCGGTCTCTATGTGTTACTCGTTGAAGACGATGTCTTGGTGCGAAAATCGACCGAGGCGCTTTTCCGCGAATATGGCATTTTGTACGAATCCGTGACATCGCTCGAAGACCTGACGCGAAGGCTGCCTGCACTGGAGCGCATGCCGGATCTCGTCCTGACCGATTTTTCGCTCCCCGCGCATCGCTCTGCAATTGATGTTGTGCAGGTTGTCAGTGCAGAGTTTGAGCGCGAAATCCCCACCATTGTGCTTACTGGTGAAAGCGATAATTTCGACGCGGCCCGAAAAGCCATGTATGCCGACATTCTTTACAAACCGGTCAATCCTTCGACGCTGTTAAATGAGATCCGCAGACTCTGTTTGAAGGAGTAATCTTGCGACTAGAGATTAGGCAGCTTGATGCGCCGCCTCGACACTTCAAGCAAAAGTTCGGTGCGCCGCGCGACCTTGAATATCCGGAAAAGCTTGGGTACGTAATCTTTTCGTATCGTCCCCTCTTCAATGCTCATCTTGCGCGCGATGGCCTTATTCGCCATTCCCTGACAAAGGTAGACCAGAACTTCCACGCATCGTCCGCTAACGCCGATTGATTCGGGGGTAATAGCCGGTGTTGTCGGGGCCATTTTACTCAGGTCCAAGCCATGGCCGGTAACAGGTTCGGGAAGGAATATCCCGCCGTGGAACACCGTGTCCAGGGCGTTGCGAAACACGCCATCATTGCTCATATCCTTTGGAATAAATCCGCACGCGCCGGCGTTGAGACATTCGAGCACGACGTCCTTTTCGACGCAGCCGGAAAGCATGATGGCACGGGTTTCCAGTTCATGCTCGCGGATGTATCCAAGAACATCAAGTCCGGTGTGTTCAGCCTTGAGGTCAATATCAAGGAAGGCGAATTGAAATCGATGATCAGCCAAAAACGCAACCGCATCGACGTAGTTGGACGCTTCAAAAACCTGTGCGCCTGGTTCGGAGATCTTGATCAATTCCCGCATCCCCGCCCGCACCAACCCCTGGTCTTCCAGCACAAGTATGTTCAGACTCGACGAGTCATCCACGATTGTTTCCATTTCAATCAATTACCATCGCCATGAGATATCGCGAAAAATCGCGGGAGGCGGCGCAGGGCCGGGCCCACAACGGACGTTTTGGGTGGCCCACAAGCATGGATGGGTTCTTCAACCATCCTCGATTCCACAATCCATCATGTTGGAAGACCGATTGTTCAACAACAGCTGAAAGTGAGTAAATGTTAAATTTTCGTACGATTTTAAGCCAAAGATTTAAAGAATGCGAGCGACAATTATCCGAGCTCAAAATTCTCGACCGTGTACCGACGGATGCCTTGGCAACAAGTTTCCACTCAGAGCCTTTCGAACGAATCAATTTGGAATGTGGGCATCTCTAAAAATCGTAGCGAGCGACTCAAGGTCGAACCGGCAAGCGCAGCCGTACGACTGTACGGTGAGCATCGCAGGTTCGAGATTGAGCTGCGCAGTAGATTTTAGAGATGCCCATGTGTGAAGGAGTATTGGGATCCACTGCTAGCCAAATACGGCCCAATCGCCTTCAATAGTCATTGCCACTCGTCGAGACACGATGTGGAATCCGAACAAATCAAGCCGCGCTGAATACGCGCCATTGCCGCATTTCGGATTACGATGGATTCGATGGTTTGCCAAGTTTCTGGCAGCGGGATTAAGGTGAGAACAGGAGGCAAGTTTGAGGCGCCAATAACCAGCAGGCTTGAAACGCCAATTGCTGGCATCCTGGATGCCATTGCGCATCCAGGCTCTTCAATCGGGTGTCAGTTTTATATCTGCACCCAAGCGCCCTTGAACAGGATAGGCCCGGTAGGACCGTTCGGGTTCGGCGATCCGCCCTTCGGTTCGAGTGTCACCGCCAGGAGCGGTATTGCTTGCGGCGTGTCGTTGTCAGGCAAAGGCAAGGTGACTGTGCCGTCGGCCGATACCAAACCAAGCGAGCGTGGCGCGCCCTGCTTGGGCACGGCCCACAATTCCAGGCTCTTGTTGGCATCGATGGTTTGATGCGCAACCACGCGTGCAATCAGTTGGTGGCGTGTCGCATCGCCGGTGATGACAATGACCGGTTGCGATTTATCGTCGGCCAGCATGGCGACATAAGACGTGGCGGCCTGTGGTGCAATTGTGCCCGGCTGCTTGGTCGCCAGCACGGCCACCAATATGGTGGCAACCGCGGTCGAGACCAGGCCCAAGCCGCGCCAGAATGCCAGATCGTTGCGCAGACTGAGCCAGAATTCCTTGCGCGACGATGGCGCAGCCTGGCCCGCAATCCGGCGTTCGATGGCATACCAGACACGGGCCGGCGGCTTGGTTGCTCCGGAGAATTCGGCCAACGGATTCAAACGGTCTTGCCACTCGCCGACTTCGCGTTGTAACAACGCGCTGTTCTTCAAATAGGCTTCGAAGCGACGCCGGGCTCCACCCTTGAGGGTGCCGAGTACATAGGCTGCGCTCAATTGGTCGCGCAGCTTTTCGTTATGCTGGATATTCATGCGCCCTCCAGCTTGGTCAGGCACAAACGCAGGCGGTCCAAGCCGCGCCGTATCCACGTTTTCACTGTGCCGATCGGCAGTTTCAATTGGTCCGCCACTTCGCTATGCGACAGGTCGTGATAGAAAGCCAGCGCGATGGCTTGCTGATGCAAGCCTTCCAGCCTGGAGAAGCAGCGTGCCAATGCCTTCGCGTCATCCGTCATCTGCAATGCTTCGATCGGCGTCGGGTCTTGGCTTTCCAGGGCTTCCATCACTTCCTTGTCAAAGTTGTCGTTGTCGATTTCGACCACATCGTCGACTTTACGCAGCATGTCGAAAGCCTTGTTGCGCACGATTGTCGTCATCCAGGTCATGGGCGCGGCCAGATGCGGCTGGTAGCTCGCGGCATTGTTCCAGATGTTGACAAACGACTCCTGCAACACTTCCTCCGCCCACTCTCGCTTGGTTAATATACGCAGCACAAAGCCAAACAGTTTCGGCGACGTGGCGTCGTACAATAGGCGGAAAGACTGCGTATCCTTTTTGGCAACGGCCGCAAGCCAGGTTTTTAGCTGCTGTGGATCGTCGTTTGACAATTTTTAACCCGTTTCAAATGTTGTGCTGTCGAGAAGAGCCGTGCCTCAGTTTGTCATGTAAAGTGCGCGTCAGGTTGCATTATACGTAACGAATGTGGAATTGGATTCACCATGGCGTCGCATATTCCACCTGGCATGCCGGGCACGATTGTCAACACATTTGGAGGTCTGCACTCAGGCGATGGATGATTCTGTACGCATAGACAAATGGCTTTGGGCGGCACGTTTCTTCAAGACGCGCACACTGGCCAGCCACGCTGTCGAAAGTGGCAAAATTCGCCTTGACGGCGACAGGGTAAAGCCTGCCCGCGCAGTAAAGACGGGCTGTATGCTCGACATCGACAATGGATCGACGATCTGGGAGGTCCGCGTCCTGGCGCTGGCCGAGGTGCGTGGTTCGGCCGCAATTGCCCAGACCCTCTATGAAGAGACCGATCAGAGTCGTGCAAAAAGGCAACAGAATGCCGATCAACAGCGCTTTTTCCGCGAGCCAACCGCCGCCTTGAAAGGCCGTCCGACCAAGCGCGACCGCCGCCTGATCGACAAATCGTCTCAATGAGCGCTGGCACGCTTCAATGCTGCATGGCACCAATAGAACGGCGCCTCTAGAATCTGGTTTGACTTTTACAATTGGGTGCATAATAGTACGGGCGTTCGATTCAACGCGCCGCGTCTTCTTGAACATCTTTTTATCCGGGACTGAAAGTGGCATCGACTCTTACCAGCAATACGCAAAAATTCATGCGCAAAGGCGAACTGACGCGCGCCGCCATTTTGGACGTGGCGCTCGACCTGGCCAGCCGCGATGGACTCGAAGGTTTGACGATAGGCTTGTTGGCCGACAAGATGAACATGAGCAAGTCCGGCGTGTTCGCACACTTCGGCTCGCGCGAAGATTTGCAGATCGAAGTGCTGAAGCTGTACCACCATCACTTCGAACAGGAAGTGTTTTACCCCAGCATGAAGGAACCACGCGGCCTGCCGCGTCTCGAATCGATGTTCGGGCGCTGGGTCAAGCGTGTCACAGTTGAAATCGCCTCCGGCTGCATCTATATCAGCGGTGCTGCCGAATATGACGACCGGCCCGGCGCGATCCGCGAAGAGCTGGTCGGCATGGTCATGGCCTGGCAAGACGCCTTGCACCGCTGCGTTCGCCAGGCATCAGAATTGGGGCATTTGCGTGCCGACGTCGATCCGCAGCAAATCGTTTATGAAATGTATGGACTGATCCTGGCATTGCACCACGATGCCCGGTTCATCAAACGCCCCGGTAGCGTCGATCGCGCCCAGCAAGGCTTTGAACGCTTGTTGCAGGTCTATCGGAACCCAATTGCCGATAACGTTGAAAAGCTCAACGGGGCACCGGAAGAAATTCGCCATCGCCAGTTTGCTGCCGGCAAGGCAGCACAATAGCGTGTCGTCAATCACGAATCATAGCTGACAGTAGCTAATAGCCTCAGGAGAATGAAATGGGTCAATATACCGCCCCCTTGCGTGACATGCACTTCGTGCTGCATGAATTGTTGCAAGTGGAAAACGAACTGAAACAGTTGCCTGCGCATGCCGAAATCGACGCCGACATCATCAATCAGGTGCTCGAAGAGGGCGGCAAGTTCACCTCCGAGATCCTGTTCCCCTTGAACCATTCCGGCGACCGCGAAGGCTGCCATCTGGACAAGGAAACCCACGTCGTCACGACGCCCAAGGGCTTCAAGGAAGCCTACAAGCAATACGTCGACGCCGGCTGGCCGTCGCTGTCGTGCGATCCGGAATTTGGCGGACAAGGTTTGCCGCTCGTGCTGAACAATTCGTTCTACGAAATGCTTAATTCGTCGAACCAGGCATGGTCGATGTATCCCGGCCTGTCGCACGGCGCTTATGAAGCGCTGCACGCACACGGTACGCCGGAACAAAAGGCCATGTACCTGCCGAAGCTGGTCTCCGGCGAATGGACCGGCACCATGTGCCTGACCGAACCGCATTGCGGTACCGACCTCGGCATGCTGCGCGCCAAGGCGGAACCGCAGGCTGACGGCAGCTACAAGATCACCGGCGGCAAGATCTTCATTTCGGCCGGCGAACACGACATGGCCGCCAACATTCTGCATCTGGTATTGGCTCGCCTGCCTGATGCACCTGCCGGAACCAAGGGTATTTCGCTGTTCATCGTGCCGAAGTTCATTCCCAATGCCGATGGCTCGCTCGGTGCGCGCAATGCCGTAACCTGCGGTGCGATTGAAGAGAAGATGGGCATCCATGCCAATTCGACTTGCCAGATCAACCTCGACAGCGCGACCGGCTGGCTGATCGGCCAACCGAACAAGGGCTTGAACGCCATGTTCGTGATGATGAATGCAGCGCGTCTGGGCGTGGGCATGCAGTCGCTCGGCTTGACCGAAGTCGCTTACCAGAATGCCTTGGCCTATGCCAAGGATCGTATACAGTCGCGCAGCCTGTCGGGTCCGAAAGCCCCGGATCGCCAGGCCGACCCGATTATCGTCCACCCCGACGTGCGCCGTATGTTGTTGACCGCCAAGGCGTATGCCGAAGGCGCGCGCGCATTCTGCTCCTACGTCGCGCTGCAGATCGACAAGGAACTGAACCACCCTGATGAAGAAGTACGCAAGAATTCGGCCGACGAAGTCGCACTCTTGACGCCTATCATCAAGGCCTTCATCACCGACAACGCCTGGATTGCCACCTCGGAAGCCATGCAGGTATTCGGCGGCCACGGTTTCATCTCCGAATGGGGCATGGAACAATATGTGCGCGATGCGCGCATCAACATGATCTATGAAGGCACCAACACCATCCAGTCGCTCGACCTGCTGGGCCGCAAGGTGCTGATGGACAACGGCGCCAAGCTGCGCAAGTTCGGCGCGCAGGTGCAAGCCTTCGTCGAAGAAAACGGTACCGATGAAGCGATGAGCGAATTTATCACGCCCTTGGGCGACCTCGGCGACAAGGTCACCAAGCTGACGATGGAAATCGGTATGAAGGCGTTTCAGAACCAGGATGAAGTCGGCGCTGCCGCCGTGCCTTACCTGCGCGTGGTCGGCCACATGGTCTACGCCTATTTCTTCGCCCGCATGGCCAAGATTGCGCTGGAAAAGCAAGACTCGGGCGACAATTTCTACAAGTCCAAGCTCGGTACCATCCGTTTCTACTTTGCCCGTCTGCTGCCCGAGACGGCGATGCTGATCCGTCAGGCGCGTTCCGGTTCCAAGAATCTGATGGACCTCGACGCTGATTTATTTTAACGATTACAGGATACCCCCATGTCTAACTTCATCGTCAAGAAAGTCGCCGTATTGGGCGCTGGCGTGATGGGTGCGCAGATTGCTGCGCATTGCGTCAACGCCAAGGTTCCGGTCGTGTTGTTCGATCTGCCGGCCAAGGAAGGTCCGAAGAACGGCATCGTGCTGCGTGCCATCGAGAACCTCAAGAAATTGAGCCCTGCGCCGCTGGGCAACAAGGACCATGCATCGCTGATCGAAGTCGCCAACTACGAAGACAATCTCGACGTGCTGCAAGGCTGCGACCTGATCATCGAAGCGATTGCCGAACGCATGGACTGGAAGCACGACCTGTACAAGAAGGTTGCGCCGCACATTGCACCAAACGCGATCTTCGCCTCCAACACCTCCGGTTTGTCGATCACGGCCCTGTCCGAAGGCTTCGACGCGGAACTGAAGGCGCGCTTCTGCGGCGTGCACTTCTTCAACCCGCCGCGCTATATGCACCTGGTTGAATTGATTCCGACCGTTGCGACCAAGGGCGAGATTCTCGATCAGCTCGAAGGCTTCCTCACTACCACGCTGGGCAAGGGTGTGGTGCGTGCAAAAGACACGCCGAACTTCATCGCCAACCGCGTCGGTATCTTCGGCATGTTGGCCACCATCATTGAAGCGGAAAAATACGGGCTGTCGTGCGATGTGGTCGACGACCTGACCGGCGCCAAGCTCGGCCGCGCCAAGTCGGGCACTTTCCGCACGGCGGACGTGGTCGGTCTCGACACCATGGGTCATGTGATCAAGACCATGCAGGACAACCTGCAGAACGATCCCTTTTTCGCCGCCTACAAGACGCCCGAAGTGCTGGCCAAACTGGTGGCGGCCGGTGCGCTGGGGCAAAAGACCGGCGCCGGCTTCTACAAGAAAGTCGGCAAGGACATTCTGCGTATCGACGCAGCCAAGGGCGATTACGTGCCGGGCGGCGGCAAGGCAGATGACCTGGTCGCACGCATCCTGAAGGAAAAGGATCCCGTAAAGCGCATGAAGACGCTGCACGACTCGACCAACAAGCAGGCGCAATTCCTGTGGGCGATCTTCCGCGATGCGTTCCATTACATCGCCGTGCATCTCGAATCGATCGCCGATAACGCTCGCGACGTCGACTTCGCGCTACGCTGGGGCTTCGGCTGGAATCTCGGCCCGTTCGAAACGTGGCAAGCGGCAGGCTGGCAGCAAATCGCCACCTGGGTCAAGGAAGACATTGACGCAGGCAATGCGCTTTCCAGCGCGCCGCTGCCTGACTGGGTATTTGATGGACGTACCGGTGTCCATGGTGCAGACGGCTCCTGGTCGCCGGCCAAGAAGGCCAATGTCGCGCGTTCCGAACTACCCGTCTATCAACGTCAGGCTTTCCGCGCGCCGGTATTGGGCGAAGGCGCAGCCGACGGCAAGACCGGCGGCACGACGGTGTTCGAAGACGAATCCGTACGCATCTGGCATCAGGGCGACGACATCCTGATCCTGTCCCTGAAGACCAAGATGCACGTGATCGGCCAAGGCGTCATTAACGGATTGGCAAAAGCCGTTGCTGAAGCGGAACAGAATTACAAGGGTCTGGTGATCTGGAACACCGACGCGGCCGAAGGCGGCGCGTTCTCCGCCGGTGCCGACCTGCAATCGATGCTGCCGGTGTTCATGTCGGGCGGCGTCGCGGCCATAGAGCCGGAAGTGGCACGTCTGCAGCAGGCACATCAAGCCTTGAAATATGCCAATGTGCCAGTGGTTGCGGCAGTGGCAGGTCTTGCATTGGGCGGCGGTTGCGAACTGATGCTGCACGCAGCCAAGCGCGTTGCCTCCATCGAATCGTACATCGGCCTGGTCGAAGTCGGCGTCGGCCTGGTGCCGGCCGGCGGCGGCTTGAAGGAAGCGGCAGTGCGCGCGGCGAACGATGCCAAGGGCAACGACATTTTCCAATTCATCAAGAATTACTTTACCCATGCAGCCACGGCTGCCGTGTCGAAGTCCGCCATCGAAGCCCAGCAAATGGGCTACCTGAAAGCCGACGACGTCATCGTGTTCAACGCCTATGAATTGCTGCACGTGGCCAAGGTTGAGGCGCGCGCCATGTTCGACCGCGGCTACCGTGCGCCGGTCAAGGCTGCCGTGCCGGTCACCGGCCGTTACGGCATGGCCACCATCATGTCGCAGATGGTCAACATGCGCGACGGTGGTTTCATCTCTGCGCACGACTACAAGCTCGGCTCGCTGATCGCTGAAATCGTCAGCGGCGGCGACATCGAAGCCGGCAGCGTGGTCAATGAACAATGGCTGCTGGACCTCGAACGCAAGGCATTCATGGAATTGCTGAACCACCCCAAGACGCAGGAACGGATCATGGGCATGATGCAAACCGGCAAACCTGTCCGTAACTGATCGGAGACCAACATGAGCAAACAACTTCAAGAAGCGTACATCGTCGCCGCTACCCGTACTCCGATCGGCAAGGCACCGCGCGGCATGTTCAGGAATACACGCCCGGACGACCTGCTGTCGCGCGTGCTGCAATCGGCCCTGTCGCAAGTACCGAACCTGGACCCGAAACTGATCGAGGACGCAATCGTCGGCTGCTCGTTCCCTGAAGCCGAGCAAGGCATGAACGTGGCACGCATGTCGGTGCTGCTGGCCGGCTTGCCGCAATCGGTGGGCGGCGTGACCGTCAACCGCTTCTGCGCTTCCGGCATCACCGCTGTCGCCATGGCAGCGGATCGCATCAAGGTGGGCCAGGCCGACGTCATGATTGCCGCCGGCACCGAATCGATGTCCATGATCCCGATGGGCGGCCATCACCCTTCGATGAACATGGGCATGTTCAAGGACGAGAACATCGGCATGGCCTACGGCATGGGCCTGACTGCGGAAAAGGTTGCGCAGCAATGGAAGGTTTCGCGCGAAGCGCAAGACCAGTTCGCGCTCGACTCGCACCTGAAAGCCATCGCCGCGCAGCAAGCCGGTTATTTCAAGGACGAAACCACGCCCTATGAAATCATCGAGAAGCTGCCAAATCTTTCCACCGGCAAGATCGACGTGACCAGCCGCATCGTCACGCAGGACGAAGGCGCGCGCGCCGACAGCAACCTGGCCGCATTGGCCAAGCTGCGTCCGGTGTTTGCCGCCAAGGGCAGCGTCACGGCGGGCAACAGCTCGCAGACGTCCGATGGCGCAGGCGCATTGATCCTGGTCAGCGAAAAGATCCTCAAGCAATTCAACCTGACTCCGCTGGCGCGCTTTGTCTCGTTTGCCGTGCGCGGCGTCCCGCCGGAAATCATGGGCATCGGCCCGAAGGAAGCGATTCCCGCTGCCTTGAAAGCGGGCGGCCTGACGCAAGATCAAATCGACTGGATCGAATTGAACGAAGCGTTTGCTGCGCAATCGCTGGCGGTGATTCAGGACCTCGGGCTCGATCCTTCCAAGGTCAACCCGATGGGCGGCGCGATTGCATTGGGCCATCCGCTCGGTGCTACCGGTGCGATCCGTTCCGCAACGGTGATTCATGCGCTGCGCCGCAAGAATCTGAAATACGGCATGGTGACTATGTGCGTCGGTACAGGCATGGGAGCAGCCGGCATTTTCGAACGTCTCTAATCGAACCTGTCCTATGTCCGCGAAACAGGCCAATCTCGAATCTCCGGTGCTCGCCGTACGTCAAGTACGGCTCCGCTCCTCGATTCGACCTTGACCCGTTGCGCGAACATTGAACAGGTTCTTGGCGTCAGTAGATATGGGCCAATCTCGAATCTCAAGTGCTCACCGTACCTCACGTACGGTTCCGCGCTTCGATTCGACCTTGACTCGTTGCGCGAACATTGAACAGGTTCTTTGGCGTTAGTAGATAATTTATAAAAACCGTACGAGCTTCGCCGTACGGTTTTTTCGTATGTAAGTACAATCAGGAGACAACGTGGATATCACTACCAGCAAAGCCAACGGCATTTTCACGATTGAATTCAATCGCCCTGAAAAGAAGAATGCGATTACTGCCGCAATGTATCAGAGCATGGCTGACGCATTGATTCAGGCGGGCGCCGACAACGACGTGCGCGTCATCCTGTTTTGCGGCAAACCTGAAATCTTTACCGCCGGAAACGATCTCGAAGACTTCCTGAAAAATCCGCCGAACAATAACGACAGCCCGGTTTATCAATTCATGGCTGCCCTGAGCCGCACGACCAAGCCTGTGGTCGCTGCCGTATCCGGCGCCGCTGTGGGCATTGGCACCACCATGCTGCTGCATTGCGATCTGGTGTACGCGGCAGACAACGCCAAGTTCTCCATGCCCTTCAGCCAGCTCGGCTTGTGCCCGGAATTTTCATCGAGCCTGCTCTTGCCGCAACTGGCCGGTTATCAACGCGCCGCAGAAAAACTGATGCTCGGTGAGCCATTTCTGGCCGACGAAGCGTGCGACATGGGGCTAGTCAGCAAGGTGCTGCCCCTGGCTGACCTGCAGGCCTTTGCAACGGCGCAGGCAGCCAAGCTGGCTGCGCTCCCGGCCTCGTCGATTCGCGCAACCAAGCGGTTGATGAAGGCTGGTCACACGGCCGCCGTTGAAGCGAAGATGATTGAGGAAAGCAAGCAGTTCGGCGAAATGCTGACTGCGCCCGAGGCCAAGGAGGCGTTCACCGCTTTCTTTCAGAAGCGCAAACCTGACTTCACAAAATTTTCCTGAACTGCGCCAATATTTTCATCGGGCGTAAAGTGACGCAAAAGGCGAGATTTGCGGGAAATCATTTCTGACCGCGCCCGCCGTTCGTGCGTCACGTTTGTCCGCACAGTGGCCGGGCGCTTCTCACAAGGTGGCCTCGGCGAGGAAATAGGCGGGGCTCGACAGCAATAGCGATACCAAATCCGATTGGCGCTTGGTTCCTGTCTTGCGGAAGATGCTTTTCAACTGGTAGCGGGTGGTGTGGATCGTGATGCCTCGATCGGCCGCGGCATCTTCCAGCGTTTTGCCACAACACAGTGCGACGGCAAGATCGGCCTCTGCCTTTGAAAGACCAAACAGGCGCTTTACCACATCGGCGGCAACGGCGGGTGTTTGCTCCGGATCAAAAATGAACATCAACGCAGCGCCCTGCGAAATGTTGTTCTTCGAGAGAGGCAGCGGTTTGAGCATCAAGATCAGCGGCATGCGCCCGGAGCGCGGCAGCAATACCACATCGGTCGGATCGGAAATGTCTCCACGGCTGGCGCGGATTGCTTTGGTCAATTCCAGATTCAGGTTGCGGTTGGCGGCCTGATTGCGGGTAAACATGTGCCCGTCTTCCACCCAGCAATCGGCACGGCGGCGCAACAGCGATTCACCGCTGCGGTTCACATGCACCACGCGGCAGTACTCATCGAAAAGCAGGGTCGGCATAGCCAGCACGTCCAGGCTGCTGGAGAGGAAATTCTGCCCGAGTTGCAGCTCCGCAAAGCGCTGGCGCATCTGGATCGCGCGTTGCAGGTGAGGCACCAATTCGTCCAGTTGATCGAGCTCCTCCCGCGTAAACGGCGCGTGGCTTGGTGAGCGCTGAATGTATAGCTGGGTGAGCCAATCGCCCTCGCGCAACACCGTTGCGCCCGTCGCGTAGGCGATGCCTTGCGGCACTACCCATTCCTGGTAGAAGCGCGTGGCGGGAAACGTTTCAGGGTAGGGCACATCCAGATTGCTGGCGTAAAACAGGGCGATGGGCATGCTCATGATGTGCTGCGCCAGCATGTCTTCACTACCGTATTCCCGCACATAGCTGTCGAGTGAGGAACCAAATACCCACAAACCCTTGATGTCCTCGGTGATGGAATGGCGCGTCATCATCGTCACCGATTTTGAACGGAAAACGCGGCACAGTGTTTCGATAAAGTCCTGAAACCCTTTTGGCGCCATGACAGAGTCGTACAGACTGCCAAGAAGCGATTGTGCGTCTGCGGGCTCGACGATGCTCATATTTCACGACTCTCCTGAACAGGACCGGGAATCTGCTTCCACTTTGCGACCGTTGTTAAAAGTGACTGATCGTCACCCACTTCTCGCCCACAAATTTTTTTGCGATGTTATCAACATCTCACCCATTTGGGGGATGTTTCGAGAAGGAAATTTCCCTAGTATAGGGCGGGAACATGGGAAAAATTGCAGCAATCGCGGCCACATAATGAAAGAACAACAAAATGAAGGCCGCACATTCATTGACCAAGAGTATAAAGACGCGGCGGGAAATCCGCCGTTTCGCAACCTCTCTGCGGGCGATGATGCTGAATAAGCCTTCGGCAAAGACGTGTGGTGTAGATGGCTTGAAGTGATTGCGGAAGCGGGCAGTACATCTCTTCAGAACATTGAATGACATCGCGCCCTCAACTGATTGAGATTCGGGATTGCGTGGATAAATTCGACTTCAGTCACGACACAAAGCAGTCTGTTTGCACTGAAGCCGGAATTGCAAGCCGATGCGATTATCGGGCTCGACACGAAACCGGGTGCCGTATCGCTTCCAAACTGGGGATTGACAATGCGTAGAAAATTATTGGGTGTCGGATGTGTACTGTTATTGACCCTTGCGTCATGCGGTAGCAACGATGGGGAGAGACTCAGTGCGAACTCGAACACCAATTCCGCCACTGCCATGCCAGACGCGGCTGCAGAATCTGAAAAAGCGCAACGCGGCGCCATGTCGCCCGACCAAAAAAGTGCCCTGGCGCGTGGCGCGGACGGAGAGAAAAGGGATTTTCTAACGCGACAGCATGCCGATTTCGCCGACTCGGGCGCCAAAATATCATTGATGCGTGCGTTTCCTTCTTCATTGTCCAGGAAGCAGGCCAAGCAGGTTGCAGCACCCTCCAATATCCAACCGGTCCATCCACCGCTCTATTGGCACCCCGCCGTGCTAGCAAAACGTACCGGAAGGGAGAAGGCACAGTTGGACCAGCAGAGTGACGTGGTGGCTCGCCAATTGCCGCAACGGGCTGACTTGGCCATCCAGTTACCGGCCAGAAAATACGATGCGACGTCTCACGGGCAGTGACCGGCATTGAATCATGGGCCGCAACCGCTTCACGCGGCGCGATCGTGAATGGCCGGCGGGGATAGACGATGGGCTCAAACAACGTTGTGACAAAAATAGATGGGGAACAAATGCGAATTCGACCATTTCGTCT
>DATBQE010000111.1:0-26136 GCA_036561005.1 Burkholderiaceae bacterium | reverse complement strand
GCAGAAGTCCGGGTGCGCTATAGTTTGAATTGGGATTATTCATTTTGGTATTAAATCCGCGAAAAAAGATGGACAAAAAAAATGGGCAAAGAATTTCAGGGAAATAAGTTGCGACTGATTGTTTGCAATGACGCTTAGGTGCTTTCCAAAACCTGCTTCAGCCTGATCAATTCCAATTCAAAGGCCGCCTTGCTCTCATCGGTGAATGCGCTGAAGACGGTTTGCATCTTCTCGCGGATGATCGGTACGACCGTGCGCAGCAATTGCATGCCGGCTTCGGTCAAACTCAAATCGACGCGGCGCCGGTCTTCTTCATTCGGCACGCGCTTGATCAATCCCTTGTCCACCAGTTCGTCCGTGATGCGCGTCATGTTGCTGCGCGTTTCGCGGGTGGCTGTGCACAGTTCGGACGGGTTGGCCAAATTCCCGGGCATGCTCTGCAAGGTCATCATGGCAATGTAGGCCACCGAGCTGATGCCGTAGGGTTCAACCGTCCGGTTCAACAAATCGTGTAACAGCGACGCATTGTGCTTGATCAATATGCTCATGCGCACTTCGGCGCTCAGGGGCGCGCCGGCTGCGCGCTGATGCGCCAAGTCGACATGCTTCTCGATTTCGCTGTGCGACGGGCGCTTGTTTGGATCAAGGTTATTGTTCATTTCGATATAATACCAAATAAAATTATTTTTTCAAGAAATACTTTTCGCTTTGTATAAACCTCGCTACAAATTACTCCAGTGCAAAAAAACACCAAGTGGCACAAATGGCAATTAAATTAATAGATTCATAATAAATGCTTTTGTGGCATTGAACTGCTGCACTGATGATGAATCGAACAACTATCTTTCGCGATTCACTTGTTTCACGATGTAACCCGTGTCAACCAGAACTGCACTCAAGCGCTTAAGAGACAACGGCTTTATTTCGAGCAATGGAAGCAATTCATTGTCGGCCGCAGCAAACCCATGTCGCTTGGCGACCAGAAAGGACATAACATGAGAAAAATATTATTCAGTGTATTGCTCGCAACCGCATCCATTGTTGCGCCACTTGCAGCACACGCGGAATTTTCCGTTTCAGTCAACATTGCCCCTCCCGAACTGCCGGTCTATGTTCAACCACCGATTCCCGGTGATGGTTATATGTGGACGCCTGGCTATTGGGCCTGGAGCCCTGATGATCAGGATTATTACTGGGTCCCGGGCACGTGGGTCGTAGCTCCCTTTGTCGGGGCACTCTGGACTCCCGGCTATTGGGGCTGGCACGAGGGCCGCTACGCCTGGAACCAGGGCTATTGGGGTGATCACGTCGGCTTCTACGGGGGCGTAAATTACGGCTTCGGCTATATCGGTGTCGGCTACGTCGGGGGACACTGGGATCATGACGGCTTTGCCTACAACCGGGCGGTCAACAATGTGACCAATGTCCACGTCACCAATGTCTACAATACCGTCGTCAATAACAATAACGTGACGCGTGTCAGCTTCAACGGCGGCAACGGCGGTGTGCAAATGCAGCCCAGCAGGACCGAACTAGCCTTCGCTCATGCACCGCATACCGGCCCATTGCCGACACAAATACAGCACGAACAAACAGCCCGCAGTACGCCGGAATTGCGCGCGACTGTCAACCACGGCGCGCCGCCGATTGCGGCGACTCCGGCACCAGGCAAGTTCAACATGCCCAATGTGGTTCCTGCCAGGGGCGCGACTGTTCCGGTGAATTCCCATCCTGCCGGTGGCGGCAATTTTGGCGAGAATGCCCAGCATCAGGGCGTACAACCGCCACAACATAACGGACCGCAACCTATGCAGCAGCAGGAACAACCGCAATCCCAGCAACATTCGATGCCGCAAAAGATTCAGCCGCAGTTGGTACAGCCGCCACAGCAATTCCAACAGCATCCTGCGCCGCAGTCGCAGCCTCAGGAGCAGTTCCAGCCGCATCAGGCACCGCAACCGCGGCCTCAGGAGCAGTTCCAGCCACATCAGGCACCGCAACCGCGGCCTCAGGAACAGTTCCAACCACATCAGGCACCGCAGCAGCAACCTCAGCAGCAGTTTCAGCCGATGCCGCATCCGCAACCCCAGGAGATGCGCCAGCCTCAACCGATGCCACAGCCACAGCCGCGTCCGGCACCGCAGGAGCAGCATCAACCGGCACCGCAACAGCACGCGAATCCGGCGCATGAGCAGGACAAGAATCACGAACATTAATTCAGGTAGTTATCGGTACTTGAATCAAGCCGACCGGATCAACAGCCGGTCGGTTTTTTTTATTACTTCTTGAGAACGCAACGGCATTTCGGCGAATGGCCTAAAATGGCTTCCTCCCCGTTGTAAATTTAAGCATGCAAGCCGAAGCCAGTTCCAACGTCAAGCGTTATCTCCCCTGGGTCGTTGCCTCGGCCCTGTTCATGGAACAGCTCGACTCCACGATTGTCAACACGGCTGTGCCGACCATGGCCGCCAGTTTGCATGTCACGCCTTTGAGTCTCAAAGCAGTTGTCACCAGCTATATCCTGAGCCTTGCCGTCTGCATTCCGATCAGCGGCTGGATGGCTGACCGTTTCGGCACGCGGCGCGTGTTCTCCACTGCAGTGGCCATATTCACGCTGGCTTCCGTGCTTTGCGGCCTGTCGCTCAACGCGCCGATGCTGGTGGCGGCGAGGATATTACAGGGTATCGGCGCAGCCATGATGATGCCGGTGGGACGGCTGACAATTGTGCGCACATTCCCAAAATCCGAACTGCTGGCGGCGATGAATTTCGTGATCATCCCGGCGCTGATCGGGCCGCTGCTCGGGCCGACGGTAGGTGGCGTGATCGTGCACTGGCTGTCGTGGCGCGAAATTTTCTTTGTCAATGTCCCGGTGGGGCTGGCTGCTTTGCTGCTGATCCAGCGCCACATGCCGGACTACCACGGCGACGCCCCGCGTCCACTCGATGTGATCGGCCTGATCCTGTTCGGCAGCGGCACCGCCCTGCTCTCATGGCTATTGGAAATCTTCGGCGAACACCATATCGACTTCACGTCGGGCATGGTCCTGTTGCTGCTTTCATTGTCGCTGCTGGCGGGCTACGGCTGGCATGCCAGGCAGGCAACGTTCCCGCTACTGCGCCTCGCGCTGTTTCGCGTGCGCACTTTCCGCGTTTCAGTGGTGGGCGGTTTCATCACGCGCCTTGGCATCGGCGGCCTGCCGTTTCTGCTGCCCCTGCTTTACCAGCTCGGCCTGGGATTGCCGGCCTGGCAATCGGGCTTGATGATGATGCCGTCGGCGGCGGCTGCCATGGGCATGAAATTCCTCTCGATGCGCCTGCTGGCGCGCTTCGGCTACAAACAGATCCTGATTATCAACACGGTGATGATAGGCGTCACAATCAGCATGTTTTCGCTGGTTGAACCGTCAACACCACTGCCGATGATTGTTCTGTTAAGTCTTTGCATGGGTTTCTTCAATTCGCTGCAATTTTCCAGCATGAATTCCATGGCTTTTGCCGATATCGAAACGGTCGATTCCAGCATGGCCAGCACGATTGCCAGTTCCCTGCAGCAAATGTCAATGAGCTTCGGCCTGGCCTGCGGCACCTTGGTGGCCGGCTGGTATCTGGGCGATTTACCGCAAACCGACCATATGGCCGTGACCGGCGCCCTGCACCATGCGTTCATCACACTGGGCGTCGTCACCGGCATTTCCTCTCTCTCGTTCTGGACGCTGCGCGCCAGCGACGGAGACAGCGTGAGCCGGGGTAGCCTGCAGCAGGCGAGCTGAGCGCCAACTCATACTATAATGAACTGAACTATCCCCCTTCCGGAGTATCGATGGCTTCTTCCAATTTTTCCCCGAGCCGCATTTTCGGCTTTCTCTGGCGCTTGCTCGACGGCACCCGGCGGGTATTCTTCAACTTGCTGTTCCTGTTGTTCCTTATCGTGCTGATCATCGGCATATTCGGCGGCGGCAAGCGTATCGAGGACAAGACCGTGCTGGTGCTTGATCTGAAAGGCAACCTGGTTGAACAGCAGACCGGCAACGTGCGGCAAACCGTGATGTCGCAACTGGAGGGTGCCGAGGCCAAGGAAGACGTGCAATTGCGTGATGTCTTGCAGGTGCTCGATGCCGCAGCCAAGGACCCGAAGATCAGCAGCGTGGTCCTGCTGCTCGACGATTTCCAGGGCGCCGGCATGCCCATGCTGCGTGAGGTGGCGGAAGCGGTCGACCGCTTCAAGGCCAGCGGCAAGCACGTCACGGCGTGGGGCTCGAATTACACGCAGCGCCAGTATTTCGTGGCGGTGCACGCCGACGAGGTGCTGCTGCACCCGATGGGCGCGGTCGAACTCGAAGGTTTCGGCGGCCATCGCAACTACTACCATGATGCGCTCGACAAACTTGGCATCACGGTCAACCTGATGCGCGTCGGCACGTACAAGAGTTTCGCCGAGCCCTATATTGCCAACGAACCGTCGCCGGCAGCCATCGAAGCGGAAACCTTCCTCTACAGCGGCATGTGGAAGAATTACACCGACTCGGTGGAAAAAGCGCGCAAACTGCCGGCCGGCAGCATCATGCAATCGATCGACAACCTGCCGCAATTGATGACCGATGCCCATGGCGACACGGCCAAGATGGCCTTGAGCGGCAAGCTGGTTGACCGCTTGGCGACACGCGACGAGTTGCGCGACACCATGCTTTCGCGCGGAATCAAGGATGAGAAAATCCACAGCTTCCGCCAGATCGCGTATGACGATTACCTGGCCAAGCAAAGACCGCAACTGATCGGCGACGCGGTGGCCGTGGTGATCGCATCGGGTGAAATCAGCGACGGCATTGCCGGCCCAGGTTCGATCGGCGGGCTCTCTACCGCCAACCTGATCCGCATCGCGCGCGAGGACGAGCATGTCAAGGCCATCGTGTTGCGTGTCGATTCACCCGGCGGCAGCGCCTTCGGCGCCGAATTGATCCGCCGCGAACTGGAGGTCACGCGCAAGGCCGGCAAACCGGTTGTGGTATCGATGGGCGACGTGGCGGCGTCGGGCGGCTACTGGATCTCGACGGCGGCAGATGAAGTGATTGCCGACCCGGCCACGATCACCGGCTCAATCGGCGTTTTTGCCATCTTGCCGACGGCAGACAAGGCCATGGAAAAGATCGGCGTGCACTCGGGCGGCGTCACCACTACCTGGCTGCGCGACAGCTACAACCCCCTGCGCCCGCTCGATCCGCGCTTCCGCGACGTGGTGCAGGCGGCAATCGACCATATCTACGCCGATTTCACCACCAAGGTCGCCGCTGCGCGCAATACGACGCCGGAAAAAATCGATGCCGTCGCGCAAGGCCGCGTCTGGACCGGCGATCAGGCCAAGGAACGCGGCCTGGTCGACACGGTAGGCAGTTTCCGCGATGCGCTGAAGTCGGCCGCCAAGCGCGCCAAGCTCGGCGACGACTATCGGGTCACCTATGTCGAACGCGAATTGAGCGGCTTCGACAAGCTGGTGCACCTGTTTGACGTCAAGGCGGCGCAGGCGATTGGCGCCCAGTTCGACGTGAAGCTGGCGCAAAGCGGCGTCGCGCCGACCGTGGCACACGGCTTGGCGCATGATCTGGCCTGGCTGACTCAGGTAGCCGACCAGCGCAAGCCGTTTTCTGCCGTCACGCATTGCTTCTGCGGACAGCCCTGAACTCGGGCACCTTCACGTGTCCAGGGAACTTTAAGCTGGCAGTATGCTCAATCGTGGATTAAACTAATCCACGATTGAGCATCACGGAATAAACCATGCCGACACGCAGAAGCTTCCTGCAACATTCACTGGCATTAGGAACAGGCGCATTGTTAGCCGCCTGTGCATCAACTCCCTCTCCTTCCCCCAGAAAGGTCGCACTAAAAGAACCGCCACCGACGACAACGCCACCGCAACGGGCCAAGCCTGCGGCGCCCGTCCACAGCGGCGAAATGGATGCCCCGCCCGACATTTTCGATGCCTCGACACTCGACATTGATTTCTGGGTCAAGCCGCGCACACTCACCGTCTATCGCGCCGTCAGCGGCGAGAAGGCCGACCTGCTGTATTGGAAGGACGGCGAGATCATTGACCCGGCTTATCAGGAATTGTGTCACCTGTTGCGCGACGTGCAGGGCGGCGGCATCACCGTGCCGATGGATCCGAAACTGCTCGAACTGCTCTGGGCCACCCAGGCTTTCGTGGCGCGTTATGGCATGACGGCGCCGCTGGAGATACTCTCGGGCTATCGTACGCCGGAATCGAACAAGCATCTGATCGAGCAAGGTGTGCCCGCTGCACGCAAGTCGCTTCACATGGAGGGGCGTGCTGCGGACATCCGCATTTCCAATCTCGATTCCGAAGTGCTGGGCAACCTGATCCGCAGCTTCCGCCAGGGTGGCGTCGGCTTCTATTATCGGCAATCGAAACAGGGCGGATGGATCCACGCCGACACCGGCCTGCAGCGCACCTGGAAAGGCTGAACGGAATTTTGTATTGCCGACCGCGCGCTTGGACATAAAACCATCGGAATTACCTGCACTTTCCCTTCACTCGTTGGGAGCTGAAGGATGATGATCTGTAGCTAAACGGGCAAGAGTATACTGATGCGTTTTGCCAGCCTGAAAGACCCCGACCATGATCTCTGCCCTGCGTCGCCTGCCCATCGCCTGCGCCATCCTGCTTTGTTTCGCCCAATCCGCGTACAGCGAGCAAAACAGCAACAAGCTCGTGTTGGAAGCGCAGACGATGGATCTGAAGGCAGACCCCTGCACCGACTTCTTCCAATATGCCAACGGCAAATGGCTGGCAAACAACCCCATTCCGTCCGATCGCTCGACCTATGGCGCCTACGACGAAGTGACCGAACGCAATTTCACCAACCTGAAAGCGATCGTCGAGGCCGCAGCGAAAGAGAGTGACAGGAAGGGCCCGACACGCCTCGTTGGCGACTTCTATCAAAGCGGCATGGATGAGGCTGCGATTGAGAAAGCCGGCGCCAAGCCGCTGGCCGGATTCCTGGCCGACATTGATGCAGTCGACAGTCGCGACACCTTGTTAAAGGCTCTGGCGCGGCAAACGCGTGCCGGCATGGGCCCGCTATTCTCGTTTTACGTCGACCAGGACGCGCGCAATACACAGCGCTATATTCCCCAACTGGCGCAAGGCGGCATTGGATTGCCCGATCGCGACTACTATGTCAAAACCGATGCCAAGACACGAAAAATTCGCGCGCAATATCTCGCGCACGTGCAGCGCATGTTCGAATTGCTAGGTGACACACCGGCGCAGGCAGCCACGAATGCCGCCACAGTAGTGCGCCTCGAAACCCGACTGGCGCGCGCGTCACTCACCAACGTGCAGATCCGCGACCCGCAGGCGACCTATCACCTGATGGATTTGAAGCGCCTTGGCGCAATCGACAAGCGCGTGGCCTGGCCGCTTTATTTCGACCAGCTTGGTCTGGGCGACCCCGGCGAATTCAATGTCGGCGAACCGAAGTTCTTTGCCGAGGCGGACCGCATGCTGCTCGATGTGCCGCTGGCGCAATGGAAAGTCTATCTGCGCTGGAACGCGGTGCACAGCTTTGGCAACGCCCTGTCCAAACCGTTTGTCGACGCCAATTTTGATTTTTATGGTCGCACTTTGGCGGGTACGAAGGAAATCAAGCCGCGCTGGAAGCGCGTATTGGCCGCTATCGACAATTTGACCGGTGAGGCGCTCGGCGAGCTATACGTGGAAAAGTATTTCGGGCCCAAAGCCAAGGCGTCTGCACTGGAGATGGTGGACAACATCAAGCAGGCGATGCGCGACGACATCAACGGTCTGGTCTGGATGACGCCGGAAACGAAGAAACACGCTATGGAGAAGCTTGACACGCTGACGGTCAAGATCGGTTATCCCGACGCCTGGCGCGACTATAGCAAGCTGACCATTGCGCCGGAAGACTACGCCGGCAACATCATGCGTGCCAACGAGTTTGAATTCCGCCGCAACCTGGCCAAACTCGGCAAGCCCATCGACCGCAAGGAATGGGGCATGACCGCGCCGACCGTCAACGCCTATTACAACCCGACGATGAACGAAATCGTGTTCCCGGCCGGTATTTTGCAGCCACCGCTGTTCCACGTCGAGGCCGACGCTGCCGCCAACTACGGCAATACCGGCGCGACCATCGGGCACGAACTCACACATGCATTCGACGACCAGGGCCGCCAGTATGACGCCAACGGCAATCTCAAGAACTGGTGGACCAAAGACGATGAAAAGAACTTCCTGGCGCGCATTGCCAATATCGAGAAACAGTTTGGCGAGTTCAATCCGATCGATCAGTTGCATATCAACGGCAAGCTGACCGAAGGCGAAAATATCGCCGACCTGGGCGGCCTGAAAATTGCATTGCAGGCGTTCAGGAATTCGGCGGCCGGCAAGGCCGAAACCGGCACCCTCGACGGTTTGAACGCCGAGCAGCGCTTTTTCGTGGCCTACGCGCAGAGCTTCCGCGAAGCGATCCGTCCCGAGGCCTTGCGCCTGCAACTGGCGACAGATCCGCATTCGCCCGGCAAGTATCGCGTGCTGGCGCCCCTGGCCAACATGCCCGAATTCGCCCGCGCATTTTCCTGCCCAGCCGAAAACAGCCCGCTGCGTCCCACTGCGACGCGTGTCGACATCTGGTAAGGCGCCGCAGCATGAATATCGATTGGCAATGGTTGTCCTACGCGGACTTGAGCAAGGAAGATTTATATGCAGTCCTGGCCAGGCGCCAGGAAGTGTTCATCATCGAACAGCAATGCATCTATCCAGACCTCGACGGCGTAGACCGGCAGGCTTTTCACCTTCTAGGGTGGGGCGAACACGAAGGGGAGCGCCAACTATTGGCTTACCTGCGCTGCGTGCATCCCGGCGTCAAATATGCCGAGGTGTCGCTGGGGCGCGTCTTGAGTGCGACCGCCGCACGCGGCACGGGCATCGGGCGGGCATTGCTTGAACAAGCCATAGCGCGCGCAGAACAACAATTTCCGGGCCTACAAATACGCATCTCGGCGCAGTTGTATCTGGAAAAATTCTATCGCAGCTTCGGCTTTGTCAGCACGTCGGAACCGTACGACGAAGACGGCATACCGCACATAGAAATGCTGCGCTAAGCGCCAGACCGTCAGGCCAGTTTTTTCTGCCAGAACTGTGCCGAACCATCAATATCGCCGAGGCGATAGCCGCCGTAACCGAGTTTGCTGTATAAGTGCTTGGCGCCGTGATTGTCAGACAACACTTCCAGCGTCAGCTTGCAGCAGCCGCGCTCGCGTGCAATGTCCTCCACGCAGGCCATCATGGCCTGGGCAATGCCTTTACCCCGATATTCGGGCAACACGGCCACATCGTGGATGTTGATCAACGGTTTGCAGGCGAAGGTCGAAAAGCCTTCAAAACAATTGATCAGCCCGACCGGCAAGCCGTCGGTGTATGCCAGTACGCTAAATGCATGCGCCCTTTCGGCGAGCGCAGCCGGCAATTTTCGCTTCACATCCTCGTCCAATGCGTGGCCGCCGCCCATCGGGTCGCGCGCATAGGAGTCCAGCAGACTCACCAATGCTGCCGCATGCGCAGGGTTGCTGTAATCGGCCTGAATGACTTCGGTATTCAAATTTTCTTCCTGGCTTGCTGTTATCAACCGGCCTTGGCCGGTTTTCTCTTTTTGGGAATGAAGTCAAAATCGAACTTCACCTGCTCGACGCCTTCCGCCGTAATTTTCACCCTCTGCTGCAAAGGCGCCTTGATCGTTCCCATGTCCGGATGCCAGGCAAGGACTTGATAATTCCCGGGCGGCAGGCTTTCCAGCGTTACTTGTCCATTCGCTTCGCTCTTGCCGAAAAATGGCGTCTCGACGACGTAGACATAGGCGCGCATCCATTCGTGAATCAGGCAGTAAATAACGACCACGCCCGGCTTGTCGAACAATACCGGCGGCGGCGTAGTTTTTTCGTAAGGTTTGATTTCGAATTCCTTGGCCGCAGAAAAGGATTTTACGTGATGTTCCACCTTGTCGTAGTTCGGGAAGCGGATTTCCGAGCCGAGCCGCACCGGCGTCACATATGGCGTGAATTGCAGATGGTCTTGCGCAATGGTGGCGGGTTCGGTTTTTCTCAGCGCCGTCGAATGCACATCCTGCGCGATTGCATAGACCACCACATCGGACATGGCCTCGCCGGCCTTGTTGTATGCGGTGGCGGCAATACCGCCGGCCCAGGCCGAAATCGATGCGAACATGGCGCAGCCGACAACGATCCCCTTCATGACTTGGGGTATACGCCGGGGAATCAATTCTTTATAGGTCGTCATGAATGCCTGAATGTCTGGTTTAAGAAATTTATCGGTTTGGCTATTTTGTAACAATGCCGTGCTGCATCGGCGCCAGCTTGGCAATCAACTTGTTTTGTTCGCGCGATGGGACGCCGTGTTTTTCCATCGCCAATTGCAGATCTTCCGTCAGCGCATTGAACTGGGCATTCGTGATGTGCAGATCGGCATGGATGGTTTTCATATCCTTGCCGCCGTATTTGCACGGCCCGCCGCTCAATTCGCAAAATTGTTCGTTCAGTCGCATGCTCAGGTGTTCGATGTCGGCATCTTCAAGGGTCTTTTTGATGCGGTCGTCGGCCAGCACAATGCGCAAAAAGTCGTCGACGATCAACTTGATCCCCTCCTGACCGCCCATGGCCCGATATACCGTCTCAGACGCGGCCTGCGCCTGCGCAGTGACGGGCGCCATACCGATCACCGCAATGCACAAAAGATGGGCAACTTTCGTCATTGCCGGCATCAAAGTCAATTTCACAGCCAATCTCACAGTCAATTTCGCTGTCAATTTAGTAACGAGTCCTTGCGAGGACTCAATTCTGTCAATTGCTCGTTGGGGCGCCATACACACTCACACTCTCTTACGCAAAGGAAACTTAATTGGATTCAAACTGGTCTGATCAGATGCATGGCCGCGTTTGTTGGCCAGCTTGACCCGAACCCGTCAAGTCTATCCAATTTGCTGCATTGTGTCCGAACGCCTCCATGCGACGAAAATCTGGAATGTAAAGTGGCTTAACTTTCATTGAGGAAATACGGGATTCGGATAGAATGAAATAAGGCATGGTCGGAATTCGACCTAGTAGGTAGATTCATATCGTTGCCCCGACCCGGTGGCATCGATGGCCGTCATCCATTGTGGAGATGTGTCTGCCAAACCGAGAGTGCATGTCGCGCATGATTGAGAAACTGCTCAAGCATATGGTTATGATGACTGGTCACCGCGACCAGGCATTGCTTGACACGTCGATCATCGCTGCCCTGCAGGAGTTGGTCGGCGCAACCTGCCTGCGCGCACTGGAAATATACAAGCATGACGACGAACTGTATATGCGCCGGCGCGTGTGGCTGGAAAACGGGGTATTGGAATGCGTCGATGAGCAGCAACTCTGGGAACAGGAAGGCGAGCCGGTCGGCAACTACCCTGCGCTGGTGAGTTGCATTGCCGAACGCAAGTTGCAAGCAGAACAAACTGCAGCAGACGGCACCCACCTGCTCTGGCTGCCGGTCTGGCTCAACGACAGAATCGCGACCTGCCTGGAAATTACCAGCGCAACGCCCTATACCACCCACGCGATGCACATTATCGAAGGGATAATGAGTGTCTATCGCAACTATCATGCCCTGCTCGACTATAGCGAACGCGATTCCCTGACCGGCCTGCTCAACCGCAAGACATTCGACGAGCGTTTCATGCGCATGGTGTCAAACAATGCAGAGCAGGAAGACAGCACATCCAATGTCCAGCCTGAGCGACGCCACCCGCACGCACACGAGCATTGGCTGGCCGTGGTCGATATTGACCACTTCAAGCGTGTCAACGACCAGTTCGGGCATTTGTATGGCGACGAGGTGCTGATCCTGGTGGCCAATCGGCTGCGCTCGTCGTTCCGCGCGCAAGACCGGGTTTTCCGCTTCGGCGGGGAAGAGTTCGTTATCCTGTTGCGCTCAACCGCGCTGGCGGATGCGCAGAGGATATTCGAGCGTTTTCGCAAGAATATCGAGCAACATGAATTTCCTCAAATCGGCACGGTGACAGTGAGCATAGGTTTCGCCAGCATCTCGGACCAGACACCCGTGGTCATACTTGGCCACGCCGACCAGGCGCTATATTACGCAAAAGCCAGTGGCCGCAATCGCGTTTGCCACTACGACAATCTGGTGCAAAACGGCATGCTGCTTTCCGAGACCTCGAACGAGGCGGTCGAGTTCTTCTTCGATTCACCGCCGGCGAATTGAATCAGCCTCCGCATGGCTCGGCAAGAACATCAACCGGCTTCGTTGTGCCCGCCGTTTCCGATGGGACGGCTCGCTTGGCGGTGGTCAACATCACCACACTCCCCAGAATGATTAGCATGGCCAGCAGCTCGCGCGCACCGACTGCTTCGCCGGCAAAGACTGCTCCGAGCATCACGGCAATGACAGGATTGACATAGGCATAGCTCGACGCCAGCGCATTCGACACCTTGGCCAACAGGTACATGTATGCAGAAAAAGCGGCAAGCGAGCCGGCCACGACGAGATACGCCCACGCCTCCAGAGCCGGCGCAGTCGGCGCCGCCGCCAGGGCCTCGCCGCGCAACTGCGAAATGACGAACAACGACAGGCCGCCCATGATCATTTCGCTGGCAAAGCCCATGGCGCCGGGCGCAAGACGCATTTTCTTTTGCGCCAGCACGGAGCCGAAAGTCCAGCTTGCCACGGCCCCAAGCACCGCCAACACGCCGGCCGGGTGCGCGTAAAAATCGCCGCCGGCGGCCAGCAAGGCAACGCCGCAAAATCCGACCAGGATGCCGGCCCATTCGCTTTTGCTGGGCCAATTTCCAAACACGCCGCCGAAGACCGCCATCATCAAAGGCGCGCTGGCGATGAATACCGCCGTCAATCCCGATGACACGGTTTGCTGGCTGACTGCCGTCAGGCCCATCCCACCGCCCAGCAGCAAGGTGCCGACGATGAAAGCGTCGCGCCATTCGCGCAAGCTGGGATTGCGTGCGCCGCGCCATTTCAGCCAGCCGAAAAGCAGGACGCCCGCCACGATAAAGCGGCTCGCCATCAACAGGAATGGCGGAAACGATACCAGAGCGATATGAATTGCGAGATAAGTCGAACCCCAGACCAGATAAGTCGTCATAAGGGCCAACAGGGACAGTTTCGGCAGAGTGCGCATGGCAGGATGGGGTGACGGTTACGAATCGGTAAAAGGAATGGCGTTTCGAATAGTGTAGGCCGGCAACATTCGGAATTGAATAGGCAATGCAAGGCAATTAGGGCAAAATCCTTTTGTTTTCATCGAAATTGTTGACCGCGACCATGAAACTTGAACTTGACGCCATGGATAGCAAAATCCTCGATATTCTGCAGGAAGATGCGCGCACCACGCTGGCAGAAATTGGACGACGCATCCACATGAGCCAGCCCGCAGTGGCGGAGCGCGTCAAACGCATGGAAGCGGCACATGTAATTTCAGGCTATCACGCCCACGTGAACCCCGGCGCGCTCGGCTACGGCATCACGGCCTTTATTCGCGTGGCGCGACGCAGCAACGATACGCCGGTCGAAGTTGTGGCATCGCAGGTTCCGGAAATTATCGAATGCCACTCGATCACCGGCGACGATTGCAGTATTGTCAAGGTTGTCGCGCCCAGCGTGGCGGAACTGGAAAAAGTCATCATTCAGTTGACGCGATGCGGCGTCACATCGACTTCGCTGATCCTGTCGTCGCTGATCGAGCGCAAGGCGATTCAGCCGGCCGGCTGATAGCTTCGACGAACGCGCCGGACGCCAATGGAATTGCGCCAACTTCGTTACTTCGTGGCCATCGTTGACCACGGGTCGCTGTCGCGTGCGGCAAGGGTTTTGCATATTGCCCAGCCTGCCCTGACGCAGCAGATCCATCAGCTCGAAGAAGAGCTCGAGACCCAGTTGCTGCATCGCTCGGCACAGGGCGTGCTTGCGACAGATGCCGGTAAAACCTTCTACGAACACGCACAGGCTATCCTGAAGCAGGTGGGAGACGCGAAATCGGCCGTTGCCCAATCGACCATGAAGCCGGCAGGCACCGTGGCGCTCGGTATTCCTCAAAGCGTATCGGGAGCACTGGCCCTGCCCCTGCTGGTGGCGGTGCGCGAGACCTACCCGGAGATTTCGCTGCAACTGACCGAGGAATTGTCCGGCAACCTGATCGAGCAATTGCGCTCGGGCCGGATCAACCTTGCAGTGCTGTTTGACGATGGGCAGTTGCATCCCTTTTCCACCACGCCGCTGGTCGAAGAAGAGATGATGTTCGTCACGCGCAGCGATTCGCGTTTTGCCGCGAGCGGCGAAACCGTAACCCTGGCCGATGCCCTGGCGTCGCCCTTGATCCTGCCCAGCCTGCAGCATGGTGTAAGGCCGCGTATTGAGGCAGTCGTGCGAAGCGCAGGTCTCTCGCTCGACAACGTGATCGACATCAACTCGGTCGCCATTCTGAAATCCGCCATCATGGCAGATATCGGGGTCACCATCCTGCCGCTCGCGCCTTTGTTGGCCGACATTGAACGCGGCCTCATGCGCGCGCACCGGATAGTCGACGTGAAACTGTCGCGCACCGTGGTGTTGTGTTCATCCAAAAATATTCCGCTGACCAATGCTTCGGCTGCCGTACAGCGTTTGGTGCTAGACGTCACGCGGGATCTCTGCGATGGCGCGCGTTGGCTCGGCGCGCAAGCGCTGGTGTTGAGTTAGGCTCAGGATGACAGTCATGTTCAACTGGCTAAAACGCCTGCTCTCGGCAAAGGACGTCAAAACAACGGCTACGACCACGAGCACTCAACCCGGCGTCGCCGCCTTGAAAATCCATGGTGACGCGCAGCTCGATATGGGCGAATGGCAGGCGGCGGCAGATTTCTATCGGCAGGCATTGGCCATCGCGCCTGACCACGCCGGCATTCAAAACAATCTCGGTCTGGCGTTGTCGAAGCTGCGGCAATACGAAGCTGCGCGCGACGCATTGCGTCGTGCGCTGGCAATCGATCCGCAGTCGGCAAATGCCTGCTACACGTTAGGCAGCATCGCCCAAGAGTTGGGCGACCTTGATGAAGCGGCCGTGAGACTGACCGAAGCCGTCACCATCGAACCCAACTTCGCGGCAGGCTTTGCATTTCTGGGCAATGTCTATCGCGAGCTGGGCCGTACCGGCCAGGCAATCGCCGCGTGCCGCAGGGCGCTCGAGCTCGACCCCGGTCAAAGTGAAACCCACTCCGTCTTGCTGATGACACTGCAAGGCAGTGAAGAGCTGTCGCAAGCGGCCATGTTCGCGGAACACCGCAGTTTCGCCGAACGTTTCGAAACGCCGCTATTGCTGCACCGGCGTGTGCACACCAATGCCGCCGAGCCGGGCAAGCGGATCAAGCTCGGCTATGTATCGCCCGACTTCCGGCGTCATTCGGTTGCCCATTTCATGTTGCCGGTCATCGAGCATCATGACCGGCAACAGTTTGAAATCTACTGCTACTACAATCGACCCGACGGCGACGAATACACACAACGCTTCGTGGAATCGGCCGACCATTTCCTCTCCTGCGCGAGCATGTCGGACGAAGATCTTGCCGAGCGAATTCGGGCCGACGGCATCGATATCCTGGTCGATCTTGCCGGCCACACGGGCGGCAATCGCTTGCCGGTGTTTGCCCGCAAGCCCGCGCCGGTTCAAGTGACCTATCTCGGCTACATCGACACCACCGGCCTGGCGGCAATGGATTACCGCCTGACCAACGGCGACGCCGATCCGCCGGGCAATGAGGCCTTTTATAGCGAAAAATTGTTTCGCCTGCCCCGGCTTTGGTGGACATTCCGCCCCGCCCCCGACCTGCCCGAAGTTGTCCCGCTCCCTGCCGCTTTGAATGGCTACATCACGTTCTGCTCGACCAATCAAATCGCGAAGATCAGCGAGGGCACGATTGCCGCATGGGCTGAAATCCTGCTGGCGGTTCCCGGGTCGCACCTGGCATTGATGGGTATTCCGAGCGACGGCGCGATGGCGCATTTGGCGCAACGATTTGCGGCGCGCAACATCGGCACGGAGCGGCTGGAATTTCACCGCTTCACGACGCTCGACCATTTCCGTCGCGTAGTTGCAAACGCCGACATCAGTCTGGACACTTTTCCCTACAATGGCGGCACAACGACTTGCGAAACACTCTGGCTCGGCGTGCCGTGCGTGGCGCTGACGGGCAAAGGGTTCGCTTCGCGCATGAGTTACGCCTTGCTCAAGGAGATCGGGCTTCCACAACTGGCTGGGGAAACGCATGAAGCGTACGTCGGGATCGCAGTCGAACTGGCGCGCGATTTGGGGCGTCTAAAGCAACTTCGCACAGGCATGCGCGAGCGACTTGGTGCGTCGTCACTGGGAGACGAGGCAGGGTTCACGTGCGCTCTGGAGCAAGCTTATCGCAACATGTGGACAGCGCACGTCGACCGCGCGCACTCGGGAAGTGGCCGCGCGGCATAGATTGAGTCGGAAACGGCGCGCGAATTTGCGCATGAATTGGCGAATACCAGCAAACTCGCGCCCCGATGTCTGTCCTATTGAACGCTGACCAACTGTACCGTGAATAAGAGCGGTGCATTTCCCGGAATTGGGCCATTGCCGCTCGGACCATAACCGAGCAAGCTCGGAATAATCAGCGTCCGCGTTCCACCGACGCGCATGCCGATCAAGCCCTGATCCCAACCGGCGATGACCGAACTGAGGCCAAGAGGAAAACTGATTGGCTGATTACGGCTATATGAACTGTCGAATGTGGTGCCTTGAAAATTCGCCGCAGTCAGGCTATAGAGGTAACCGATATAGTTAACCGTCACTGTGCTGCCGAACGTTGCAACCGCACCTGTACCCACCTGGGTATCGATTGTTTGTAGCGCAGTCGGGTTGGCACCGGCGGTATTACTAGTGCATGCGCTGCTGCAAGTGACCGCATAGGAGCCGGACGACAGATTGATCTGCGCCTTGCCCATTTGGCTGTTGGCCGTGTAGAAGAACGTCACGACGTTTGTACCAGCCGCGTTAGGCGCGTATGCCAGCAGGCCAATGATTTTGCTGCCGTTCATCAAGTACCAGTCGCCGTTGTTCTGCGGTGATTTATGGATGCTCAATCCATTAAGCGCAACTTTGGAAGTTTTTGACACAATTGCACTGGTGTTCACGTCGATTCCATACTGATTGCCCAGTGCGTCGACAATGGACGTATTGCCGAGACTGTCAATCGGGACGAAATTGTTGCCGGTGAATGCCGATGTAGTGCCGGCGATGGGCAGGCCGAGTATGGTTTCCATTTCCTGGGCCTGGAACGAGGCCAGGTTGGTCGACGCCGTGACCGTACCTAGCATGGTGCGTGCACTGGCAGCTGCGGTGGCACCGGCATAGATGCCGGTGGCGTTTGCCGCAGTCAGTTGGACCGAGAAATAGCTTGCCGCCGTGATGCGATTTTGCACCAATTGCGCATCGAGCAAGCCTTGTGTCGTTGTATTGGTCAGCGCTCCGGCCATGATGGACAACGCCGCCTGGCCTTGCGTGACAGTGCCGCTGGTTATCTGCCCGACCCAGTAACTCGAACCGGCCGGCAATGGCGCGCGTCCAAGCACATTCTGGAATACCGCTTGGACAAACGATGTGGCGTCACCGGTGCCGTAAAGCGTCTGCGACTCCTTGCTGGTGCCGAAACTGTCGATCAGTGTCTTGACCGCAGCGTTGGTACTATAGGCCGCAGTCAATCCAGGAACGTCAGCCGGTGCGCCGTCGGCCAGCAGTGCCGCTTCAAAATTGGCCAGGCCGGTTGGATCGGCAGGACGACCGAAATAGGCGATATACAGCGACTGAACGGCATTTTGATAGCTCGCGGCAGTCAGCGTCGTCGATTTGCTCGTGCGTTCAAATTTTGCCGCGGCCTTCTGCGAGTTGAGGCCGCCGTCTGTTGAATTGCCGCCCGCGCCGCAAGCAGCCAGCATTGCGGCGACCGCCAATGTCAGAATCTTGTTTTTCATGCGTACCCTGCTCCAGTAGGAAATTGTCCGAAATTCAGTCCGAATTTCGGATAAACCGCCAGTGTAGCAAATTGGGGCAGGGCAACATGTAAGCGTTTGTCTGAAAAATGTAAATGCCGTGGCCCTGTAATCCCGATGGCATGCCATGCCGCCCGTGGGCCGCCTGGCAAAACGCCATCGACCAGTTGCCCGCAATAATCGTCATGGGATGTATACCGGGTGTTGCTATGCCGTGTCGGCCACACCACGTTTTGCTGAACCAATCAACTCGCCAAGATCAATGTCGCCACGTGGGCTGTAATATTGCACGTGCCGCCGGATTCGTGTCTGGACTTGATGGAGATTTCGAGCGCCGCTGCGCAAGAACACTTGAGGCCGCGATTTGCATCGCGACGTATTGTGTCCGAACGCCTGGATTGTCACCGCTTTTCGATCCTTGACCGGTTCCGCAACCTTGTCGCTAATGCCGACATCCACCTCGATTCTTTTCCCTACAACGGAGGAATCACGCCTTGCGCGCATTTTTGACGCAATATTCGGTGCAATTTTCCTCATCTTTTTATGCTGCGAACTTGTGGAACAGCGCACTAGGTCAGGTCAACGTGAGAAGTTTGTCTGAGGGCGCAAACCGGTTTGATCCGTATCCTTGATTTCGAACTACTGGACGCCAAGTAGCGTTACGGTAAACATCAAAGGTGTGTTCGGCGGAACCGTTGAGCCTGCACCATTCGCACCATACCCCAGAAGACTTGGAATGATCAAAGTGCGTGTCCCGCCGACCTTCATGCCTATTACCCCTTGATCCCAACCTTCGATCACTGTCCCCGCGCCGAGTACGAATGGAAATGGTTGATTGCGGCTATAGGAACTGTCGAATGGTGTACTTTCGAACTTTCCCGCTGAAATATCGTAACGCCACGCGTTGTAATTGACAGTAACGGTTTTTCCAAAAGTTGCTTCTGCGCCGGTGCCGACCTGGCTATCGATTTCCTGTAAAGCATACGGCGTACCGCCAGGAACATTCGATTCGCAACTACTATTGCAGCCCAATGAAAATGAGCCGGACGAAAGATTGATCTGACCAATTCCTATCTGCGAATTCGCTGTAAAGAAGAACGAACTATCGTGTGTCGTATTGCTGGCAGACGGAGCATAACCGATGATACCGACAATGTTTCCACCGCTCATGATGTAGGTGTCCCCCTGGGAATGAAGGTCAGCAGTCAGACCGTCGAGCGAGACGCCAGATGCCTGCGCAACCACCGCACCGCTGGTCGAATCGACAGCATACTTGTTACCGGCGGCGTCGAGTATTGTCGTGCTGTTTGCCGAGGCGTTGCCAAATGCCACGAAACTCGTGCCGGAATACGGAGAGGTCGTCCCTCTGATGGTCGGGTAGTTGGGTAAGCCGGTGATGGTAGCCGCTTCCTGTGTTTGAAATCCGGTAAGATCAGTTGCGGCAGTGACGGCGGAAAGCATGCCTCTGGCAGCGCCTGCGGCGGTAGCTCCCGTGTAGGCACTGGTCGAGTTCGTCGCAGAGACTTGCGTTGTAAAATAATTAGCCGCAATGACGCGATTGGCTACCAATTGCGCGTCCAGCACGCCTTGAGAAGAGGTGTTGGTCAGTGCCCCGGCCATGATGGACAGTGCTGCCTGCCCCTGGGTTACGGTGTTGCTCGTAATTGCATTGACCCAAAACGACAAACCTGCAGTCTGTGGCCCGCGGCCGAGGACATTCTTGAACACTGCAGTGACAAATGCGGTAGCGTCGCCACCGCCATATAAGGTTTGCGACTCCTTGCTTGTGCCGAAGCTGTCCATCAGCGTCTTGACCGCCGTATTGGTGGCATAGGCCGCGTTCAAACCCGGTACGTCGGTCGGCGCACCGTCAGCCAGCAAAGCCGCTTCGAAGTTGGCCAGGCCGGTCGGATCGGCAGGCCGGCCGAAATAGGCGATGTAAAGTGACTGCACGGTGTTTTGATAGCTTGCCGCAGTCAATGCAGTCGCCTTGGTGCGGCGCTCCAGTTTGGCCTGGGCATTCAGGCTGACGTCCGTCGAATTGCCGCCCGCGCCGCAAGCCACGAGCAAACCTGCGACCGCCAATGTCAATATCTTGTTCTTCATGCGCGCCCAGCTCCAGTTTGGAAAAGTCCGAATCTCGGATAAACCGCAAGTGTAGCAAATTGTGACCCGGCAACTTGTGAGTGTTTGACCGAAAATAATTAATGCGCGAATCCGGTTCAACCGACTGTGCGGAGGCTCCTATGGCGAGCCGAGGATCACGCCGTCGACGAGGTGTCCGTAATAATCGTCATCGTTGTGATATTGCTGCCGCGTGTGCTCTACGGTTCCGGCAAATCGAGGATCCTGCGGGCGCGGTTGGCTGTTGACGAACGCCGCCAAGTCCCAGGCATCCTGATCCGACAAGCTGCCGCCGCGCCCAAGCGGCATGTTGGCCTTGATGAAACCTGCCGCCACCGGCAGGCGGTGCATTCCCGCGCCCCAGTTATATGAATACGGCCCCCAGAGCGGCGGAAAAGTGTAGCGCCCTTCGGTTTTCTGGCCCTGGCCATTATCACCATGGCAGGCCGCGCACTGAGCGGCAAATACAGTTTGGCCTCGTTCCCGGCTTGCAGGCAGCGCCGGCTTCGGCGGGACAGGATAGCCCTGGCCAGCCATGCGCACACCAATCGGCGCGCCGCTCGCCATCCATTTCATGTAACTAACCAGCCCGACCAGTTGCGGGCTGCCCGACTCGGGCATTTTGCCATTCATGCTGTAACGAAAACAGTCTCGAATGCGATCTTCCAGCGTGTCAACCCGGTGATTCTTTTCCCGGTATTGGGGGTACAAACCAAATGCCGCCCACAAAGGGCCGGCGTTGGCTTGCCGCCCGCGATCGAGATGGCAATTGCTGCAGACGAGGCCGTTGCCGACGTAATTCTTGGCCGCGTGTTGCGTATCGACGAATACCGACTCGCCGAATTTGACCGCTTCACCGAACTGCCCCTCCGGAAGCGCGGTTGGCGGTTCGAATGCGGCACTCCCTTTATCGACGTTGGAAACGGGATCGGCTGCGGTACAGAGCATGGGCAAAACTACCGCAACAAAGTAGAGCAAGCAGCGAAAGCATTGCGCCCCCGCAAGCTTGGAAAAATAATCATTCATGGCGGAATTCTGTTTTGCTATTCAAAACGGCGAGAAGAAGTTAGTATTTTTGCTCTTTGTTATGCAGGCGCCGCCCGCATATTGACCAAACGCAAACTTAACACAAGGGAGTGCCGTCATGTCCATTACGTTCTCGCGCAGATCCATCTTCACCTTCTTCGGCACCTTACTTGCAACCATCGCGGTGTTGAACTGCACCCTGTTGCAACCGGCTTATGCCGCCGATCCCGCGCCTGCCTTCGACGAGAAAGTTGTTTACCACGTTGACGACCCTGCTTTGGTCCGCATGACCTTGGCCAACGCGGCAAACCACTTGCAGGTATCGCCAAAGGCCAAAATATCGATACTTGCCAACGGCAAGGCCATTTCCATGATGACGCCAGGCGAACACTCGGCGGCGATTGCCGACTTGCAGGCGAAGGGCGTACGCTTCCTGGCTTGCCACAATTCGATGAATGCGTTCGGCATTGAAGAATCGAAGCTCGTACCGGGCGCGGTTGTTGTGCCATCGGGTGTGGCGGAACTGTCGCGATTGCAGGGTGCAGAACACTATTCTTATATCAAACCCTGATTTTCCGGCAATGCAAAAGGGCCGGCGAGAACCAGTTGGCGAAGAATTCCGCCTATCGAAGCACCGGCCATCGTTTTTCCTTATACCCCCATCCACATTCCGTATTTCCGGGAAACGCTCTATCCCCCTACACTGCGCCCTGTAGCAAAGAGACTGGTACCCCAGTCCGGCTTGCTGACATATCAGCGTCTTATCCAGGCGCACCCTTGTCGGCGGCAATCTGAATCACGATTTTGGAGAAGACATGCCATCCCCTTCAGCACCTGTGACTGCTGGGCTCGACGCCGCCCGGCGCGAGACGCAACACACCCAATCCCCCCTCGCGCCGGTCGGCCTGGACGACAAATACACGTCCACCTCGGGCAAAATTTACCTCACCGGCATTCAAGCACTGGTGCGCCTGCCGATGATGCAGCGCCTGCGCGACGAAGCAGCCGGGCTCAATACCGCAGGGTTCATTTCCGGCTATCGTGGATCCCCCTTGGGCGGGCTGGACGAAGCGCTGTGGAAAGCGCAACAGCTGCTGGAAAACCAGCACGTCAAGTTCGTACCCGGCGTCAACGAGGATTTGGCCGCGACGGCGGTCTGGGGTTCGCAGCAAGTCGACCTGATCGGCCCGGCGAAATACGATGGCGTGTTTTCCATGTGGTATGGCAAGGGCCCGGGCGTGGACCGCTGCGGCGATGTGTTCAAACACATGAACCACGCCGGCACGGCCAAGAATGGCGGCGTGTTGCTGGTGGCCGGCGACGATCACGGCGCCTATTCTTCCACCCTGCCGCATCAGTCTGACCACCTGTTTTCCGCATCGATGATCCCGGTGCTGTATCCGTGTAATGTCCAGGAATACCTCGATCTCGGCCTGCACGCCTGGGCCATGTCGCGCTTTTCCGGTTGCGCGGTCGCCTTCAAGGCTTTGGCTGACACGGTCGAATCGAGCGCGTCAATTGACGCCGACCCGTTCCGCCTTGAGATCAAGCTGCCGACCGATTTCGTCATGCCCGAAGGCGGTTTGAATGCGCGCCTGTCGACCGACACACTCGGCATCCAGGCGCGCAAGCAGGAAGCGCTGATGCAGGATTACAAGATTTACGCCGCGCTGGCTTACGCGCGGGAAAACAAGTTGAACCAAGTGACGATCGACAGCCCCAAGGCCAAGCTCGGCATCATCGCTTCCGGCAAGTCTTACCTGGACGTGCTCGAAGCGTTGGAGCAATTGGGCATCGACGATGCCATGGCAGCCGACATCGGCATCCGCCTGTTCAAGGTGGCCATGCCCTGGCCGCTCGAACCGGACAGCGTGCGCGAGTTCGCCCAGGGCCTCGACGAAATCCTGGTAGTGGAAGAAAAGCGCCAGATCGTCGAGTATCAATTGAAGGAACAGCTCTATAACTGGCGCGACGACGTGCGCCCGCGCGTGATCGGCAAGTTCGACGAAAAGGGCGAGTGGGTTGCGCCGCGCGGAGAGTGGTTGCTTACTTCGAAAGCCGATTTCTCGGTTGCGCAGATCGCGCGCGTGATCTCGGCGCGCATTGCACGCTTCCACGTCAGTGACCTGATCAAAGCCCGCCTGGCTTTCCTCGAAGCCAAGGATGCGGTGCTGTCCAAGTCGGTCAACACGCCGCCGCGCCCGGCTTACTATTGCTCGGGCTGCCCGCACAACACCTCGACCAAGGTCCCGGAAGGTAGCTTTGCGCTGGCCGGCATCGGCTGCCATGTGATGGCGACGGCGATCTATCCGGAATACAACAAGACTACCACCCACATGGGCGGCGAAGGCGCGCCATGGATCGGCCAGGCACCGTTTTCCAAAGTGCCGCATGTGTTCGCCAATCTCGGTGACGGCACTTATTTCCATTCCGGCTATCTGGCAATCCGCGCGGCAGTGGCCGCCAAGAACAATATCACCTACAAAATCCTGTACAACGACGCGGTCGCAATGACCGGCGGCCAGCCGGTTGACGGACAAACGTCGGTGCCGATGATAGCCCAACAAATGGCCGCCGAAGGCGTGCAACGCATTGCCCTGGTGACTGAAGATCTTGGCCGCTACGTGACGCGAGCCGGTTTGCCCGCTATGATCAGCCTGCATGACCGGAAGGACCTTGATGCGGTGCAGCGCGAGTTGCGCGAAATCAAGGGCGTGTCGGTCCTGATTTATGACCAGACTTGCGCCGCGGAGAAGCGCCGCCGCCGCAAAAAGAAGGAATACGCGGACCCGGATCAGCGCATGTTCATCAATGAAGCCGTGTGTGAAGGCTGCGGCGATTGCGGTGTGCAATCGAATTGCACGTCCATCATGCCTCTCGAAACCGAATTCGGCCGCAAGCGCAGCATCGATCAGTCGTCGTGCAACAAGGACTATTCCTGCGTCAAGGGGTTCTGCCCCAGCTTCGTGACGGTCTCCGGCGGCAAGCTGAAAAAGTCCAAAACTGGCGTGGCGCAACAGGATGACTTCGGTGCCCTGCCCGACCCAGTGTTGCCGGCTTGCGACTTGCCCTTCAATATCCTGTTGAATGGCATCGGGGGCACTGGCGTAATTACAGTCGGTGCCTTGATCGGCATGGCCGGCCATCTCGAAGGCAAGGGCGTTTCGGTACTGGACATGACCGGCATGTCGCAAAAGAACGGCTCGGTCACGTCGCACATTCGCATTGCGCAAACACCGGCCAAGATTCTGGCCCAGCGCATTGCCACGGGTGAAGCCGACCTGATTCTCGGCTGCGACATGCTGACTGCCGGCTCCCACGACGCGATTTCCAAGATGCGCGCAGGCCGCACGCGCGCCGTGGTCAACACGCACCAGCAGCCGACCGGGCATTTCGCCAAGAATGCCGATTGGGATTTCCCTTTCGACCAGGTCAAGGCCTTGATCAATGAATCTGTCGACAACCGTTCCGACTTCATCGACGCGACCAAGCTGGCGACGGCGCTGATGGGCGATTCGATTGCCACCAATCTGTTCATGCTCGGCTTTGCCTTCCAGAAAGGCGCGATCCCGATTTCGGAAGCGGCCTTGTTGCGCGCGATTGAATTGAACGGCGTTGCCATCGAGAGCAACAAGAAGAGTTTCCTCTGGGGTAAGCGAGCCGCGGTCGATCTGGCGCGCGTCGAGCGCATTGCCACACCGGCCAAGTCGATTGTCGTACAAATGCCGCAAAGTCTCGACACGCTGATCAAGCGCCGTGTCGCTTTCCTGACCGACTACCAGGATGCGGCGTATGCTACGCATTACGAGGAATTGATGGCCGAAGTGCGCAATGCAGAGAGCAAACATGGCGGCAACAAGCTGGCCACGGCCGTGGCAAAGTATTACTTCAAGCTCATGGCCTATAAAGACGAATACGAAGTTGCGCGCCTTTATACCGACGGGCAATTCGTCGACAAGTTGAAGCAACAGTTCGAAGGTGACTTCAGTCTGAAATTCAACCTGGCGCCGCCCTTGTTTGCCAAGAAAGACGACAAGGGTCATCTGGTCAAGGCGCAATACGGCTCATGGGTGTGGAGGGCGTTTGGCGTATTGGCAAAATTGAAATTCCTTCGCGGCGGCATGTTTGACGTCTTTGGTTACACGGCTGAACGCAAGATGGAACGGCAATTGATTGCCGAGTATCGGGACACGATACGCGGACTGTTGTCGAACCTGAATGCGGATAATCTGGCCACCGCGGTGCAGATTGCTTCGCTGCCGGAACAGGTGCGCGGGTTCGGGCATGTGAAGGAAAAGGCTGTTGCTGAGTATCAAGTGCAGAAGGCGCGCTTGTTGGGACAGGTTCCGGCGGCGCAGGTGCCGGCGCACGCTGCGTAATCACCCCCCTCGCCCGCTGGCGGAGGAGTCGGGGTTTCGTGCGGCACGCCGCACGCCGACGTAACGGTGCTCGCTCCCTATAGGGACACAGGGGAGAGGGGAATTAACGTGCGTTTATGGAAATTTTCTCAACTTGACGTTTACGTTAACGTAATATACCTTTGGAAGCTCTTTAGCTGCCGCACCGAACAGATTCGAGGAAGCCATGACTGACCTATCCATCGCCCAAAAACTCACCGAGTACAAACCCGCCAACAAGGTGCGCTTCGTCACGGCGGCATCGCTGTTCGACGGCCATGACGCGTCGATCAACATCATGCGGCGCATCCTCATGGCCAATGGTGCGGAAGTGATTCACCTCGGCCATAACCGCTCGGTCGACGATATCGTCACGGCGGCGCTGCAGGAAGACGCGCAAGGCATCGCCTTGTCGAGCTACCAGGGCGGACACGTCGAGTACTTCAAGTACATGATCGACTTGCTCAAGCAGCGCGGC
>DATBQE010000110.1:0-48152 GCA_036561005.1 Burkholderiaceae bacterium | reverse complement strand
TAATACTATTAAAACAATGCGTATCGCCCTCGTTTCCGACGTCCACGGCAATTTGCCGGCACTTCTTGCCGTAATGGAAGACATTACCTCGCGCAGCGTAGATGCAGTCGTCAACTTGGGGGACAGTCTTTCAGGCCCATTAATGCCCGCAGAAACCGCAAACTATCTGATGCGTCAGGATTGGATTCAACTGGCGGGAAATCATGAGCGCCAATTGCTGCACTTCAGGCCCGAAACCGGTGCCGAATCGGATCGCTTCGCGTTGACGAAGTTGGCCTCCCCGGCATTAAGCTGGCTGGCGTCGTTACCGGGAACCGCGCGCATGGCAAATGATGAAGTGCTGCTGTGCCATGGCACACCAGACAGTGATGTGCAATATTTCCTGGAATCGGTTGATAGGGACGGTATGCGCCCGGCCAATGCCGCCGAAATCGAGGCGCGATGCGGCGACGCCGCTGCGCGCGTGATCTGTTGCGGACATACCCACGTGGCCCGCATTTGCCGAATGAAAAACGGCATGTTGCTGGTAAATCCAGGCAGCGTAGGATTACAAGCCTATGATGATGAACACCCCTACCCGCACGTAATCGAGAACGGCGCCCCGGACGCACGGTATGCAATTATCGAACGCCATGCAAATGATTGGCGTGCTGCACTGCTATGCGTTCCCTACGACCACGAAGCCATGGCCCGCCTCGCCGAACAGAATAACCGGCCTGATTGGGCCATCGCGCTGCGCTACGGCTACATGCATCGCTGACCCGCCTGAATGGCGAGAAGCCACCAACACGTCAACGGCCGCTAAAGACGTAAGGCCAGTTCGTTGCCGTCGGCTCAGCGACCAGTACAAGCCGCTAACTGCAGTGAACATCCGGCGGTTGTATTCACCTTTCAATTGCAAATCATCGACTACATTACAAAATGTAGTCAAATTACCTTAATTCAATAATCCCACATAATAAAAATATTTTCTATTATTTTCAATAAATTCATATACTTAATAATTTTAGCAATCACAAATTCTAACTTTATTCTCTTTAATTTGACACATAATCTAGTTATAGTACAAACTCCCTAACAGCCTCACCATGAGATGCAATCAAAATATTGTTGCACGGAAATTACTTTATCGCAAAGCAAGGAGGAGACATAAAACTCGAGGTTCGAATAGCGCCCGGGCTGAAAAATCGGAAACAACACAATCATCGTCGGCCGATACCGCGAAGACGGAAGGTCGAGCGAACCACGAAAACATTTGGAGGAGACTTCCATGGGTTTCAAATCGATCGCCATTCTTGCGATTGCGGCAGCGGCCGCCTGCGCACTCATTCCGGCGCCGTCGCAAGCCGCCGTGAACGCGCAAAACCTCGGCGCCAAGTACGACAGCTCAGCGGCAAACATCACTTTTCGAATTTACTCATCGCGCGCCTCACGCATTGAGCTCGACCTGTTCAGCGCCGGTTACGGTCAGGCAGAGTTGGCGAAATATCTGCCGACTCTTGATCCCAACACGCCAAATGTCTGGCAGGTTACCGTGCCGGTATCGGCAATCAAGGCTGCAGGAATCAGCGGCACGGTGTATTACGGATATCGCGCATGGGGACCGAACTGGCCCTATAACGCATCCTGGACCAAGGGCAGCAGTGCCGGCTTCATCACGGATGTCGATTCCGCAGGCAATCGCTTCAACCCAAACAAGCTGTTGTACGATCCCTACGCGCTGGAACTGAGCCAAGACCCCGTCAATGCCACCTGGACCGACAGCACCGTCTATGCATCGGGAGCCTTATATCGCAACAAGGATAGCGGCGCCTATGTGCCCAAAGGCATTGTGCTGCCAAACGGCTCGGTCTCGACCGGCACTAAACCGACGCGCGCACAGAAGGACGATATTGTCTACGAGGTCAACGTCCGCGGCCTGACCAGGAACGACTCTTCGATTGCCTCCGCCTACCAGGGAACCTACAAGGGCGCGGCGCTCAAGGCGTCCTATCTTGCCAGCCTCGGCGTGACGGCTGTCGAATTCCTGCCGGTGCAAGAGACGCAAAACGATGCGAACGACAACACGCCGAATTCCACGGTAGGCCAAAACTATTGGGGTTATAGCACATTCAATTATTTTGCTCCGGATCGCCGCTATTCCTCCGACAAATCGGCCGGCGGCCCGACCAGGGAGTTTCAAGCCATGGTGGCGGCTTACCATAATGCCGGCATCAAGGTCTACCTGGACGTGGTATACAACCATACCGGTGAAGGCTATGCCTGGAGCAGTACGGATAACACGACCTACAACGTCATGTCTTATCGTGGGCTGGACAACCCCACCTACTACGAACTGACCAGCGACAACCAGAGTTCATGGGACAACACAGGCGTCGGCGGCAACTACAACACTTACAACCCGATCGCGCAAAACCTGATTGTCGATTCGCTGTATTACTGGAACAAGACCATGGGTGTCGACGGCTTTCGCTTCGACCTCGCTTCGGTGCTGGGCAATACATGCACGCAGGGCTGCTACAACTTCAGCAGCAGTGATGCCAACAATGCACTCAATCGTATCGTGCGCGAATTGCCGCCGCGCCCCGCGGCAGGCGGCAATGGCGTCGACCTGATTGCAGAGCCTTGGGCCATCGGCGGAAATTCGTATCAGGTCGGCGGATTTCCTACGGGTTGGTCGGAATGGAACGGCATCTATCGCGACACGTTGCGCCAAGCGCAAAACCAGATGGGCGTGACCCCGGTGACGCCGAGCCAACTGGCGACGCGTTTCGCAGGTTCGTCCGATCTCTATCAGGGCAGCGGACGCAGCCCATGGAATTCTGTCAACTTCATGGTGGCGCACGACGGCTTCACCCTCAAGGATTTGTACTCCTGCAACGGCTCCAACAACAATCAGACATGGCCATACGGTCCGTCCGATGGCGGAAGCACGAATAACATCAGTTGGGATCAGGGCGGCGGCGCATCGGATCAACGTGCTGCGGCACGCGTCGGCCTCGCCTTCATGATGCTTGACGCCGGCACACCGATGATTACCGGTGGCGACGAATTTCTGCGCTCAATCAATTGCAACAACAATCCTTATAATCTCGATTCGGTCGGCAATTGGCTGAACTATAGTTGGTCGACGGACCAAAACAACTTCAATGCGTATGCCAAGGGCATGATCGCATTCCGCAAGGCGCATGCGGCCCTGAGACCGGTCACCTGGTACACGGCGGCACAGCTTGCCTGGTACACGCCGGCCGGCACGACACCGGATTCAAATTACTGGAACAGTTCGAATAACCATGATCTGGCCTACGTGTTGAACGGAAGCCTGCTGGGCGATTCGTATTCGTCAATCTATGTCGGATACAACGGCTGGTCCGCCAGTGTCAACTTCACTCTGCCCTCGCCCGGAGCCGGCAAGAATTGGTATCGCGTAACCGACACATGCGCGTGGGATGAAGGCGCGGGCCAGGTTACGCCAGCTGGTAGCGAAACCTTCATCGGCGGCCAAGGCTATGTTTACGGCATTTGTGGACGAGGCCTCCTCCTGCTGATTGCAAAGTAATGCACAAGCGCCCTCGTACTAGAGGGCGCAATTTTCCGCGCCGCAGCGAGAACACCCCGGCTAACGAGCCGGCGGATGCAAATTGCGCATGCGAGAACGCATGGGCTTGAGCACACCAAGCGCCATCAGTGCGGCGATCGCATTCATGGTCGCCGCAACATAGAACACAACATGCCAACCGCCGGTTGCGTCGGCGAGCTTGTTCGACAACGGGACCAGGAGAGAGGCCACGCCTTTGGCGGTGTAAAGCAGACCTGCGTTGGTGGTGGCATAGCGCGCGCCGAAAGTATCGCCGCATAAAGATGGAAACAAGCTGTAGATCTCACCCCAGCCGAAAAATACCAGGCCTGAGAGCAACACGAACCAGATGGGATTCTGTCCCAGTAAGCTCAGCGCATAGATCCCAACCGCTTCAATGCCGAAGGCAATGAACATCGTATTTTCTCGTCCGGCATAGTCCGACACCCAACCGAAAAAAGGCCGCGTCAAGCCATTGAAGATGCGATCGAGCGACAAGGCAAACGTAAGCGCAGGCAAGGTCAAACCAAGCAAGGAAACCGGCACATCGGCAATTTTGAAATCCTTGGCGATCGGCGCCAATTGCGCCGTCGCCACCAGACCGCCGGCAGCCATGAGAACAAACATCAAATACATGACCCAGAATACCGGCGTGCAAAGCATTTGTATCCAGGTGAAGTCAACCTTCGTTTGCGCGACGTGGACGGTGGCAGTTGCCTCGCTCCGTGCCGCTCCTTTCACCGGCCCACTGAGCAGAAAAGAAAGTAAAAACACCACCAGTCCCTGGCCGATGCCGAAGTACAGGAATGCCGTCTCGTAGCCCTGCGTTTTTATGATCACCGAGATCGGAATGATGGTGGCGGCCGAGCCCATGCCAAAACCCGCTGCAGTCAAACCGGCTGCCAGGCCGCGACGGTCCGCAAACCATTTAAGCGCATTGCCGACGCAGGTACCGTAGACAGCCCCCGCACCGATGCCGCCAAGCGCGGCAGCGAAATAAAGCAAGGCGAGCGAGTCGGCAAAGGCGTTGATGGACCATGCTACGCCCACCAGAAGGCCGCCGAACATGACGACCAGGCGCGGACCAAAACGGTCGACCAGGTAGCCTTCCACCGGTACAAGCCACGTCTCCGCCAACACAAAGATAAAAAAGGCAACCTGAATAGCCGATTTCCCCCAATGATATTTCTGGTCAAGTGGGTTGACGAACAGCGTCCAGCCATATTGCAGGTTGGCGATCATTGCCATGCAAACGACGCCGATGGCAAGCTGAACCCAGCGCTGTCGCTTCGCTGCGGCCGCGATGGGGAAAGGCGATGGTTCAAGAACTTCAGCCGACATGCAATCGATTCCTTATGCGTTTTTCAGGACGAAATTTCGGAACTGCGCTCGCACCAATGCGCCTGAAAGGGCATCAATGCGATCGGGGACATGCTGCTCTGGGAAGGCAATCCAAGCTGAAATGTGAACGCTTCTCGCGATGCGTTCTTGTCGGCATTTTGAATGATGGCATTTAGTCAAGAGCACTGATCGACATCGAATCGCGTTCGATTTTGAGCTTTGCTCAAGGCTGACTTTTGCATCGCCAAATTCACGCCTTGTTGGGAGACAATTAAAGCACATTTCCTCAACTGCGGTACAGGGTTATACTGAAACTTTTGGATAGACATGACTACTTCTGGACGCCTTCGCCAACCTGCGATCCAGTTTTCGCAAATCTATAACAAATGACCCATTGGATACGCTTCAGCGAAGAAGGCACGCTCGGGTTCGGCATTCTGAACCGGGGAATCATTGATGTCCACCAGGGAAACATGTTCGAATCACCGGTCGCTACCGGCAGGTCCGTTGCGCGCGAGACGGCATTAATTCCTGGAGCCATCATCGTCCGCGGAACCTCGCTCGGCGTCGGGCTCATGCGAAACAGCAGCCTCACAGAGGTCACTGTCACTGTCGTTGGCATCGGCACCTTGTGCGATGTGTTCGAAGGTGCAACGAAAAACATGGCGGAAAATCAATCATGAAGATTTGTGTTGTAGGTGCCGGTGCCATTGGGGTGTACCTGGCAGTCAAGCTTGCCGAACACGGGCACGATGTCAGCGCCGTCATTCGCGGGGCCAACCTGAAAGCCGTTCGGGAAGATGGCATGAAGCTGGTCATGGAAGACGGCAGCGAACACGTTGCCGCCGTCCGCGCAAGCGAGCACATCGCCGATTTTGGACCTCAGGACGTCGTGATACTCGGCATGAAGGCGCACCAGGTAGCGCCGGTGGCGGCCCAAATACCTGCCCTGCTGGGTCCTGAGACCATGATCGTCACAGCGCAAAACGGCGTGCCGTGGTGGTACTTTCACAAACACGGCGGCCCGTATGAGGGAAGACGAGTCGAAGCGGTCGATCCCAACGGCATTGTGTCGTCGCACCTGGATATCGACCGCATTATCGGCTGTATCGTTTACCCGGCTTGCGAGATGGTCGCGCCAGGCGTTATCCGGCATATCGAAGGTAACCGCTTCACTCTGGGCGAGCTTGACGGCCACGATACAGCGCGTATCCGGTCGCTCGCCGATGCATTGCGCAAAGCAGGGTTCAAAGCCCCAATTTCATCGGACATCCGCTCTGAAATCTGGATCAAGCTGTGGGGAAATCTGAGCTTCAATCCCATCAGCGCCCTCACCCATGCAACCCTCGTCGACATTTGCGAATTTGGGCCCAGCCGCGAACTGGCGGCGCGCATGATGCAAGAAGCACAGAAAATAGGCGAAACGCTCGGAGTCAATTTCAAGGTCTCTCTGGATCAGCGCATTGCCGGTGCCGCCGCGGTCGGCAAACACAAGACGTCCATGCTCCAGGACATTGAGGCAGGGCGACCAATTGAACTCGATGCGCTGGTGGGCACGGTGCTGGAAATGGGTCGGATCACCGGCACGCCTACACCGAATATAGAGGCAGTCTATGCTCTCGCTTCCCTGCTGGCAAAGAACGTCAACGAACACAACGGCAAGCTGCGCATAGCGCCGTAAAGGGGCGTAGCATCGCGTAGCAATTTCGCGCACGCCTGTAACAAGAATCGACACATTCATTTTTCGGGGAACATGCCATGCCAGAATTTTCAACCATCGTCGAACTGATATCGACCGGAGTCGATCAAGCCACGGCACTTCGCGCCTCGGGCGCAGTGGCATTGAACTATGCTGGGCTGCGCGCCAACCTGCATCGAACTGTAGACACGCTCAACGGCTTCGGGATCGGGCGCCAGGATCGTGTCGCGATCGTGCTGCCCAATGGACCGGAGATGGCAAGCGCGTTCGTCTGCATCGCCGCGGGCGCCACTGCGGCTCCGTTAAATCCGGCCTATCGAGCAGACGAGTTCGAATTTTATCTTTCCGACTTGCATGCCAAGGCGTTGGTCGTGGAACGGGGCAGCCAATCGCCTGCACTCGCCGTCGCGGCGAAACTGGGCGTGCAAATTCTGGAGTTGATATCTTCCGATGAAGGCGCAGGCGCATTTACGCTGACCCAATCCAAGCCTGAATCCGCTTGCGCGCCCGCACTAAGCGGCGTGGCCCGGCCTGATGACATTGCACTTATCCTGCATACGTCAGGCACGACCTCGCGTCCGAAAATTGTGCCGCTATCGCATACCAACGTGTGCGCTTCCGCTGCGAACGTGCGTAGCAGCCTGAAATTGACAGGACAGGATTGCGGCCTGAACATCATGCCTCTGTTTCACATCCATGGCTTGATCGCAGGGTTGCTGGCGCCCTTGTCTGCCGGCGGCACCATATTTTGCACGCCTGGATTCAATGCGCTGAAGTTCTTTTCCTGGATGACCGAGGCAAGGCCGACCTGGTACACGGCAGTGCCAACCATGCATCAGACAATCTTGGCGCGAGCAACGCAAAACAGCGATGTGATTGCGGCCAATCCTTTGCGCTTCATGCGTTCGTCTTCGTCCTCCATGCCGCCGCAGGTCATCGCCGGACTGGAGCAGGTGTTCGGCGCGCCGCTGGTCGAAGCCTACGGCATGACCGAAGCCGCACACCAGATGGCGAGCAATCCGCTGCCTCCGGCGAAACGCATTCCGGGAACTGTCGGGCTGGCCGCAGGCCCCGAAGTCGCCATCATGGATACCGAGGGTGAGATGTTGGCGCGCGGCCAAACCGGTGAAATCGTCATACGCGGCCCGAACGTAACGAGTGGATACGAAAACAACCCCAAAGCAAATGCCGAGGCTTACACGCACGGTTGGTTCCGCACCGGCGACCAGGGTGTGATGGACGCCGATGGTTATCTCAGCATCACGGGACGCCTGAAGGAAATCATCAGTCGCGGCGGCGAAAAGATATCGCCGCGTGAAGTTGACGAAATCCTGATGGATCATCCGGCCGTGCAACAGGTCGTCACCTTCGGCATACCGCACGACAAGCTTGGCGAAGAAGTCGGCGCCGTCGTAGTATTGCGCGAAGGCGCCAATGCGACGGAGAAGGAACTGCGCGAATTTGCGGCCATACGTTTGGCCGACTTCAAGGTGCCGCGCAAGATCCTGTTCCTCGACGAAATTCCCAAGGGTGCAACCGGCAAGTTACAACGCATTGGCCTGGCGGCGAAACTCGGTCTTTGAATTCCAGTCGTCTTCTTGCGGCAAAAAGGGTGCCAACCGGGTGATGTTCCTATTGCGAAAAAAAGGAAGCAAAATATTCATCGATTTTCGGTGAATCCTTTTGTGCTGCAGGATAGACGACCTCGACCATATAGAGGCGCGAACCGGAAAAGCCGTAATTTACTTCGGCGATTGCGCCATCCGATTGCGCAATTTTGACACTCTTGCCGTCGCCGCCGTCGAAGGTGATGTTTCTTTCCGCGACGATTCGACCTAGAGCCCGATCGGCATAGTATTGCGCCATGTTGTCGAGTGCATGAGCGAAGTCTTCAGGTTCCTTCTCGTATTCGGTATAGCCGGCGTAATACGTCCACTCGCCATCGAGCGACTGATACAAATGGGAATCGAGCGCGCCAGGGACCGGCGCGAGGCTCACCTCCATCGGCTTTCCCGGCATCTGAACCTGGAAGCTATGGTCAGCCGGCGAAAATGGCGGCGCCTGCACCGGTGCCTTCGTAAAGCCGCTGACGCCACTGACACGGATCAAGCCGTACAGCGGCAACGTCAGGATCAGCGCGGCAATCAACACATTGCGCAGATCATGGTTTGATTTCGGCACTGCCTCGGATGCACCAAATAGGCCTGTACTGTAGCCGGCGCTGCGCAGGTATCGTCGTGCCAACCAGCGAAGCACAAACAACAACGCCAGATTCAACCCGGGGACAGCCAACCCGATAAACACCAATATCTTTCCCCAAAGCGGAACCAGCAAACCCTGCGCGATGCGATAGAGGCCGAAGGCCGACATCGCCAGAATGCACAGTCCGACGTAGATGATAACCAGATGATGCGCGTCAGCAAGAAAACGGAGCATCACAAAATTCGCCAGGATGGACAGGCTCATCAAACGCAAGCCGCTTCCCACCATGCCGGTTCGGTCGGTGCTTTCGTCGACGATTTCATTGTCGAATTCGACCTTGCCGTTGGCGACCTTGTCGTTCACATCGACGCGCGAAAATATCCAGTCGTAGACCGCGCGATTTCTTTCCGCTACGCGCGACTTGGCATTGATTGTGACGGCAATCAAAATCGATTCAGTGCGCACGCAGCAAAGCAGATAAGTGCTTTCCTCGCTGTCATCGGGCGCCATACCGCGAAATTCGGTGACCACGGCCTGAATGCGGTTTCCCCAATCATTTCCATTGACGACGCAGGAGCCGCCGATTTGTTTCAAATAGGGGAAATCCTGTGCCACCATCGGTACGCGCATTGCGCTCCACTGCTCCACCGATCGGCCAGTACGTTCCATACCGGTGGCCTCCAGCGTTGCTCCTGTCTCCGGGTCGACAATTTGCAGCGATTTGGCATTCTTTGTTTCTTTCCACGCGCCGGGCACATACAAAAGCAGTCCCAGATTCTCATTAAATATATTGCGCGGAACCAGAGCGCCAATGTTCAACGGGTTTGAGTGAATTGACCTTGCACCAGAGCAGGCTGATGATGCAGGCTGCGCAGGTGGCATTAACTGCTGCCCGAGACCTCCGCTCAATGGAGGCGCAGGGGAAGGTGCCGGCTCAAGTGCGATTGGCGCGATGGCGCCGGACCGTGCTTTTTCCAGCTCGATGGATTGCGGCAAATTCTGCAACCTTGGCACGGGGGCGGGAACGTTGATCAACGAGGCGTCGAGAGTCGGGAATGCGGAGTCAGTGGAGGACTTCGAATGGGCCTTGGCGATTGTGCCGGTTTGCACGGCAGGGTCGGCACCCGGCATTGGCGGCGGTGCGGCAGTCATGACTTTCAACTTTGCCTTTTCCTCTGCCGCCTCAAGGCCTTTTCTAAGCCGCGCAACCAACGCAGCCGGCATGCCAAATGTTCGATCGCTCATGGCGATCAAAATGCCGACGTCCGGGCCCAGTTTGCGCACCAGCTCGGCGCCGAACATTGTCGCAGATTGATGAAAATTTCCGTTGCCAAGATGCGCCGCATGCTCCGAAATCATGACCGCGGCATTGCCGGTTTGCGGAGCCGGCGAAACATGAAAGAGCGTCGCGCCGTCAGCCCCGCTTTCTGCCGACATTGGGACAAAAAATCGCGTTTTTACGAATCGCTTCCATGTGGGGTTATAGTCTCCGGAGGCTTGTGAGGCGTTCAATATCTGTTCGAAAGTTTCTGATGTCATGGGCTCAGAGTCTAGAATGGCGCAAAAAAATGCGGCCCGTCTCAACGACGGGCCCTACTTGGTCAAAGCGGCGATTGAATAATTCGAGACGATGGCAAAGGAGCGCCTATCGATGCATGCCGCAGGATTTTTTCAATTCTTCGACGCGCGCCCCGATTGCCGGCGCCAATTCGGAATTAGCGATGAAATTTTGACTCACCAGGAACTGGCCGGCACCGGTGCCGATAAAACGTTGCACGTCGCTCGTTTCCTTGCCGGTCATCGCTGGTGCGGAGTCGGGCGATGGTTCGCCGAGCTTGATATAGACTTGCGAGACAATAAATTTGCCGAACTTGCGACCCGATGGGCTGGAAAAGAAGGTATTGGCCGTCTGCAAATCACCGGCGCTCATGGATGACGACAGCGCGCGCTGGGCTGCTTCGTCGAACTGCGTTCCCTTCAGTGTGGCCAGGCAGCCAGCGACAGCATCGGGTATTTTTCCCAGCCTTTGCTGCTGGCGCGCTGCTGTGTGTAGACCTACCATGGCCACATCGGCCATCAGGGTCACCAGAGCCGAACTGCTATTGGTGAGGCTTACCGCTTGCTGCGCCACGCCTGTCTGGCAGGGCGTATCCTGGTAAGTAGTCCCGCCGCCCGGCAACGAACACTTGTAGGCCGTGGCATGTGCCGCGACGGGAAAGCACGCAACCATGATCGCCAATTGAATCCGCTTTGTCACTTTCATCTGATGGCTTCCCCTGTCCCTGGCTTATATTGATATTAAAGTGCATCGAACCCGTTCCCCGCGTTTGTTCGCCAAGCTTTGCCGAACCCGCGTTTTCTTCAATTGGATACTGATGCGCGCAATCAGTTTGCATTTTTTATACAAACTTGCGCAAATCAAAACGATTGACGATATACCGGAATCTTAAGAAAAATCAATCCCAGAATTATGGGATTGATTTGTAAGACTCAACATTATATTTGTCATTGTCGCAAATGCAATATTTTTTTGCCGGTGGCAGGACGAATGAATTGGGGAAACCTCCTCACTTTCGATGAGCGAAACCGCGGACAGCGCTGGACCAAAATTGCGAAACTACGTATTTCTTAACTATCTTAAATTGCGCAGAAATACAACGACTCTCCACAAATCGTGGAAATTTCCTTTATGATTCAATTAGCTATGAAAACCTGACGATGAAAAGAAGACACACCAATGTTGAAAGTCGTAATCATCGATGGCAGTGCAATTACACGTGGCTTGTTAAACACTGTGCTGACCGACGGAGGGCATGAAGTAGTCGGCGACGCCAATACCAGCCCGGCGGGCCTGGCGCGCATGATCAAATTGCAGCCCAATGTGGTCTGTGTCGACATTGGTCAGGAGGACGATAGGCTGAGCATTCTCGATACCTTGCGCGCGGGCTTGCCGCGCGCCATCATTTTTCTCGTGTCGGGCAAGATCGAACCGGACCTCGTGGAACAGGCAGTGCAACACGGCGTACAAGGTTTTATCGTCAAACCTTTCAATTCTTTGACCGTATTGAAAACCATACGCAGCAGCATTTTGAAATTCGTCAAAAAGCAACAAACATTGGCGTCTGTCCAGGTCAATGCCGAAAGCGTGCAGGAAGACGCGCCGAAATAGTCAGACCGTCACGTCTACAACGTCGGCACGCAACGCCTCCTGCAACTCAGTAATCAGACCGCCGGCGCGATAAGCGAAGCGCACGCGCAACGTATCCCCTTTCCTGACCACCACAGGACGAGCGAGCGGAAATGCCATGTAGCGGTTGAGCCAATCAATGGTGGAAGAACTTTCCAGCAAAACGGCCAGTACATTTTTGGTGATGAAGCGCAAGGCGTTGACGGTCCCGTCGTGTTCCATGATGAAATCGCCTTCCCACGCAATGTCCGGCGCGGTTTCTCGAGTAAAGTCGAGGATACTGTAGAGCTCGGGCCGCGCCATCTCCACGGTTCCTGCCTGCGTCTGGACCAGTTCCTGGATCTGCACGATGGGCGCGTAATACCCTTCAAAATGATAGTCTTGCTGCAGGGGCTGGACCGCCATGAGAGCCGCCGCAGGCACCAGCGTCGGCAGCGGTCCGCCAAAGCGCGCCAGGTAGCGTTGCTTGAACGATTCCACCATCGCCACCTGCTTCTCGCGAAGCATGGCAACGTGAATCATTTCGCAGATCATCACGTCGACCGGCTCAGGCGGCAGGTAAGCAAAAGCATCTGCATGGACGACTTCGACCTTGTCACCGTTCGGATTCATGGCCAACAGCTTTTTCGATTCTGCGACCAGGTCAGGATTGAATTCAACGCACCATACCTTGGCGGCCTTCGCCGCCGCAAACCAGGATAGTACGCCGGTCCCGCCGCCCAATTCAAGCACCTTGGCGCCCGGTTTGACGACGCAATCGATGGCGGCCTTGAAAGGTATCATGCGATTGCTGTCCATCAGCATGTTGTGATGGTATTGCAGGGGGATGAATTGCCCGAGATAACCGCCTTCAGCTTCCTGTTCTGTTTGCATCGATTCGGTTCCGCTTTCGGTTTCGTTTGCGCGTCTTTTTCTTGCGCGCGATTATTGTCGTCACAACCCAGGCCAGGAGTGCAATACGCACCAACATCCATTTCAATAGTCGACCATTCTACGCTTCGACGCGTACCGACGCCGAAGGTGCGGGATTCATGATGGACATGTACGCGGCCACGCCGACGCGATTTGCGTGAGGCGTGGGAGCTGGAAGATCAATGCAGTCACGGACGACTTCCGCCGCGGGCTGCGGCTTTTCCTGCGTCGGCGGCCGCATGGCGGCACCTGAAGCGGCGGAACTTTGCATACCGTCAAGCGTCGCGGTATTGCCCGAAGAAATAGGGGAAACTGACATGAAAACCTGCGCGATTGTCGATCTTTCGTATTATCGCCATGGTGCTGCGCCGCGAAGCGACGAGTAGCACTGTTTTTTGCAGTCAATTTCTGCCGCCGCGCGAGATCCGCGCAGGGACGCACTTTGCGCCGACAGTATCTTCAAGCGCTCGATTGATGGATGCATTATCATGGGGCGATCCGAACCCTTTGCCAACCTCATGCACGAAACTCATTCGCAACCCGCCGCTACAATGCCCAGTATCTATATCCCGCATGGTGGCGGCCCGTGTTTCTTCATGGATTGGCCCGGCGATCCCCATTTATGGGACAAGATGGGCGCATTCCTGCGTGGGCTCGGTTCGAGCCTGCCGGTCAAGCCCAAAGCGATCGTAGTGGTCTCGGCCCACTGGGAAGAAACTGCCTTTACCGTCACTGGATCGGCCCGACCGCCATTATTCTTCGACTATTACGGCTTTCCTGCGCACACCTATGATCTGCGCTACCCCGCGCCGGGCGAACCGCAACTGGCCCAGCGCATTGTCGAACTCTTGACCGCAGCGGGCTTGCCGGCTGGACTGGACGCGCAACGCGGGTTTGATCACGGCATGTTCATTCCGCTGCTCCTGATGTTCCCCGAAGCCAACATCCCCGTTGTGCAATTGTCGCTCAAAACCGGGTTGGATCCGCATGATCACCTCGCGGCAGGCAAGGCCCTTGGCGCCCTGCGCGACGAGGGCGTATTGCTGCTTGGCAGTGGAATGAGTTTCCACAACATGCAGGGCTTTTTTCACGGCGGCTTCACCCATCCATCGCGCCAATTCGATACCTGGCTGAGTCAGGCCGCAGACGCAGCTCCCGCACGACGCGACGAAATGCTCGGCAATTGGGAGCACGCCCCCGGCGCCCGGCAATCACACCCGCGCGAAGAGCATCTGCTACCCATGATGGTGATCGCGGGTGCCAGCGATCATGCGGGGAAAAAGATCTTCGAATGCGACATCAAGGGGTCGACCATTTCGGCGTTTTCCTTTGCCTGATCACCCTCAATCTGTCTTCAAATTGTCATTTAACCTACTTCATCTGTGTAACATTGTCGGTTCAAGACCACAGCCGGTTCCTGATGGTGCCCGGGATAAAGTACACTAAACTCTTAAAGTGATTTCTTAACTCGGCATTGGGCGAGCGTTTCGTCGCGCGCAACTATCTTGGCATAGGCATGAAAGTACGCACCTCAGTACGCATCCGCAAGTTTTTTGACCGTTTCCGGGTGCGTATTACCACGGGTATTGCCCTGTCGCTGCTGTTGCACGTGCTTTTGCTTACCCTGCACCTGGGCCTTCCCGGCTTGGGCCTGCCCGGCCTGAGCCTGCCATGGGAAGAGCCGCACGCTCAAACACCCGAGCTGAAAATACGTATTGCCAACCTGGCGGGTTCGCCGGCGGCTGCCCCGATTCCCCCATCCCCGCCAAAGGCGAATCCGGCCGAGCCAAAACCTTTGGAGGCATTGCCAAGCCCGACCAAGGTGCCGACCGACTCGCCAAGCGCGCGGGTCAAGCGAGCGCCGCAAAAAACCGCCGCGAAATCGCAGCACAATGCGAAAGCCCTGGAAGCAACGCCGGCCCTTGCCCGTGCAATTCGCAAAAAGGGCGCACCGCCCCCCGCTGACCAATCGTCACCGGCGCCCGCATATGCCCAGCAAGCCGTCATTGCAGTAACGGGCGAGCACCCCGACACGTTCAAGCTGCCGCCGCCCGATCCGGACGATTGGGTGCGCATCACGCCACAAGTTGACAGCACGCCGTTGCCGCCGCAACCGCCGCAACAGGCAGCAACCCCTGCAATCGCGATGCAGGCGCCGAGGCGCGCCATTGACACTGCCCAAGAACCGACGCCTGCTGTGGAGAAGCCGACTGAAACCCCGAGCTACGAAAAACCGGAGGAAACCAAAGCCACCGAAACTGCGCCCAACGAACCTGCCAATGTGACCATGGAGTCCGGCGAACGCAAGCAGGGGGAAGAGATCAGTGAGCAGGATACGGAGCGCAAGCTGGCAGAGCAGCAAGCCGCGCAGCGCGCCGCTGATGAGGAGACGCGCAAGCGCGAAGAAGCGCGCAAAGCCGATGAATTGGCCAAACTGGAAACGGCAAGGAAACGAACAGCCGAACTAGCGGCACAGCAGGCCGAAGCAGAAGCTACACGCCAGCGCGAAGCGGCCAAAAAGCAGGAGTTGGCGGATGTGGAGGCCCAGCGCGCGAGCAAGGAAGCGCAGGCACGCAAGGATGCCGAAGACCAGAGCCGCAAGCAAGCTCAGGAACTGGCTTTGCAAAAACAGGCCGAGGCAGCACGCGAGCAAGAATTGCGCAAGCAGGAACAGGCAGAAGCGGAACGCAAGGCAGCGGAACTGGCGGCACAAAAGCAGGCAGAAGAAGCGGCCCGGCAACGCGCAGTCGCTCTGGAAAAGCAGAAGCAGGCTGAAGAAACGGCGCGGCAACGTGCCGCCGCGATGGAGCAGCAAAAGCGGGACGAGTTGGCCGCCCAGCAGGCGGCGCAGCAAAAAGCCCAGGATTTGGCAGCACGTCAAAAAGCCGATGCCGACGCAGCCAATCAACGCGAAAACGCGCGGATTGCAGCAACTGCTGCAGCCCGTGCGGCAGCCAATACCTCGCCCGGCAATGCCTCGGGGCCGGGCACGGCAGCCAATCCGCAGAACGGCAACGGCACTAGCGGCGGCAACGGCAATGGTCAAGGCAACAACAGCGCCGGGCGCGGTAATTTGCCTAGCGGCGGCAGTCAGCCAAACGGTGGCAATACTGGCAGCCTGGCGGGCAATGTTTTGAACCAGATCGGCAAAATGGATTTCTCTACGCCGCCTCCGCCGACCGGCGAATCGGACAGGCCGGCACAGGACACGCGGCCGCGCTCGGTATTCGGTCTATATGACCACGATATCGTCGCCGACGCCTATATCAGAAGCTGGCGCACCAAGATCGAAGCCAACGGCGACCTGAACTATTCCCAACGGGTCAAGGATCTGACGCGGGAAGATCCGGTCGTGACGGTGTCGATACGCGCCGACGGTACGGTAAAGGAAATCATCATCAATCGATCAAGCGGCCGGCGAGAGATTGACGAAGCTGTGATGCGCATTGTGCGCGTGCGAGCCCCCTATTCCGTGTTTCCCCCTGCTCTGGCGCAAAAATATGATGCGATTGAAATCCGGCGCGTATGGAACTTCGGCGAGACGCTAAGGTTGCTTGAGGAAGTCCATTACTGAGGGCGCGACTCCCACGCGAAGTCAGCGCTTGCCGAGCCGCCGCTCTGCCATCTCAAACAGGAACTGCGTGATCAACGCGAGCGCCGCCGCAGGAATTGCGCCGGCGAGCAACATGTCGTTGTCGTTCAGGGCGAGTCCTGTCGCGATACGTTCACCATAGCCGCCGGCCCCGATGAATGCAGCAATCGTGGCCGTACCGACGCTCATCACTGCCGCCGTTTTGATGCCGCTCAAGATGACAGGGGAAGCCAGCGGCAAGACAACGAAACGAATACAGTCCGGTGCACGCAAACCCAGGGCCAGCGCCGCGAGCCGCATTTCGGGGGGCACCTGCTCGATGCCGATGCAGGTGCTGCGCACCACGGGTAACAATGCGTAAAGAAATAATGCGATCAATGCCGGCGCGGTGCCAATGCTGCCAAGCAGTGGAATCAACATGGCGAGCAAAGCCAGCGAGGGAATGGTTTGCAGCACACCAACCAATGCCATGATCGGCTGGTTCCACGCCGGGCGCAGCGCGGCCAGCATGCCGAGTGGAATGCCGCACAGTGCCGCCGCGCCGACCGAAAGCAGAACCAGCAGGACATGCTGGCGCGTCAGCCGCCACAGGCTGGCGTCGAATAGTTTTCCCCAAAGACCGGACGATTGCGCAATGCCCGATTCCGGCCGCAAAAACTGGCGGGCGATGTCGCGAAAAGCCTTGCCGTCGAGTTCGGCGGCGGCATTCATGCCGATCATGTCGGATTCGCCGATCCGTCCGCGCAGTTGTTGCATGGCTTGCCAGGCTCGCGGAAATCGTTGCGGCAGGTCCAGGCGGTAAAGCAGGACGGCATCGTAGCGCGGGAAATAGCCGGCATCGTCCTTCAACACCGCTAGGCCATATTGGCGTATTTGCGCATCGGTGGAATAGATATCGATCACGTCGACCTGGTTTTGTGCCAATGCGGTGTAGGCGATGCCGTGATCGAGCCCCATAGGCTGCACGTGCAGGCTGTATTGCCGAGCCAGGCCCGGCCAACCATCGGCGCGGCCGAGAAATTCGTGAGACAGGCCATAGCGCAAGGCCGGTTGCCTTGCCAGGTCGCTCAAGGTGTATATGCCCAAGCTCTTCTGGTCACCTGCGCGCACGGCCAGGGCATAACTATTGTTGAAGCCGAGCGCGACGCCGGCACCCAGGCCAAGCGGCGCCAGTTCGCGATTGATTTGTTCGAGCGAGCTTGAACCCTGGTGGTGCAGCAGTTCAAGGTCGATGGTGCCAAGGTATTCCGGATAGACGTCGATGCTTCCCGATTTGAGCGCCTCGAACACAATCGCGGTATTGCCAAGGCCGGCCTTCTGCTCGACTTCGGCAAATGGCGCCGCGGTTTGCGTCAGGATCTCGCCCAGCACATAGGATTCCGTAAAGCGTTTGGTGCCGACTTTCAGTGTATCGGCCGCCAGGGCATGGATCGGTATCAGCGCTATGCAGCAGAGGGAAATGATGAGAAGCAGGCTGCGGCGCATGAGGAGTCATTTTCTAGCGCGATTTGTCGCGCTTCGGAGTCTCGAAAAAATAAGTAACATGGGTGCGCGGACTCAGGTACTCATAGACATCGACGCCGATATCGCCGGGACGCAGGCTGTCGCGGACACTCAATTCGGGAGCCTCCTGCAAATTCAGAACGGTCGCCTCGTGCTTGGGTACGGAGGGGTCGAAAATTAGAATCTTCGGGCGCAAGGGCATGCCGAAATTGGCGGCGACGACGAGGCCGATACTATCGTCGGACAGGCGCACCAAGGTGCCGGGCGGGTAGACGCCCATGCAACGGACGAACACGCTGAGGTAACCTATATCGAAACGATGACGCTCATGTGCATACATGTGGGACAAGGCTTCGTAGGGTGTCATGGCGTGCGCCGCCACAGGTGGATTGCACAGATTGTCGTAGGCATTGACGATGGCGGCAATCCTGGCCAATGGAGATATTTCGTCGCCGATCAATAGCTTGGGATAGCCGGTGCCGTCGTAACACTCGTGATGCTGGGAAATGATATCGAGCGCCTGTTGCGACAAACCCATCTTGACCCCGATGGCGTGGCCATAGGCGCAATGCTGTTGCAGCACGTTAATTTCGCTGCGCGTAGGCGACTGTGCTTTCAAAATACGCGCAGGGATCTCCGTCTTGCCGGCATCGTGAAACAGGCAGCCAATGCCAAGCTGTTTAATGTCTTCGGAAGGCATGCCGAGTTCTTTGGCGAGCATCATCGCGAGCACGGACACATTAAGCGCATGGAAATACATCTCTTCGGCGCCGGCCTTGTCGTTCATCAAATGGATCGCAACATCCTTGTCGTGCAGGATGGTTTGCAGTATGCCCTGCACCAGCTCGGTCGCATTTTCGCGCGCCTGCTGCGGTCGCGCGTGCATGTCGGCATTGATATTGCGCAGGCTGGTTGCAGCCTGCGCAAATTGTCTTTCGCATTCTTCGATGGCAATGCGTTGCTGGTCGAGAAACTCCTGGCGTTCAGCAATCACCGCATGCTGCGGCGCGTCTCCTGCAGATATCTGACGGCCGCTTGCACCAGGCGCAGCAGAATTTTCGCTCTCGGGCACAGCGGTCTGACCAGCTGGCTCCGGCTCCTGGTATGGTTCAGGCACAAAAATGCTGCGTGCCGGATCGATCCGGATCTTCTTCAGACCGAGAGCCTTGATATCGGCAATCTGGGCGGCATTCTTGATCTTGAAGCTATTGAGCGAGAAATTGTGTTCCACCCAGCGCATGTCGAGGTGAACGTAGATGCCCACGGCAAGGTCGTCGACCGAAACGTAATAGGCGTCCCGCATGTTTTCTCAGTTCTTCTTGATAATGAAAGTTGTCATCATTATACGTTGTAAATATTATCCGGAGCTTGGGAGGAATTTGGATCGGCGTTGTATCTTCATTTTTCATACAGGCAGCAAGCAGATTTCTTGATTTGCTTGACTCTGGTCCTGAGTACAGGGTTTATAGTGTACCCATACCCCTAACTCATGGCGAACATCAATGGAGCATTCCCCTGCAAAGCCCACCAGTGAGGAAACCGGTGACAAGGCGGCACATAGCTGCTGCGCCGTTCACGAACATGGCGCGGCGGCAGCGCCTATGGATAAACCGTACACAGATCCTGTGTGCGGCATGCGCGCGGCAGCCGATCCGGCGCGTTCGGCCGAATACGACGGCAAGATTTACTATTTCTGCGGCAAGCGTTGCGTCGAGCGATTTGTCTCCGATCCGCTCAAATACTTGCAGCCAGCGCAGGTTCAAGAACCAACCTTAGCCGAAAGCAAGGCAATCTATACTTGCCCGATGCACCCGGAAGTGGAACAGATCGGCCCAGGCTCCTGTCCGAAATGCGGCATGGCGCTGGAACCGTGCGACGCAACCGCGCAGGCCGACGATAGCGAACTGCGCGACATGACACGCCGTTTCTGGATTGGCCTGGCGTGCAGCATTCCTCTGCTCGTGCTGGGAATGGGCGATATGATGCCCGGGCTGAATCTGCACGCGAAACTCGGAATGATGTGGTTTGATGGCTTGCAGGCTGCCTTGGCGACGCCGGTTGTGCTGTGGTGCGGTTGGCCCTTTCTGGTGCGCGCCGTCGCCTCGTTCAAGAGCCGGCAATTAAACATGTTTTCGCTGATTGGATTGGGTACCTCGGCAGCCTACTTGTTCAGCCTGGTCTCCTGGTTGATGCCGGACACCTTGCCGCCGGCATTCAAGATGGCCGGCATGGCACCAGTCTATTTTGAAGCTGCGGCAGTCATCGTGACGCTGGTACTGATGGGTCAGGTACTCGAGCTGCGCGCGCGTTCGCGTACCAATTCCGCAATCCAGTCACTTATGCAACTGGTGCCGGACTTGGCCTGGCGCGTCGCGGTCGACGGTAGCGAGCAGGAAATTGCCCTCGACAAGGTACAAATCGGAGACCGGTTGCGCGTCAAGCCCGGAGGCAAGGTGCCCGTCGACGGCGAAGTCGTTGACGGCAATTCGCAGGTCGACGAATCGATGCTTTCGGGCGAGCCGATGCCGGTGGAGAAAAAACAAGGCGACAAACTCAGTGCCGGTACGATCAACCAAGTCGGCAGCCTGCTGTTGCGCGCCGACAAAGTGGGGCGCGACACCCTGCTCGCCCATATAGTGCAGATGGTCGGCGATGCGGGTCGTTCGCGTGCACCGATACAGAAACTGGCCGACAAGGTGTCGTCCTGGTTCGTTCCGGCCGTTATAGGCAGCGCGCTATTGAGCTTCGCCGGCTGGGCACTGTTTGGTCCGGCCCCGGCCATGGCGAACGGGCTTGTGGCGGCTGTATCGGTGCTGATCGTCGCCTGCCCTTGCGCTCTGGGACTGGCGACACCGGTGTCGATCATGCTGGGAGTCGGACGCGGGGCGATGGCCGGCGTACTGATCAAGAATGCCGAGGCGCTGGAGACACTGGAAAAAATCGACGTGCTGGCAATCGACAAAACCGGCACGCTGACAGAGGGCAAAGCCAGCATTCAAGCGGTGCAGGTAGCGGACGGCGGCAATGAAGAAAGTGTGCTGCGCTACGTTGCCAGCCTGGAAACCTTGAGCGAACATCCGTTGGGCCGCGCGATATTGCGTTACACGTCCGGGCGCGGAATCGTCCCTGCGGCGGTAAGTGATTTTCGCGCGCACAACGGCCTGGGGGTGAGTGGCCTGATCGACGGCTTGCCCGTACTGCTGGGCAGCTTGCGCCAGATGCAAGACGCACATGTGGACGTAAGCAGCTTTGACGTCTTTGCGGCAGATTGTGCCCGGTACGCGCACACCCTCGTCTATGTCGCAACGGCTGGACGCGCGGCCGGCGCACTGTCGTTGGCTGACCCGGTCAAGCCCGGTGCCGCAGATGCCGTGCGGCAGTTGCGTGCGTCCGGTGTGCGTGTCGTCATGTTGACGGGGGACAATGCGGCAACCGCAGAAGCGGTAGCACGGACGGTCGGAATCGAGGAATACCACGCCGGATTGCTGCCGCAAGACAAACTGGCGCTATTAAAGCAACTGCAAATCGATGGGCACCGCGTTGCAATGGCCGGAGACGGCATCAACGACGCGCCGGCACTGGCGCAGGCCGACGTCGGCATTGCCATGGGCAGCGGCACAGACATTGCCATGCAAAGCGCCGGCGTGGTCCTGCCCAAGGGCGATCTGGCAGCAATCGTGCGTGCGCGCACCTTGAGCAGATTGACCATGCGCAACATCCGGCAGAACCTGTTTTTTGCCTTCGTCTACAACTTCCTTGGCGTGCCGCTGGCAGCCGGTGTATTTTTTCCTTGGTTGGGTTGGCTGTTGAGCCCGATGATTGCCAGTGCCGCGATGAGTTTCAGCTCTGTGTCGGTCATCACCAATGCACTGCGCCTGCGCCACGCCGATTTGGATACGCTGAAAAAATGAGTATGACAGACCTATCCGCATTGGGAGGGCTTACCATCGGCAAACTCGCCGGCGAAGCCGGCGTTGGAATCGAAACAATCCGATACTACCAGCGCGTCGGACTGTTGCCGCAACCTGAGCCGGCACCGCCGGGCAAGGCCTTTCGCCATTACCCTGTTGCATTGGTCGAACGGATCCGCTTCATCAAGCGCGCCCAAGGCCTGGGGTTTTCACTCGATGATATCGCGGTACTGCTGAAATTGAACGATGGCGCCGACCGACCTCAGGTAAGGCAACTGGCACAGAGCCGGCTGGACAATGTGCGCGCAAAGATCGCCGATCTGCAAAACATCGAACACGCTTTAGCCCAGTTGCTCGACAAATGCGAACATACCGACGATGCACAGCGCTGTCCTATCATTGCCGCGTTCTCGGCAGGCTAGCCGGGCTTTCGAGATACGCCCAGGCATTGTGAGATCAGGTCCAACGTCGCATCAAACTCGTTTGGCTGTTCCAGCAACAGCGAAAACAGATGCCGATGTTCCGCTTCGGGCACGACCAGCAATTGCTTCCATGTCGCACAGTGGGCCGATTGCACCAGCCGTTCGGGAATTTCGCGCGGGATCACCGCATCGTTGCCTGCCGCGATGACCAGCAGGCGGCCGGAGAAATTGCCGACAATGTCCCAGGCATCCGTATCGCTCCAACTGCGTTCGCGCCGGATTATGTTCGAGAACTGCGGGCCGAACGGCACCTCGTAAGCTTGAGGCGTGAACACGCCGGGGACGATCAGCACCAGTGACGCGACCTTGTGGCTTTGGGTAAGCTTGATGGCGTTGTAGGCGCCCATGCTGAAGCCAAAAAGGGCGAGCGGCTCGTTCACGTTGTGCGCGGCTATTACGGCCTGCGCCTGCCGAGTGCGACTGGCCAAGGACGATGCGGCCATGTCGCCACCGGTCTCGCCGTGGCCGATGCAATCGAAACAGGTCATGCCCACACCGCGCACGGCGAGCGCATTGCGCAAAATTGAGAACTTGTGGCGCGCACTTGCCCCAGCACCGTGCAGCAGCAATGCACTGCCGGCAGTGCCGTGGTTGGCGTCGCCACGCAGGGTAAATTCCTCGTAGGCGACAGAAAACGGCACTACAGCGTTCAGGATACCCTCGGCGTGATCTGCCGATTCAGGCAAACGGGCTGACACCGATCAGCCAGCGATGCCCAAAATGGACAAAGAATGCCCACGCCAAGGCACCGATGACAATGGTAATCACCGAGCGCCCGGCCCCAAGGATAGGATAGGTCACACCGGCCGCCCGGTCGCGCCGGCGCGACACGGCAAACAGCACAACTGACCAGACGAGGAATGCGCCGAACAGAACGATGTCGTTCAAGGTACCGTTGGCCAGCAAATGGGCAAGCGCCCATATCTTGACGCCTGCCACCATGGGGTGACCGATCTTGGCCTTGAAGCGATTGCCCGGCACGTAGGCGGCGGTGACCAGAATGAACGACACCAACACCAGCAAGGCCGCCACATGACGCGTCCAAATCGGCGGCGACCAAATCACAACCGGCGCTTGCCGTGCCATGCCGAATCCCCAAACGATCAGGACAAAGCCGACCAGCGAAACAATGGAATAAAAGCCGCGCCAGGGAAGCTTGCCCATGCGTGCGATCTGCGCAGTGCGCCAGTCGTCGGCAAATATCCGTAGCGAGTGGAGGCCGAGGAAGATAATAAGACCGGCGATGAGGGTGGGCATGCAATGACTCCAATTGAAGGTTGGCGATATTATAGGTCCGTTAAGGTGGCGAGGTCGCGTTTTGTGGTTGCGTCCTCGCTTCCTGATGTTCGGCCTTTTCCATTGCTCTAACAGGACGCAGTATCAAGACGATAGCCGAAGCAAGGCCTAGCGTCAGGTTCCCGATACCCTGCGCAACTCATCCCGATAGCGCCTGCTTACCGGCACGAAACTTCCGTCGCGCAGCTTGGCCCTGGCATCGCCCGAGTCAAGCGGCTCGATTTCCACAATGTAGTCCAGATTGACCGCATAACTGCGGTGCACCCGCAAAAATCGCTTGGGATCGAGGCGCTTTTCGATTGCGGCCATGGTGGAGCGTAGCGGGTAGTCATGTCCGCGCACACGCAAGTTGACGTAATTGCCCCAAGCTTGCACCGATTCTATCTCTGCTGCAGGCAGCAGGAATTCCTTGCCCAGTTTGCGCACCAGGAAGCGTTCCGGTTGTTCGATCGGCTCGACCGGCGGGCCTTCGTCCGGCTCTTCGAGCAGCTTGGCCTCACCCTGCCAGCGCAGCAATAGCAAGCGGTACGCTATCAGTGCGCCAAGGATGAGGAAATACCCGCGCACGTCCTTGACGTATTCATAACCAAACTGAGGCCAAAGGTCGCCAAATTCATAATTTTGGCCATGCCACTGATAAACCAGTTTGCGCAACGCAACCATGGCGCCGACATGGAAGATGGAAAAGACGATCGAGCCAAGCAGGTGCAGCGGAAGGTTCCTTCGCAGCAACAAAAATTGCAAAGGAACCCGGCGCTCGAAGGCAAAAATCAGCGGGACCAAGCAAAGAACCACCATGTTGCTGCTGAACTCCCAGGTCGCCGGTTCCCAGAAACCGCGCGCGCCACCATTGCGATTGATGTCGATCCAAGAAGTCCAGCTGTTGAATAGTGCCTGGAAGAAAAACAGCACGATCCAGAACCCAGGCTCGAGGATGCGGCGCCATGGCTGGTAGCGCGCGAGCAGATCCAGCGGCGCCTGGATTTTGGCCTGGGAGTCGGTGTTCTGATTTGTGCTCAATTAGGGGGCCGATCGCGCAGGGTGGGGATAAAAATTCGCCACACTATACCACCGCTCGTCCCAGTGACGTGTCGAACCGTCACATTGCGCCCCCGGAACTGGATCGCTGGCCTAGTCTGACGCTGTCGTTCATTTCCATCGTCCAAAAAAGGAATAGCTTATGACTTCAAAGCTCATGGCGGCCGGCAGCGCCGTTGCATCTGTTACCCGCCCCGAATCCAGAATGGCATTTCTCGACAGCCTCAAAGCCTGCCTCGCAATACTGGTAGTTTTCCACCACGCCGGGCAACCGTACGGACCGACCGGAGGGTCGTGGCCGGTCATGCACACGGAGAAGTTTCGTCTGTTGGGGCCATTTTTTCACACCAATGCGTCATTCTTCATGGGCTTGTTTTTTCTGATCTCTGCCTATTTTCTGCCAATGGCGTTTGCACGCAAAGGAGCAAAAACCTTCCTGTTTGACAGGTTTCGCCGGCTTGGCTTGCCCGTGCTGGGTTTTGGTATTTTCCTGTTCCCTGCCTTTTACCACTTTCTTGGTGGAAAGCCCTGGAGCGAGAGTTTCTTGCCCTTCGAGTGGGCGCACCTGTGGTTTCTCGGTCATTTAATGGTTTATGCATCGATCTACACTGCCTATCGCATGTGGCGCGGCGATACGAGCAACGCCGTCAGGCAAAATAACGCCGGCATGCCGTTTCCGGGAAATGGCGCGTTGCTTGCCTATGCTGTCTTGCTCGCCTTGGTCGACATGGTGGTGCGCGCCTGGTATCCGGTAGACGTATGGTCACGCTTTATCGTGACGGCTGAACTGGGCCATCTGCCCCAGTATGCAAGCCTGTTCCTGTTCGGTTTGCTGGCAAGTTCGCAGCACTGGATGGAGAAAATTCCCGCACGCACCGGGCGCATCTGGCTTGGCGTTGCAATGTTCGCGACGCTGGCACGCTTCGCGTACACGTTGGCGCACGCAGGCTTCCTGAGTGTCGACACGTGGTGGGCGGACCTGGCCTGGAACCTGTGGGAAAGCATGATCTGTGTGAGCATGTGCGTCGGCCTGCCCTATTGGTTCAGCAGGCATGCGCGAGATGCGGGGACGTTTGCGCGATTTGCCGGACGCAATGCGTTCAGCTTGTATGTATTGCACTTGCCGGTGCTGGTCATGATTCAGATGGCTCTCGAGCATAGTGCCTTCGGACCGTTCACATTGACCTTGCTTAGTGGAGCATTCACCGTGGCGGCATGTTATGGCATCGCGCTAATCTACTCGCTTATAAAAACAAGGCCGTCGCGTGCGGCAAAGCCCGCCGTGGCAACGATCCAAATGCAATAGATGCCACTCGGCGCACAGAGTATAAATTCACGGTTTGCGCGGCGCCAAACCGCGCAATTCCGGCGACAATCCGGCAATGGCGGCATTGAGTTTATCAATGTCTTCGGCGGGGACCTGCTTGCTGCAGGCAATATAGCGGTATTCGCGCTCCGACAGGTCAGGCAACCTGAGCGCACGTATGCCATCGGCCGCCATTGCCGGCGAATTAATATAGAGGTTCACTTCTTCCTCCGTAACAATGATGATGTCTGCAATACCGGCCCGCACCATCTTCACCATCGAGGGAATTTCATCGGCAACGCGCTGCACTTGGGCAGGCGGCATCTTGTCGATAAGAGGGTCGAGATAGTGCCCATGCACGAATCCCTGCTTCAGCAGCAGGCGGGTATGCGGACGGGCCAACAATTCCCTGGCGGTAACGCCGTTGCGCGCATCGAAATCAGCCCTGGTGAATACCACCAACGGCTTATCCACATAAATCGGTTGAGTGAAACGCGCAAAGGCTTCGCGTTCGGACGATTTGTACCACCCGGTTGTGCAATCGCGGCCTCTATTGGCCTTGATGGTAGCAAGAGTCCGGTTGATGGGCGTGAGCTGCCAGACAATGGGGATATCAGCCTTGCTGAAGCTTTGCTCGGTGGGCGCGACCAGCAATCCGACGACGCGGTTGCTGGCATCGGCATAGTGGAAGGGCTTGCGCTCGTAATAGTGTACGGTGACGGGCGCCGCGGATTCGGCCCGCGCCTGCATACCGATCAATAGCCCGCAAATCAATGCTATTCGATTGCGATGCATCATTCCTCCGTTTTTGGAAGGATACACGATTCGCATCAGGTCGCGAGCGACTGCGCGGTTTCATCCGCAGGCGTATATCGCAGAGCGGCCCTGCGATATACGCGGAAGCACAGTGGGTTTTAGAAGCTCAACACAATACCGAACGGCGTCTGACCAGCCGTCACTGAGGCAGGCGCCATGGCTGTCAAGTTGCCGCTCGTGCCGATGGTGAATTGCGATATTGTGCCGCCCTTGCTGGTGACATAGGCAAATCGACCTGAAGGGTCAATAGCAAAGGCGTCGGCCTGCGCCACGTTGACACTGCCAACCTGCGTCAGCACACCATTGCTGCCGATGCTGTATTGCCAGACAATGCCGGCTGTATCGACGATGTAGGCGTTGTTACCCGCAGAATCGATGACGATGGCATTGGGCGTCGTGCCGACCGTGATTTTGGCCGGGCTCAAGGCAACCAGGCTACCGTTTGACGAAATGCCGAATTGCGACACAGAGTGATCCGACGGCGAGTCATTGACGACGTAGACAAATTTGCCGTTCGGGGTAGCCACGATGGACAACGGATTGGTGCCGGTTCCTATCGCGGCGGCAAGCGGCGTCAACCCGCCGCCGGCCCCGATGGCAAATTGCGAAACCGTCTGATTGCCATTATTGAGCACATAGGCGTAACTGCTGCTTGGATCGATCGCGATACCCGATGGTCCCGTGCCGACTGTGACCGTTGACGTGCCTTGTGCGATCAGGCCGCCGGTCGGACCTACCGTATATTGCGAAACGGTGGTGGTGCCGAAATTGGCAACATAGGCATATTTTCCATTGGGCGAGATTGCCACCGCGGAAGGTTCGTATTGGGTCGCCACGGTTCCGGCGGCGCTTAATCCGCCGCCGCTACCAATGCTGAACTGCTGCACCGTGTTGTCGGCTTGATTGGTCACATAGACGTTCTTGTGTCCCGGATCGACGGTGATTGAAGACGGGCTTTTTCCAGTGGCAACGGTCGCCTGCGACCCGATGCTCAGATTGCCATTGGCAAGCAGGCTGTATTGGGAAATCGTGTTGCCGCTCAGGTCGATTGCATACGCATATGGCAAATGGCAGGCGACGTTGACGAAATTGACGTCGCCCACAATGATTTGCTGCTGACCGCTTGAGATGGCGCAAGCCTGGCCGATAGGCAAGGTGCCGATTGTGACATTGTAAGACGCGCCATTCGGCAACGGTGTAGCAAATTGATACGTCCCGTTGGCGTTGAGCGTCAAGGCGTCGCCGCCATTGTCGAGCAGCGTGACGTTGCCGCCGGCGGCCAGGCCGGACAGGGTACCGCCGACGACGTATTTCGAAAGCGATTGGACGGTCGAGTCAATTGTGACGGCGTAAGCACTGAGGTTGGTGGTGGCCGTGACACCGGCCAGCAGGGAACGCGCTGTCTGGGCCGCGGACGCGCCCGCGTAACCGCGCAATTCAGCCGAAGTCTGGATATCGGTCGTGAAGGTCGTGGCCGCTGCAATGCGGTTCTGAATCAGTTGCGCATCGAGCAAGCCCTGCGGGGTCGTATTGGTCAATGCACCTGCCATGATAGAGAGCGACGCGCTACCGCGCGTTATCTGCCCGGTGTCGATCGCATTGACCCAAAAATCCAATCCCGAGGTGAGGGGCTGACGATTCAATACGTTGGTGAAAATGGCAGTGACGAAATCCCTTGTGGTTCCCGACCCATACAACGACAAAGATTCCTTGCTTGTGCCGAAGCTATCTATCAGTTGCTTGACCACCGAATTTAACTTGTAGGCCTGCAGCAGCGATTGTGGGTCTTCGGGCGCGTTCGCGCCGGCCAGGTCGGCTTCGAAATTGGCCAAGCCGTTCGGGTCGGCCGGACGTCCGAAATAGGAAATGTACAATTCCTGTACGACGGTGGCATAGCTGTTGTTTAGAGCTGAAGTTTTTTGCCCAGCGCGAAGCTCCTGTGCGCTCTTCGCAGCGGGCTGATTGGCGCCATTGCCGTCCACCCCGCCGCAGCCGGCAAGTGCCAATCCGCCGATCAAAGCCGTGATTAAAGCTGGACTCAAGGCAAAACCGCAACGCGGCTTCAATGCGCCTTTTGAATCCAAACGGCAGAAGGTATTGAGGTAATTGGCATTCATGGTGATGATCCCTGGCAATTGCTAAATGAACAGCGTCCAATTGTTAAATCGGAATTCGATGCCAAGTATCAACGCTCTTGATGAAATGTTCAAGTGCTTAGTACCAAAATGGCAGGGATGCGGCGTGACGAAAACGAACCGACCCGATTTGGTCCGGGCGGTTGCATCATCCATCCCGGACCGGCAGATTTATTTCATCGCTTGATCAAGCGGCTTGACGCCCTGGCAGTCCGCGCCGACATAGTGCATTTGCGAATCCATCTGTACCGTATGCGTGCCGCGGCTGTCGGTGGTTTTCATGTCGACATGCGAAGACATGGTGTCCCCGGCCATGGTCGTTTCACCGGTGCCGACCGTTGTCCGGCCCTCGTAAGTGCAATTGATGGCAAATGACATTTTATTGCCACTCACGTTGACCGATGCAGGTGGGCAGTGGCCTTGGGGATCACCGCCCGCCATATGCTTGGCCGCCATGGCGGGACTGATGCAGATACGCACGCTACCGCCGGCTCCGGGGGTTGCCGGCATGTGGGACTGCACCATGGCGCGCTGTTCGGGCGTCATGTTTGCCATAGCAGACTGATATTTGGACATCGCATCGGCCATTTGTGCCGACATGTCCTTGCCATCGACAATTTGTTTCACCACCTTGGTTTCCCACAAACCCGCCTTGAGGCTGGGAGTCTGGGCCTGAACCAGTCCGGCAAAGCCGCCCGACAACAACATCACTGCCAAAAACGTCTTTTTCATATTTGCCTCTTCCATATGAAGTTGAAAGCGAAGCCTACTATGACACCGCAAAGAGACTACCAGAGCCCTGGATTGGCTGCAATGGTATAAGAATGCAGTTAAATACTCGCAAGATTCTTGTAGGCAATCCCGTGCGACTGGAGCAGATTGACGAGTTAGTCGCCGGTTTTGTCGCCGAATTTGTTTTCCCGCAGTGGCTTTAATTTGGCCCGGCTACCCATCGGTGCTATATTGAATTAGTTGATGAGACGCATTTTGGATCGCAAGGTCTCGGGACTGATTCGCAAACAACTACATAGCACAGAGCGCAAAAAAGACGCCGTAAGCGAACCGTAGAAATGGGGGAATTTGTCATGGACCTGAGCCGTCTTGTGCAACTTGTTGTGTCGCTTGGCTTTGCGTGTAATATTGCCTCGGCAGAAGCAACGAAATTGACCCTTACCACCGAGGACTATCCTCCGTTCAATATCAAAGCCAGCGGCGAAACCCCTATCGGCGGCATTTCCACCGATGTTGTGCGGGAGTTGATGAAACGTGCGGGTATAACGATCGACATCACGATGTATCCATGGCAGCGCGCCTTGAGCATTGCCGCTTCCGACAACGATGCATGCGTCTATTCCACAGTGCGCACCGCCAAGCGTGAAGAAACCTACAAATGGGTCGGGCCACTGACTTCCGACGACTGGGCCCTGTTTGCGCCAAGCGACAGCAAAATCTCCATCAAGACTCTTGAAGAAGCGCGCAAGTATAAGCTCGGTGGCTACCAAGGAGACGCTGCGGGCGACTTCATGGTGACGCATAAATTCAATGTCGACATTGCGGAAAGCGACAAATTCAACCCGCAGAAGCTGATCGCCGGCCGTATCGACCTATGGATTGCCGGAGTCCGCACCGGGCCATTTGTCGCGCGGCGCGAAGGCGTATCGAATATCAAGCCCGTTCTGACGTTCGGCGAAGCCAAGGATTATCAGATGTACCTGGCCTGCAACCGCGCTGTGCCGGATGCGACGATTACCCGTCTCAATGAAATATTGAAACAAATGCGATCGGACGGAACGATCGCCAGGATCCTGTCCAAATATTGATTGCGTCTTGTGCCAGGTATCGAGCACAAGGCGTTCCAGGGTTCGCCGGGGGCCAATTGACAAAATGTCAGGACGTTCTCACGGTTCGATCTCCACGGTGAAAGGTGCCGCTACGCGACCAAGGTAGTCGTTCGCATTTGACGTAACCCACGCCTTAGCGCGGTCGAACCGGGCTCCATCTGTTGGCAATCGGCGGTTCACATGGGCGATTAAGAAGCACGTTGGTATTATGCATTGCGCAACAATTCCCCTGTTGTCGAAATCTCCCGTCATCGATGTAACGCAGCGGTGTTGCAGCGCCGGGCCATATGTGTTTGGCGGGCAACAATTTGCCGCAATCGCAGATATAATCGAGATGCGATAGAGCACACACACGCCTGGACGTTCCCTAACAGACTCAAGGCTAGCTTCATTGCGAATAAATATAAAAATCATAAGAGGGTTATTCATCGGCATGCGAATTGAACCGCACCGGTATGGTCTTGCATTTTTCCAACGAATCCGGCTTGCCGCGTTCCTGGCTTTGCTATTGCTGGGGCAAACTGCCGCCAAGGCGGACGATGTGGAACCGACCCAGATCCAGGCAGAGATCATGCTGCTTCAGGACATGTCGGAAACACAAATGGCTGACTCGTTAAAACAATTGGTGGCACTGCTTGAGCACCTGCCGTCCGATGCGCGCGAAGATGACAGGCGCGAAGCCATCGAGGCCGTAATCGACCTGTATATCCAGGAGGGACAACAGGCAAAGGCCGCCAAATTGAACGCCGACCTCGGCGCGCTCGGCAGTCGCTTCCACGATGAACGCGCGTCTGCGATGGCGCTCGATTACGAATCCGTCTTGCAGCAGGACCAGGGAAAATATGAAGAAGCGATAGCGACGATCGACAAAGCCTTGTTGATCGCCAGCCGGGTCAAGGACAAGAAGCTGACCAGCCGCGTCAATAGCACGGCGTCGATCGCCTACAGCGCGGTCGGCAAATTTCAAAAAGCGCTGGAGTTTCAGCTAGTCGCAATCGATACGCTCGAGGAAGGTAATCGTCATGCCGAGCTGCGCCGAATTTCGGCGATGAACAATATCGGCACGCTTTACGAAAGTTTGAAGAACCCGCAGGCAGCGCTTGAGTATTTTTTGAAGGCGGGGCGACTGGCGAAGAGTCTCGATGCCGAGGCCATGCTGGCCACGTTGGCGCTTAATCGCGGCATTGCCTACGCTGATCTCGACAAGACTGCAGATGCGGCACAGTCCTATCTCGAGGCGCTGGAGATCTCGCGCAAAATTTCCGATCCGCGTACGGAAGCGACGGCAATGAACAACTTGTCGGATTTGAAGCTGGGACAGAACCGCTACGCCGAGTGCGTGCAATATGCGGAAGATACGATACCGCTCGCGGAAAAAGTCGGCGATAAGTCGCTTGCCGCAACTGCCTATGTCAATCTCGGCCTCTGCCGCATCAATCTGGGCAACATCCAGCAAGGCGCGGCGGACACCAAGCGCGGCATGGATTTCTTTCGCAATTCCAAGGCAACGCCGCAGGTCGAGCTGATTCTGGAACAATTGGCGGAGGCCTATGAACACGCAGGACAATATCAGGAAGCGCTCAAGGCACTGAAGGAACAGCGCAAATTATCCGAAGAATTGTTCCGTACCGACCGGGACCGGGCATTGTCGGAGCTGCAGGCCAAATTCGATGCGGCAGAACGTGAAAAACAGATTGAAGTGCTGGAGCAAAAAAATCAGCTTCAGGGCGTCGAGATCAAGAACAAGAGCTTGCAACGTATCGTCGCCATTCTTGCAACACTGGCGGCATTGGCGGTTGCCGCCGTGATCGCCCTGCTCTATCGCAAGGTTCGCCGCAGCAATCTTGAGCTGCAGGAAACCAATCAGAAACTGGAGCAGCAATCGACACGAGATCCGTTGACCGGTCTCTATAATCGGCGCGCTTTTCAGGACGTGATGCGGTACCGGTCGCTATCGAAGGAGCGACGCGCGCTTGATCCCGGCTTACCGCCGCACGCCCTGGTGCTCCTCGATATTGATTATTTCAAGCTGGTCAACGATACCTACGGCCATGCAGGCGGGGATCTGGTGCTGATAGAATTGGGCCGACGTCTCTCACAAATCATGCGTGAAGAAGACATGTTGATGCGCTGGGGCGGGGAGGAGTTTCTCGTTTACCTCAGCCACATTCCTGCGGAGCATCTGCCGCCCATCATTGAGCGCCTGCTCAATGCAGTGGGTGACACGCCGATCTTGCTTGACGAAGGCCAAAGCATACGTACGACAACCTCGGCGGGCTATATTTCGCTGCCGCATGGCGGCAATAACAGCATCGACATGAACTGGGAAAAAGCGCTGCATCTGGCAGACACAGCGCTTTACATGGCAAAGACGCGCGGGCGCAACCAGGCAATCGGCATCACCGTGCTCGACTACACGCCAGTGAACTTTGCCAAGCTGATGCAAGGCGACCTGGAAGAAGCCGTCAAGCTCGGCCTGGCCGAAATCACCCATCTCGCGGGGCCGTTGACAAAGCCGACGCTGGTCGAAACAACGAGCAACGCCGCATAAAGCCGGTGCCAAATCCATGCGGCATCCCCTTCGCCGCTTGCAGGAAGGGGTATTTCACGGAGGTTCATCATGAAGACCAACAAATTCGACCAACAGGTGCGTATTCACCACGAGTAAACGCAAGAAAGGCTATCCGTCTGAAACGCAGGTCGGCAAAGGTTTCCGCATCGTCCATGGCGACAAGGAATTGCTGGAAAAACTGGGGCGAAACGACCCCTGCCCTTGCGGATCTTGGAGGCCGTTTTAAACAGTGTTGCATGAAATCGGGATGCTTTTGACGGCGCAAACCGCCACCATTATTTCCGATAGCTATTATGTGAACCGGAGGTCGGCTGCGGCGTTGCACAAAGCCGACTTCTGAACGGGTTACTTGCCTTCGATTATTTCCGCGACTGATTGCGCCCAGGCGATCGGTACAGTTATCCTATGTCTCTTCGTCGAACTGCGCTGATATGCCATGAGTCTGCAATCCGTACGTGAATTTTTCTTGAGCCGCGATCTCGACATCCCCATCATCGAACTGGAAGTCAGTACTGCGACCGTTGCGCTGGCGGCCGAAGCGCATGGGGTTGAGCCCGGTCGCATTGCCAAGACCTTGGCATTCCGCCTGCGTGAAGGCGAGGCGATCCTCCTCGTGGCGGCAGGCGATGCCCGTATCGACAACCGTAAATTCAAGGAGCGCTTCGGCAAAGGCAAAATGTTGCCGGCAGAAGAAGTCGTGATGCTGACCGGCCACCCGGTAGGCGGCGTCTGCCCTTTTGGTCTGGCACAGGCATTGCCCGTCTACCTCGACGAATCGCTGCGCAAATACGATGAAGTACTTCCCGCAGCAGGCGCCACGCATACGGCAGTACGGATAGGACTGGCGCTACTGGCAGAAATTACCGGCGGACAATGGGTGTCGGTATGCGAGTGAATACGGCCGCAACAACTGAAACTCTCTTGCTCTCATTGCACGTCTATGACTAACACCTTCTCTGCAATTTCACTTTCCACCGAACGACTGACGTTGCGTCCTCTGTGGGAGGCGGATGCACAGTCAGTGTATGCAATCCGCTCCGATCCGCAAGTGATGCGTTATCACAGTTCGGCACCCTGGACCTCGATCAATCCGGCAATTGCCCTGATTGCCCGCGATACTGCAGCCATGGCCAGCGGCGAGTATTTGCGCCTCGGTTTGACGATTGTCGGCAATACAACACTGATCGGGAGTTGCTGCCTGTTCGATCTGGATCGCGAAAACCGACGTGGCGAAATAGGTTACGAACTGCACCGCTCATACTGGGGCCGTGGTTATATGCATGAAGCATTGCAGGCGCTTCTCGATTTCGCGTTCTCCACCATGCTGCTTAACCGGATTGAAGCAGACATCCATCCGGACAACCTTGCCTCTGCACGCACGCTTGAGAGATTAGGGTTTCAGCGCGAGGGCTTCCTGCGCGAACGCTGGATCGTGGACGGCGAAATTTCCGATACGGTGCTATACGGTCTGTTGCAGCGAGAATGGGCGTCCCGCCGTCGATAACCTGCTTCCAATTTAAACTTTCAAGGATTGGCGCCCGAGCATACCCGTCACACGTCGCACCAGCCATTTCGGGGTGGCGCGCGCCGCCAGCGTGCCGGCCAGGTTCAGTGCCCCCGGCACCTTGATGACTTCGCCCTTGAGGCAAGCGCGATAGCCTTCTCGTGCCACGTCTTCCGCCTTGCCGATAAAAACCCCGGGTAAATGCGCCAGTTGAGCGTTGGCATCCTGCACGGCGGCGACCATATTGGTTGCAGTGATTCCCGGACACAAGGCGGTGATCGTCACACCAGAGCCCTTCAGTTCTTCAGCCAGCGATTCCGTCAACGACAATACGTAAGCTTTCGTCGCTGCGTAAGTCGCCAGGCTCGGCACCGGCTGAAAGGCGGCAATCGAGGCTACATTGAGGACACGGCCGTGACCGCGCGCCACCATCGGTGCAATAAATGTTGCCAGCATGGCAGTGAGGCCGGAAATGTTCAGGTCTATCAGTTGCTGATGGCGCGCGGCCGGAATCTCGGCAAAAGCGCCACTCTCAAGCACGCCGGCATTGTTGACCAGAATGTCGATATTGATCTTCTGCTTTGTCATCTCTGAACCAAGTTGCGCGGCTGCATCGGGCTTGCTCAGGTCAGCCGGCGCGACAATCACCTTGATTCGATGGGCATCACGCAATTTCTGCGCCAGTTTCTGCAATTTGTCGACACTACGCGCGACCAGCACCAGGTCATATCCGCCTTCGGCAAAACATTGTGCAAGCACTTCGCCGATGCCGGAAGACGCGCCGGTGATCAGCGCGGTTTCATTGAACGGACCGGCCTTCGAGGTTTTATTCGGTTTCGCATTTTCCGTCATGGCATTGCTCCCGGTGAACATGGTAATTGCACTGCAAATCGTACCGCAAAGAATAGCCTGCCGAACAAGTTTCTTCTTGATCCGGCGCACATTCGTGTTAAATTGCCCATCGGAGATAGTTTGGGCGGATTGCGGCAGAATTCATTGTTCCACTTCGTTAATTGAGTCCTGATTTTGCCCCGCAAGGAGACAAGGATGAGCATGTTATTTTCAGGCACGGTGGCGCTGGTCACAGGCGCAGGCAACGGCATAGGGCGGGCGGCAGCCACGGCATTCGCCGCGCGCGGCTTGAAGGTGGTGGTGTGCGACGTTGATGCTGCAGGGGGCAAAAACACGGTCGACGCAATTCTCGACGCCGGCGGTGAAGCAGTGTTTGTGCCTTGCGATGTGTCGAGCGATGAACAGGTGCAGGCACTGATCAAGGAGACGCTCACCGTCTACGGACGCATCGACTATGCTTTCAATAACGCCGGTATCGAAAGAGAGACATCGCGCCTTGCCGACGGCAACGAAGCCGACTTTGACGCCATCATGGATGTCAACGTCAAGGGTGTATGGCTTTGCATGAAACACCAGATTCCCGTCATGCTCGCCCAAGGAGGCGGTGCCATCGTTAACACGGCTTCGATCGCAGGCCTGGTCGCGGCGCCGACCATGAGTATTTATTCGGCTTCCAAACATGCCGTAATCGGCCTGACCAAGAGCGCCGCAGTCGAGTACGCGAAAAAACGCATACGCGTGAATGCGGTTTGCCCGGCGGTCATCGATACGGAAATGTTTCGCCGCGTCCATACCGCCGATCCACGAAAGGCGGAGCTGGCAACGAACATGCATCCTGTTGGCCGCATCGGCTCGGTCGAGGAAATTGCCGCGGCAGTGCTATACCTTTGCAGCGACATGGCGGGCTTTACTACCGGCATCGCCATGCCGATCGATGGTGGTGTGACCGCATTCTAGCCTGCCCCAGGCGATGTGAATTTCGGCGATGAGAACAGCACCCCGGGCACCGGCACTACCTTCACACAAAGTGAACAAAATGCGTTTAGTGTAAGCAAAGTTTTCAATTGCTTCTTCCATTGAGGCACCATGCTACATTGCACCCCAAGGAAATTCGCTATCCATGGGAGATGTCAATGAAACATGCACTGGGATTGATCGGCCTGGCACTGCTAGGCGCGGGCGCGTATGCTGACGACCTGCAACCGACGAAATTGGACAGGCTTGGTTCCTGCAGGTCAGATGTTCAAAGGCTTTGCGCAAACGTTGAACCAGGCGGCGGCCGGATCGTCGCCTGCTTGAGAAAAAACAGGGACAATGTTTCCGCCGACTGCAAGGCCAAGGTCGAAGCCATGGCCGAAAAAAGACGCCCCAGCAACGGCCCCTCCAGCGAACCGCTTGGCAACGGCAAACGGTAAATGATAAGCATCGAATTGACGAGGGGACAAGTGACCCTGGCGGTTTATGGGTTGGTTTCCAACATCCATCGAGTCTAATAGTTCAGATTTTTCCGGTAAAATCCCCTCCTACAAGTAAGGATAAGGATGCCTAAGCGCGACCGATGAGAATATTGAGCACACTGCAATTGGCTTCTCTTGCCTGCGCGATTTTTGTAGAGTCGCTTTTCCCGGTGAGTTGTTTCGCGCACGAGACGCTGAAGATCTGCAGCGCACCACTGCCCCCCTATGCCTATTTGAAAGACGGCACACCGACAGGAATCGAAGTCGACATTGCCCAATCATTGTTCGGTGGGATGGGGGTCCCTTTCACAATCGATATCGCGCCATTCGCACGCTGCCAATTGCAACTGGAAACCGGCCAGGCTGACATGGTGTTTGCAATATCGAGGACGCCAACGCGTGAAGCCATCGCCTATTTCCCCAAAACTGCCGTCTGGCACATTTCTTATGTTTTTTTTACTAATGAGGCCACCAAGAAACGGATCGATATCCGTGGATTGGAAGATGCAAAAAAGAGCAAATTACAAATCGGCATCGTACGCGGAGCCGCTTACCATGACGAATTTTGGCGCATGTTTCCCAACCAGTCAGGCAATGCAAACGAGGGCTACGACCCATCATTGATCGCGGCCCCCGACACGGCAGAAAACTTCCATCAACTTGCGTTGAACCACGTTCAACTTTTCCCGCAAGATCTGCTGGCAGGCTTGTGGACGGCAAAGCTGGCAGAGCTACCGGCCATTTATTACGACACCGTTTTGTTCTCGAAAGACTACCCTAGCGCCTTTTCCAGGGCATCCAGGTTCTCCGATGCCAAATACGCAAATATCGAAGCGCTCATGAAAGATTACGACAAGCGCCTGGAAGCATTCAGGAAAACAGCGCGCTATCAAAACCTGTTCACCCAGCCTTAGCGGACATGGCGGCGCAATTCCCCGCGCAATGCAGGCATTTTGTTGCAACGTTATAATCCCCAATCCAAAATCGTGCGCCATGCCATCGGCCGGTTCGAATACGAACCGGCCAAGCAACATGCCGTGGACACAGACTGCCTATGAGCCAGCCAATCGACACCAAGCAGCAATCGACTTACAGCCCGCACGCCATACACCCGGCCATTCCGGAAGCGGCCATTCCCGCTGTGCCACTGCCGTCGCCTGAAGCGATGCCTGCGTGGATGACGTTCCTGCTGGCAGCCGCATGCGGCTTGATCGTCGCGAACCTGTATTTTGCCCAGCCACTGATCAGTTTAATCGCAGCCGATGTCGGTCTGGACAAATCGGCAGCCAGCCTGATTGTCACGCTGACCCAGGGCGGCTATTGTGCCGGTCTGTTACTTCTGGTCCCGCTCGGCGACCTGATCGAGAACCGACGTCTGATCGTTGCGGCAATTGGCGGCGTGATTCTTGCCCTGGTGCTGGCTGCCACCGCGCCGACTGCTTCCGTATTTCTGGTGGCATCATTACTGATCGGCGTAAGTGCAGTTGCGGTTCAGATGCTGGTACCCCTGGCGGCGCATATGGCGCAGGATGCGACGCGCGGGAGCGTAGTCGGTAATGTCATGAGCGGACTGCTGCTCGGCATCATGCTGTCGCGCCCGATTTCGAGTTTCGTGGCGCATGCGTTCGGCTGGCGCGCCGTATTCGGCAGTTCGGCGGGTGTGATGGTGGTCTTGCTACTGGTATTGCGCCGCCTCTTGCCGCAACGCAGGCCGGACGCCTCGCATACTTATCCGGAATTGATCGGGACGCTTTGGATTTTGCTGCGGGATACGCCGATCCTGCGCCGCCGTGCTGCCTACCACGCTGCACTCTTCGCCAGTTTCACCTTGTATTGGACGATAGTCCCTCTCCTTCTGGCCGGGCCGTATTTCAACTTTACGCAGAGCGGCATTGGTTTCTTTGCGCTGACCGGCGCGGCCGGCGTGCTATCGGCCCCGTTGGCCGGCCGCATGGCGGACCGCGGATGGAGCCGTATTGGAACAGGCATTGCGCTTGCCGCTGCACTCGCGGGTTTCGCCATGGCGCACGTCGGTGCGCGTGGCGCTCTCCTGCCTTTGCTGTTTGGCGGTGTATTGCTCGATCTCGGCGTACAAGCCAATCTGGTCTTGGGACAAAGGGCAATCTATGCCTTGGGTGCGCATACACGCAGCCGTCTCAACGGGCTTTTCATGGCCATGTTCTTCGGCGGCGGTGCAGTGGGATCGGCAATCTCAAGCTATACCTACCTGCACGGTGGGTGGGAAGCGGTAAGCTGGATCGGCATGGCATTTCCCCTGGCTGCCTTCATTTTCTATTTGACGGAATTTCGAAACAAATCATAGCTTCTGCGCGTCGGACAAGGTCATAACCGGCAACCGGTTGCGGTGCATCCAGTGCGGCACCGCTATGGAATTTCGCTTGCGCGGGGTCGGTCGATTCGTGTAACGTCGTCACTTCAAAAACATCACAACGACATCCCAATTGCACTCATTTCCCAAGCTGCTAGCGTCTACCTGCGCGATTGTCTGCGCTCTGGTTTCCCTTCGTTCCGCCCAGGCGTGCACCGCGTTCGAACTCAACGACAATCAACATATCGTTTTCGGCAGAAACTACGACTGGTCCACAGCCGTCGGCCTGGCAATGGTGAATCAACGTGGTCTGAACAAGAGCGCCCTTCTCCTGCAAGGCGGCGAGCCGTTGCAATGGGTGTCGCGTTACGGCAGCTTGACCTTCAATCAATACGGCCGCGAAATGCCCAATGGTGGAATCAACGAAAAGGGTTTGATCATTGAAGTCTTGTGGCTCGAAAGTTCGCGTTATCCATCCCCCGACAAGCGCCCGACGCTCAATCCTTTGACCTGGATTCAATATCAGCTCGACACGGCAGCCAGCGTCAACGATGTCATCGCCAGCGATTCGCACGTGCGCGTTTCGCCAGAATACTCGGCGGCGCTGCACTATCTGATATGTGAGCGCGGCGGACGTTGTGCGACCGTGGAGTTTGTTGACGGAAAGATGCTGGCGCACACCGACGGCAATTTGCCTTTGCCGGTTCTGACCAACAACACCTATGATGAATCGATACGGCATATGAAGTCGTTAAGCAATGCAACCGACGTCGGCGACGAAAAGGGTTATCGCAACGCATCGCTGAGCCGATTCGGCCGTGCCGCCATCATGCTCAAGGCATACCAGAAAAAGCCATCCGGCCAACCCGTCGACTACGCATTCGACGTGCTGGACGAAGTTACTATTCATGGCTCGACCAAGTGGAGCATCGTCTACGACGAAACCGCGCAGCAGGTCCATTTCCGGACCTTGGGAAATTCGCGCATACGCACCATCGACCTGGCGGCACTCGATTTCACTTGCGTAAAAACCATGAAAATGCTGGACATGAATGCCTCGGGCAGCGGCAATGTCACCAAGCAGCTGCGCGACTATTCCGCCGGGATGGATCGGTCCTTGATTGAATTGGCATTTCGCCATACAAGCTTGACGCGCGACATGCCGCAGTCAGTTGTCGATATTGTTGTCAAACACGCCGATGGCGCCACCTGCGCGCATTGAGTTTTATCCAACGCGCGGCAAGCGGCAGAGTGTTCTGCTCGAGCCGTTGTCGCGCGAGCCGCGCAGGCACGCATTCAATACATTACAGCTCATCGACTTCCATCATCTTCGGTCGTTCGGAAAACACCACCTGTGGATTACCTTGCACGAGTGCGTCGTCAAGCTTCAATTTCAATTCGCCTTTTGCGTCCGCCGTATAGGTCCTGGGGCCGTCCTTGGCGAGAACCTGCAAGGTTTGGCCGGCAGGCTTGGCGAAATGAATATCGACAGCGTTGAACTTGGGTAACATGAAGCGCAACATGCCGGCCTTTTCCTTGATGAGCGCATTCCATTGCGGCACGCTGGCCATCAGGTCGGTATACGAGACTTGTAGCTTCTCGGGCGTCTGGGCACCGAACAGGGCATCAATGCGGACTTTTTCACCTTTGGGCAGACTGGTGTAAATCATGGCGTCTTGTTTGATCCAATCGGCATTCGGCGCAAATTCAAGCATACCGTCGACCACATTGCCTAACTTGTCCTTGCCGCCCGCATGAACCACCGTCAGGACTATGTCGGACGTCGATATTGCCTTGTTGACTGGTTCCAAACGTACGAGCAAGCGCAGATGATCGCGCTGCCTGGCGTCGACCGCATAGAATTTGTCCAGGTAAAACGATTCCACGAATTTTTTATAAGGTACCCATTCCCGGTCTTCGGCGTGTGCCGGCAAACTGAAAAAAGCTGCCGCGGCATTACATGCAGCCAGAGTGAATAACATAATTTTCTTCATGCGGACTTTCTTGAATCGGATGGAGAGGAGTGCCACTATAAAGCATCAGGTTCGATACGCTTGCCAATTGACAATCAATTCCCGCCATGGTTCCAGTCATGCCGCTGAATATACAATTCGGTGGCCGCGACGCAGGTAGACCGCACGATCAAGTTGCATAAAAAGCAATGCGCCGCGATGAGCCGAGCCCTCCGGCCCGGGCCGCTTTGGCGTGACGGCTCAGGCAATCGTCCGAGCCGCCACCGCTGTTGCCACGAGTCACCGTGTTGTAATTTCACTCCTGGACAGGCGACAGACTGGCGAACGAATGCTACATTGACCCCATGTAACGTCAATCCGAACCATCACGCTATCCATGACCCTACAACGATTGACCCTTTCGGATTTTGTACCCGGCGAACCGCTGCCCTGGAATGTGGCCGATGCCGCCGGCTCGACTGTGATGATCAAGGGACATATATTCGAGGAAGAGGAAGCGGCGGACATCGCGCGCATGCTGGAAGCAGGCTTGTTTGCCGCGCCGGATTCACCGATCAAAACCGTGCCTGCAAAAAAGGCCGAGCAGGTGTCCGTGCTGCGTCTGTTGAACAAAGCGCAAAAAGATCTCGAAAAATTGCTGCACCGCTTTACCGATCAGAGTGATGTGACGGCAAAGGTGATGGATATCGCCAAGGCGATTCACCTGGCGACGACTACGAGCGCCAATATTTCTCACGCCTGCATTCTGCTCAATCAACGTTCAGGGGATTATTCGGTGCGGCATTGCATCGACACGGCAGTCGTTGCCCTCCTGGTTGCGCGCCGGTTGAAGAAGTCTTCGGATGAGATGAAGGCGATTGTGGCAGCCGCCCTGACAATGAATGTTGGCATGCTCGAACAACAGGACGCCTTGCAGGAGCGAACGACCCCACTGGACCCGAAAGAAGTGGAGCAGTTGCGCGGGCATCCGGAGCAAAGCGTTGCCATGCTCAAGCAGGCCGGCGTGGACAATGCAGAATGGCTCAATTATGTCATGATGCATCATGAAAATGGCAGCGGCAGCGGGTACCCCAAGGGACACATCGTGGGCGAGGTGCCGCAAAATGCCTACCTGCTTTCCATTGCCGATCAATATTGCGCAGCGGTGGTGCAACGTAAATATCGCCGCACATTGTTGCCGCATGCGGCGCTGCGTGAGATTTTGATCAGTGATGGCGCGCCGCACGATGCGCTGGTTGCGGCAGGCTACATCAAGGAAATCGGCAACTTTCCGGCCGGCTCTTTCGTGCGCCTGCACACCGACGAGATTGGCGTAGTCATCAAGCGCGGCGCGCATGCGGCAATGCCGCTGGTGCAGGCATTGCTCAATCCGCGCGGCGTTGCACTGCCGGCACCGATTCTGCGCGACACGTCCAAGCCTTTGTTCGGCATACGCGAGGCCATACCGAACGACGGAAAGTTGCTGCGCTTTAGCATGCAAATGTTATGGGGCAGCGCGGCAGCGCTATAGATTTCGCAAGACACCATCGCGCCGGTCGGAAACAATTGGATTTTATTCAGGATCGAGATGATTGCACACTTTGATTGGCCGATTCCCCCGCATTTCAGCCAGGTAATGCCGAAGCGATCCGGTGCGGCACTCGACCTGGTGGCGCCTGGCGAAGACGAGGAACCTCTGCCTTGCGTCATCACAATGAATGATGGCCACTCCAACATGGGGCGCCTGCTGGATTTCAATCCGGAAAACGGCACTCTCGACTTCATTCCCAAGCGCTCGCAGGCAACCAAGCGTTTGCTGCTCGCCGAGGTGCAGAGTTTGCGCCTGACCGACAAAATAGAACTGGCGCGTGTCGCCCTCCCCTCCATGGGCGCAGGCTCGCCCGATCCGGATATGCCGGACGAACAAAAGTGCTCGATCAACTTTAAGTTTGGCGCGCCCTTGACGATCAATACCATGGGCTGCGTTTCGCGCGACTACGGCCTGTTCCTGTACCTGGTCGCGGCGCGCACCCAAGTGCTGCGATTCTTCATTCCGGCAGAAGCGATGAGCTCGTTCCAGATCGGCGAACCGATGGGGCAATTGCTGCTCAAGGAAAACATGGTTGCCGCCAATGTGATCGAAGCCGGACTGGAAAAACAAGAGTTGCTGCGATCGCAAAAGCTGGGCGATTACCTGCAACAGCAGAATATTGTGTCTAAAGAACAGATTGAGGCGGCGCTCGCGCGGCAAAAGGGATTGCCGCCATTGCGCCTGGGTGATGCGCTGATCCAGGAAGACCTGATTACCGAAGAACAATTGAACGAGGCGCTGCAGAAACAGGCGCAAGACCGCAAGAAGCAATTGGGCGATATCCTGATCGGGATGAACGCCGTGAGCCAGGAGAGCGTCAAGCGTGTGCTGGCCCAAAAGCTCGGCATTCCGTTTGTCCACCTGGGGGACTTTGAAATCGATTTGAACGTGGTCAAGATCGTGCCGGCCAGCCTGGTGCACAAGCATATGGTAATGCCTCTGTTCCAAAGCGATGGACGCATCGTGGTGGCATTGGAAAATCCAATGAACTTCACCGTGCTGCAGGATCTGGCCTTCTCGACCAAATTGAAAGTCGATCCGGTGATGGCCTCGGCGGCAGATCTGGCGAAAATGGTAAAGCAGTATTACGGCACGCCCGGCAGCGGCAAGAACGAAGATATTGCCGACCTGATGTTCGAGATGAGCACCGGCAGCGATTTGCCGGCCCAGTCATCCGCGCCGCAGGTGACGGAATCGGATAACGTGCTCGTCAGGATGGTCAATAAAATCATTCTGGACGCTTATGAAGATAATGTGTCGGACATCCATATCGAGTCCATGCCCGGTACCGAATCGACGCGGGTGCGCTTTCGCAAGGATGGACGCATGTTCCCCTATTCGGAGGTCCCGGCCAACTTCCGCAATGCGCTGATCTCTCGCATCAAGATCATGAGCCGGCTCGACATTTCCGAAAAGCGCCACTCGCAGGACGGCAAAATCAATTTTCGCGAGTTTGGGCCGGCGCAGATTGAATTGCGCGTGCTGACAATACCGACCACAGGCGGCTACGAAGATATTGTGATGCGTATCCTGGCGGCGCCCAAAGCGGTATCAATCGATGACATCGGCCTGGCGCCGTATGTGCTGAACGGCTTGAAGAAAATGAGCGAACGGCCGCACGGCCTGATCTTCGTCTGCGGACCGACCGGTTCGGGCAAGACGACAACGCTGCATGCCATGGTCGGGTACATCAATACACCAGACCGCAAAATCTGGACCGTGGAAGACCCGGTCGAGATCACGCAGCGCGGGCTACGGCAGGTGCAGGTGCAAAGCAAAATCGACTGGACGTTTGCTGCAATACTGCGCAGTTTCATGCGCGCCGATCCGGACGTCATCATGGTGGGTGAAACGCGCGACCCTGAAACGGCGCGCATCGTCATCGAAGCGTCGCTGACCGGGCACGTGGTGTTTTCCACCATGCATACCAATAGCGCCGTGGAAAGCGTGGTACGCCTGCTCGATCTCGGGTTGGACCCGTTCAATTTCGCCGACGCGCTGCTAGGCGTGGTCGGGCAACGGCTGGCGCGCCGCCTGTGCACCAATTGCCGCAAACCTTACACACCTCACGATGAAGAAATGCAGATGCTGGCGCACGAATATTGCGTCGAAAGCCCCTTCGCCCCGGCCACAGTGCTGGAAGAATGGCACCACCAGTATGGTGCAACTGGGCCGATCACCCTGTACGCAGCGGAAGGTTGCAAGCATTGCAGCAACACCGGTTACAAGGGGCGCCTTGGCATTCACGAGTTGCTCACCAATAGCCCGGCAGTTAAAAAGAAAATCCATGCCAAAGCCAACGTGACACAAATACAGGAAGTGGCCCTGACCGAGGGTATGCGCACCTTGCGCCAGGACGGCATCGACAAGATTTTTCAGGGCTTGACCGATTGGGAGCAAATTCGTGCTCTTTAGAGTCCGTGCTGCCGGAGAGGCGATGATCGAAGCGCGTTGCTCTTGCGCCGCTCTTCGAATCTTGCTGGGGCTGCGCAAAATTTTGGCGATGCTGACGTCAATGGTTTCCGGCGTCTTCAATGATTGTGCCGATTCTGCTGCTCTGAAGTTGGCGCGCCGTACCTGAGGGCTCTCAACCGCATGGCCTGATTGCGGGCGCCAAACGAGCGCGTAAAGTAGAATGGTACTTTAGCCAACCATACCGCCATGTCCATGCATCCAGCCATTCCAACCGATCTGCAGGCGCGATTTGATCAACTCGGCATTCGCGACGTGGAATGCATCTTCCCCGACGTATCGGGCTACCCACGTGGCAAGATGATGCCGGCGCGGGCATTCGCGCGCGGTGACGAATTGCGCATCGCCCAGGCGATTTCGATGCAATGTATCACGGGTGAATATTCCTACCATCCGATCTTCCCCGATGCCGATCCTGACGTGCGCCTGATCCCGGACTACAACACCCTGGTCAATATACCGTGGGCCAGCGTCCCCAGGGCGCTAGCCATTCACGATTGCGAGGAATTCAACGGCGAATTGTGCACATTTGCGCCGCGCTCTGTACTCAAGAATATATTGCGACGGTATGCGGCGGCCGGCCTGACGCCTGTGGTGGCGCCAGAGATCGAATTCTATCTGGTGGCCCCGAATACCAATCCGGATTTGCCGTTGACAGCCCCCGCCGCACGCAACGGGCGGGCCGAAAACGGTCAATCGGCCTATAGTCTGAACATGCTCAACGAGCTGGCGCCGTTCTGGGACGAATTTCACGGCGCAATTGACGCGCTGGGCATACGCAGCGACACGTGGATTCATGAAGTCGGAATTTCGCAGTACGAAATCAACCTGTTGCATGGCGATGCGCTGGTGGTGGCGGACCAAGCCTTTCTGTTCAAGTATGCCGCCAAGGAAATCGCCATCAAGCATGGTTTGAACGCCGTATTCATGGCAAAGCCGATTGCAGGACAGCCGGGCAGTTCCATGCATCTGCACCAAAGCATGCTCGACCGGGATGGCGCAAACATTTTTGCCGCCGCTGACGGAACCGATAGCATACGCCTGCATCACTTCATCGGCGGCCTACAGCATTACCTGCCCGGACTGATGCTGGTATTTGCGCCTTCGGTGAATTCTTTCCGCCGTTTCGTCGCAGGCAGCCAGGCGCCGATCAATCTACATTGGGGCGTGGACAATCGCACTGCAGGGTTGCGCATTCCGCTCTCCGGCGCCGCCGCACGCCGCGTAGAGAACCGCATCGCCGGCGCCGATGCCAATCCATATCTGGCGCTCGCGGCGTCTTTGGCCGCAGGTTTGGCGGGAATCGAGGAGCGGATAATGCCGACCACAGCGGTTGACGGCAGTGCCTACGACCTGGAACATGGCCTTCCGCCTACCATGCTGGAAGCCTGGCAGCATATGGTGGCAAGTGATGATGCGCGACGCTTGATGGGCGACGATTTCGTGACGGCTTATTGTGCCGTAAAAAAACTGGAATATGACAACTTTCAGAGCGAAATCGGTGCTTGGGAGAGGCGCTTCCTCGCCCCCCTGGCGTGAGATATCCTTGAGTCCCACGCAGCTTTCCTGCACAATCTCGCAATCTGAACGGTGAAAGAGTCTTTGCGATGAGCGATGAATTGGAATCTGTCGGGGCGCTTGCCACCGCGACCCTGGCTGCATCAACACTGGATGGATCGCACGACGGCCAGGCCGGCGCGGCGGAACATGGCCCCTGCGCCAACTGCGGCGCCCCGATCACCGGGCCGTTTTGCCGCATGTGCGGTCAATCTGCTCACATCCATCGTTCGCTCCTGCATTTGATTGAGGAAGTGCTGCATGGCGTCTGGCACTTCGACGCCAAGGGCTGGCGCACCATTCCCTTGCTGGCATTTTTCCCGGGGCGCCTGACCCGACGCTACATCGACGGACAGCGCAAAAATTACGTATCGCCGCTGGCGCTTTTCCTGTTCATGGTATTTCTCATGTTTTTTGTCGCTTCCATGGGCGGCAATAAACCGAAGGGCGCTGAGAGCGCGGCCGACCGTCAAGCCCGGTTTAGCGAGGCCGGCAAAGACGTGGAAATCGCGAAGAAGGCCGTCGCCGAAGCCAGCGCCGATCTCGAACAAGCACGCAAACAAGGTGCGCCGGTGGAAGATTTGCAGGAAGCCTTGAACGAGGCGATGACCGATCAGAAGGGAGCCGACGCCTCGTTGAAGCAGTTGTCTGCGGTTCCGCTTGCGCCGCCCGAACAGGTTTCCGTGGATAAAAAACCGGTCGCCGATGAAAAAGCCGACCAAGATCAGGACGTGTGGGTGCGCATTGCCGACAGGATCAAGAGCAAGGGTGCGCTGCATTCATCCGTGCCTGCTTTCGACGAGGCGGTGCGGCACGCGCTCGCCAATCCGGAACTTACCCTATACAAGTTGAAGAACACGACCTACAAATATTCCTTCCTGCTGGTGCCGATCTCGTTGCCGTTTCTGTGGCTGATGTTCTTTTGGCGGCGCGGCATCGCAATGTTCGACCATGCGGTCTTTGTCCTGTATTCCTTGAGCTTCATGTCGTTATTATTTGTCGTGCTCACCTTGTTGGGCATGGCCGGG
>DATBQE010000109.1:0-11087 GCA_036561005.1 Burkholderiaceae bacterium | reverse complement strand
GGCGCACCATATTGGCCCGGTCGATATGGTCTTGCGCCTTGCCGTGCGAAAAATTCAAGCGGACGACATCGACCCCGGCGCGAATCATGCGGGTCAGGGTTTCGAGATCGTTGGAAGCAGGACCTATTGTGGAGACAATCTTGGTGGCACGGCGCATAGTCAAATTCCTATTGGCAAAATTAAGGGCGGTGGCAAAACAGGGCTAAACAGGCTTATTTGGCTGCGCGCTCCTCCAGAATTGCCACGGCAGGAAGCGTCTTGCCTTCGAGGAATTCGAGGAATGCACCGCCGCCGGTAGAGATATAGCCGATCTTGTCAGCAATGTCGTATTTTGCAATCGCCGCGAGCGTGTCGCCGCCGCCGGCGATAGAAAAGGCTTTCGAGTTGGCAATTGCCAGAGCCAGGGTCTTGGTGCCGCCGCCGAACTGGTCGAATTCAAACACGCCGACTGGGCCATTCCACACCACGGTGCCGGCACGGCCGATCTGTTCGGCCAGTATCGCGGCGGTCTTCGGGCCAATGTCGAGAATCATGTCGTCGTCGGTGACATCGGCGACATCCTTCGTGACGGCCACCGCATTGGGCGAAAATTCCTTGGCACACACTACGTCAACTGGAATCGGCACGGAAGCGCCGCGCGCCGACATCATGTCGAGAATCTGCTTTGCTTCTTCAACCAGATCGGCTTCTGCCAGCGATTTTCCGATCTTCAATCCGGCAGCAAGCATAAACGTATTGGCAATGCCGCCGCCGACGATCAGGTTGTCCACCTTGTCGGCCAATGTCTTCAGGATGCTCAGCTTGGTTGAAACTTTCGATCCGGCAACAATGGCCACGAGCGGACGCGCCGGATGGCCAAGCGCCTTGCCCAGCGCATCGAGTTCGGCTGCCAGCAGCGGTCCGGCGCAAGCGACGGGGGCGAACTTGGCGATGCCGTGCGTGGTCGCCTCGGCGCGGTGGGCAGTGCCGAACGCATCGTTGACGTAGACATCGCAAAGTTTGGCCATCTTGGCCGCCAGTTCGTCGTCGTTCTTTTTTTCGCCTCTATTGACGCGGCAATTTTCGAGCAATACGACTTGACCAGGCGCAACCTCGACACCGTCAACCCAGTCGCGCTTCAACTCCACCTGCTGGCCAAGCAGCGTGGACAGACGCTCGGCAATCGGCGCCAAGGAGTCTTCCGGCTTGAATTCTCCTTCGGTCGGACGACCCAGGTGCGAGGTCACCATGACAGCTGCACCGGCATCGATTGCAGCACGAATCGCAGGAACGGAGGCGCGAATGCGTGTATCTTCGGTGATATTGCCGGCATCGTCTTGCGGCACGTTCAGATCGGCACGGATGAATACGCGCTTGGCCTTCAGCTGGCCGGCATCGATGAGGTCGCTCAGTCGTTTAAATTGCATGGATTGTCCGGTGGTCGGGGTTGGCGGGAAAGGCGCTATTTTAACCCAGCCGGAGCCCAAAACATCGCCTCGGACTGATACTCTACATAAGGCGCAGCACGGTGAAAATACCCATGCCCACCGCAATCATGCCCAGCATGTGGCGGGTGGCTGCAAAAAACAGCAGAGCGCCAAGCCCCGCGAGCAATTTCGGATTGTGCCAGCCGTAATTGAAGGCCCCGTCGGGCATCGTCAGAAAGTCAGGCAAGACAATCGCCGCCATCGCTGCGGCGGGGGCGTAGCGCAAGGCATGCTGCACTCTGGATGGAAGGCGCAACTGCTCGGCAATCAGGAAGACCACGCATCGAGATAGCACGGTCGCCAGTGCCAAAAGCGCAATCGCCAGCCATACATCCTGGGCGCTCATGTCTTGCCCTCGCCTTCATGCAAGATATCGAACAGCATGGCGGCCACCATGCCGGCAACGACCGCCGCCAATAGGCCAAGCCGGTACGGCCAATGCATACCGAGTAGCGCCACCGCGCCGGAAACCACAACGCCGAGCAAGGCTGCCCGGTTGATGACCAACGGAATCATCACGCCAAACAGCGCCAGTGTGCCGGCGAAACCGATTCCCCAGCTCTGGGGAATCTGCCCGGCCATTATGATGCCCAGCATGGCGCCGCTCTGCCAGGCCAGCCAGTTGGGATAGGCAATGCCACTGAAAAAGCCAACCTTTCCCTGAGGGACGTAGAGTTTTTCCGGCGGAAATCGGCGCGGAAACAAGGCCATCATGATGTCGGCATTGAAATAGCCATACCAGAAGCGTTGACGCCAATTCAGATGCGCGAAATGCGGGCCGATTGATGCAGCGAAAATGACGAAACGAAGATTGACGATGATGGCCGTGAAAAACACGACGGAGAGCGGCGCATCGGCCGCGATCAGCGGCAAACTGGCCAATTGCGCCGAGCCGGCAAATACCAGCATGGTCATCCCGGTTGCCTGCCAGAGGGTCAACCCGGATTTGACCATCGCCATCCCCGACACCATGCCCCAGGCAAATATACCCGGCATGGTCGAAACACTTTGCATGAAGCCTTCTCTGAATGCGTTTCGCTCCTGGCCGGACACGTCGTGAGGGAACAATAATTTGAGAAAGCTATCCAAATGAAAATAATCCGGGCTCTGGTTTAAATTGTCTTTTAAACATGATTTGCGATCATTTCAGGCAATATTGACCGTTTACATGCCTAAATGCGGGTAAAAATGTTTCAATATTTTACAGTCGATCTTTTCCGGGGTCCGAATCCGTTAAAATTGGCGCTTTCAAAACCTAGTTTGGAATGCAAGATGAGCGAAGTCAGCCACATGCCGAATGCCGTTCTGCTCGAAGCAGGAGATCTGCCGGCCTACTGTCCTAACCCGGCCATGCCGCTTTGGTCTTCGCATCCGCGCGTCTACCTCGAACTCGATCCTCATGGTGAAGCAAAGTGCCCCTATTGCGGAACCTCTTACAAGCTCAAGCCAGGTACCGTCATCAAAGGTCACTGACTGTGCAGCAATCTAACGCAAACGCCCGGCACCTCCTCCTGATAGCCGGGCGCTGGGCGGTCTTGCTCTGTCTGTTCTGTATCCCGATCAACAAACCCGGCCCAAGCATCTTCATTTTTATGGCTCTGCTGTTTTCCGCAATGGCGGAACGGGCCGAAGAACGTTTTCGGGTAGCCATCCGGCAACCGGTCGTAATCGGCGCGCTGGTCTGGCTGACCGTCCTGGCGTTGAGTGCATGCTATGCGCCCGGCCCCTTCCCCTGGAGTTCGTTAAACACCGGCATTATCCTGCTTTATCCTTTGGTAGTCGCCACGCTGCTGGAAAATTCGGCCTGGCGCACGCGCGGCATGATGGCGTTTGGGGTGGCCGCCAGCTTTGTGCTGCTGATTTCGTGGTGCCAATTTTTCGGCCTGCTCCCAGAGCCCGACGTGGCAACGAAGTTTCCTGCCTACAACTACACGGTGTTCAAGGATTACACGCAGCAGGGCATGGATTTTCTGGTCCTCGCAGCAATGGCTGCTTCGTTTGCCATGACGGCCACGATCCGTCGTCGGAAAATGGCGCTCTGGTCGGTCGCGATCATTGCGTTGGTCAATGTGGTATTCCTGCTGCAAAGCCGTACTTCATATCTGATTGTCGCGCCCTTGCTCTTGTTCTGGGTCTGGCGCCTGATTGGCGGCAGAGCCGCGGGATGGGGCCGAATCGGAATCTGCGCGCTCGCGCTGATGGCATGCGGCGCTGCCGCGCTGATGGCGCCAAGGGTTCAGGAACGCCTGTTCCAGGCGCAACAGGACGTCAGGGAATACGCAGACAAACGCGAAGCAACCTCAATGGGAATACGACTGGAACTCTGGCAGCGCACCTTGCCCATTATCGCGTCTGCGCCTCTGTTTGGACACGGCCTTGGTCAATGGGACCACGAATTTGAAGCCGCGACCAAGGATTTTCCGAATTACGATGAATTCAGAATGCATCATCCGCATCAGGAATCCCTGTTGATTCTGTCCGAACAGGGCGTGGTCGGTTATGCCATCTTCGTCACCCTGCTGATCCTGCTGGCGCGGCATATTCGACGGCTATCGCCACCGCAGCACGATTTCTATGCCAGCCTGTTGCTGATTTTTGTTACGGCAAGCCTGGCCAACTGTCTCTGGCCGGACTTTTCACACCGCCATGTATTTGTGATGCTGCTGGCGTGCATACCGCTGGCAGCAAGAAATCCCGAATATACGCGTCTGCAGGTTAGAGCAGCGTGACCGGCGGCATGGCCACTGCCGTTAAGAGCTGCGCCAACGGCGCCACCCCGCAGCGCGCCACGCGCGACGACGTGACCGTCGTTTGTGTGACGTATGAAAGCGGCCGTCTGATCGAGCCACTGTGCACGACTTTGGCATATTTCAAGCACGTCATCATTGTCGACAATGCCAGCAAGGATCGCTGCCCCGAAGCCTTCGCGCGCCGCCTGCCACATGCAAAAATCGTTCGCAACGCCGACAATAAGGGTTTTGGCACTGCCAACAATCAGGCCATCGCCCTGGTTCAAACGCCCTATGCATTGCTGCTCAATCCGGATTGCGAAATCGAACCGGCAGCGCTCGACGCCCTACTCGCAACTGCGGCGGCCTATCCCGATAGCGCAATCGTCGCACCGCAGGGTTGGCGCACCGCGAAAAATCCTCAGCCTTCCTATCGCCATGCATTTTACGAGCACAGGTCGAAACAGGCCTACCAGATCCCCGACGCAACATGCTCGGCAAAATGGCTGCATGGCTGCTGCCTGTTGGTGAAAGTTGATGCATTCAAGAATTTCGGTGGCTTCGACGAACGGTTTTTTCTGTTCTACGAGGACGACGATCTGTGCCTGCGCGCTCTCGCCGCCGGCTACGATTGTCTGCTGGAGCCTAAATCGCACGTGCTTCACGTTGGCGGCGCCTCGTCGACACCCTCCCTGCGCAATGATTTCTTCAAGCAGTTTCATTTTTTCCGTTCGCGCCGCCTGATCATCGGCAAATACCTCGGGAAGCCCGCCGCATGGCGCTACGGCATCAAGACGGCAGTGGCTGCGCCTGTGGCGGTGTTGCTCTACATCATCCTGTTGCGCAGAAAACATGCGTTAAAATGGCTGGCCTGGGGATGTTCATCCTGGCTCAAACCGCTACCCTGACCAAGGCGCACTGACTAACAGCATGGCTAAACATCGCAAATTGTTGGGTTCCGCAGAAGATACCGAAGCGGCGTTCTACGACGCGATCGGGCGCGCAGATATCGATGCATTAATGGCCCTATGGGCCGACGATGAAGACATTCTGTGCATTCACCCGGGCGCAGCGCGCCTGGTCGGGCATGTCGCCATTCGTGCTTCGTGGGAATCAATATTCGAACGCGGCGGCGTGCATATTCGGCCGCGCCGCTTGCTGATCACGCAAAACCTCATGACTGCCATCCACAACATTGTGGAAGAAATCAATCAAAACGACGGCGATCATCAGGATATCCATATAGTAGCGACGAACATTTATCTGAAAACGCCGCACGGTTGGCGCATAGCCGTCCACCATGCGTCGGTCGCGCCGGGCTCGTTGAGCAATGAACAAGCCGTGGGATCCATGCTACATTGATGCGCCTCGATTCGTACATCGCTCCCCGCTGGCTGCCAGGCGGGCATTTGCAAACAATCTATCCGGCGAGTTGCATCCGCAAGCCGCCAGTCGCCTTTCGGCGCGAGCGTTGGGATACGCCGGATGGCGACTTTGTCGATATCGACCTTGTCGATGGCAAGCCCGGCAAACCATTGGCCGTGATGTTTCACGGCCTTGAAGGCTCCTCCGACAGCCACTACGCGCGTGCGATGATGGCGCATATTGCTGACCTGGGCTGGTCCGGCGCCGTTCCCCATTTCCGCGGCTGTTCAGGCGAACTCAATCGAGCCCCACGCTTCTATCATTCCGGGGATTCGAATGAAATCGACTGGATATTGCGACGCTTGCACCATCGCCGCAAGGAATCCGGCCAAGGCACGGCAAAGTTTTATGCAACCGGCGTGTCACTGGGCGGCAATGCCCTGCTTCGTTGGCTCGGCGAATCGCAGCATCAAGCCGATTTCGTCGATCGAGCATGCGCGATATCGGCGCCGCTCGATCTTGCTGCCGGCGGCGCATCGCTTTCGCGCGGCTTCAACATGCTCTACACACGCATTTTTCTCGAAACGCTAAAACCCAAATGCATTCGCAAGCTGGCGCAATTTCCCGGGCTTTTCAACCGCGAAACCATGCTGCAGGCGCGCGACCTGTATGCTTTCGACAACGTCGTGACCGCCCCGCTGCACGGTTACCGCGACACGGACGACTATTGGCATCGGGCCAGTGCCAAGCACGTCCTGCCCGATATTACGGTGCCGACCCTGGTGTTGAATGCCCGAAATGATCCCTTTTTGCCCGGTCATTACCTGCCTGCCGCCGCGTCATCGAAAGTGACGCTGGATTATCCGGCGCATGGGGGCCACGTCGGGTTCACAAGCGGCGGCATACCGGGCAAGCTGGCCTGGTTACCGGAAAAAATAGTTAATTTTTTAACTATGGAGCGGCCATGAGGCCCTGCCGTACAACTCACTGCCGGATACCGCGCAGCGGACGGTGCGAACCCACGATGAGCAAATTCAATCTACAAGTTGCCGGTATATATATGCAACTTGCAGACAATCAGGACATTTCAGCCTAGACTTTGCTCTCGGGAACAAGTTATTGCATCGAATTGGAATAAAATATGGCCATTGAATTCAACCTTGAATGGATAAGCAATGCTAAGTTGGTTTGACGCTCGCGACGCTCAACAGTTTGGCACGACCCTCGCCGAGTTTTTAATAGCCAGGGTTCCCTTGGATGCCACCGAAAAGAAACGTCAGGAAGTCATCGACAAAATGGTTTTGCAAATCGATGTCTACAAGATCGATCATCGATTGAACCTGTTCAAGAAGGCTAAATTTGCCAACGCATTCAAATGGAAACTGTTGGACTCGCGTTATGACGCCGAATTTGTCGACATGCTGACCAAGAAATTGCTGCTACGGCTTTGAGCCGGCGACATGCGGAGAAAAACATGGCGCACACAGTGGCGATGTGCGACTGGGTTCACCTGCAACAATTCCTGCGCAATGAACCGGCCGTCATCCGTCGATTGAGGAATCACGCACTTTGCCGACCTTGGACATGTAGACATGCGCAATTGGATCAGTCGGCTGTTTTCCACCTCTGACAAGCAAGACAACTCCGCGGCGCCGCATGAATTCGGGCACCAAGCTCCCGCCATGACGGCCGACGCGCGCGCGACCCAATGCGCGCAGCTGCGGGAACGCGGCGATCAACTGTTCAACGAGGCCAAGTATTCGGCGGCAGAAATATGCTATCGCGAAGCGATCGCGGCTGCTCCGCAAGATAGTAAAGCGCACAGTGATCTTGGCTTTTCGCTACGGGCGCAAGGCCGCGCCGCCGAGGCAAGCGATGCTGCCAAGCTTGCGCTGCAGATCGAAGCCGGCAACGCCGATGCGCACTTCTTGCTTGCCTCGCTTGCACAATCGCGCGGTGAATTGAACGATGCGGAGACGCATTTTCGGCAGTCCCTTAAATACGCGCCGGACTTCGAGAGTTGCTACCTGGAATTCTGCCGCTTCCTGCTTCAGCAAGGCCGGGCGGACGATGCGTTCGAACTTCTCAACCAAGGCATAGAAAGCAATCCGGCCCGCGTCAATCTGCACTATTACCTCGGCAATCTCGCATTTGAGAAAAAGCAACTCGATGCGGCGGTTGCCAGCTTCGAAGCCGCGTTGGCGCTGGATCCGAGCAACAGTGCCGTATTGAGTAACCTTGGAGTTGTCTATTTGCAGCAGGGGAAGTTCGAACAGGCAGCGGATGCATTTCAGGGAGCGCTGCATTTCGCTCCAGGCGTAGCGGACCTGCACAACAATCTCGGCGAGGCGCAACAAAATCTCGGGAACTATCCGGCGGCCATCGCCTGCTTCGAGCAAGCTGCCGCCCTTGCACCGAACATGATTGAGGCGCACCTGAACCTTGGCACAGCGCTGCGGCTCTGCCTCGAATTCGAGCGGGCAATCGATAGTTTCGGCCACGCCGTCAAAATCGATCCGCAGCACGTCGGCGCGCAATTCCAACTCGGCGAAGCGCTCCAGGCGGCGCAAAGGCTCGAAGAAGCCGCGGATTGCTATCGATTCGTTTTGGAGCACGATCCTGACCATGTCGACACGCTCCTCAATTTGGGCGGCGTACACCAGCAACAAAAGGAATATTCCCTGGCGTCAGTCGAGTATCAAAAAGTCTTGCAACTGCAACCCGGACACGTCGGCGCATTGTTCAATCTGGCGACTTTGCAGCACAGCGAAGCCTATTACGGCGATCCGGAGAAACGCGACGAACGGTTTGCCAAGGCGATCGAGCAATATCGCGCGGTTCTTGCAATCGACCCGCACCACATCCAGTCGCACCTTTGGATAGCTGCGGCGAGGCTGGCGCAAATGCGGCTCGACGAGGCGCTGGCGAGCTACGACGACGCCTTGGCGATCGATCCGGAAAATCCCGACGTTCGCGCACGGAGAGGGTCATTGTTGCTCTTGATGGGTGACTTTGCTTCCGGCTGGGCCGACAGTGAATATCGGTTCCAGGAAACGAACGGCGTTCCCTTCCCTAAATTTTCCTGCCCACTTTGGCGCAACGATGCCCCGCTCGAAGGAAAACGCATTCTGATATGTACCGAGCAGGGGCTGGGCGATTCACTACATTTCGTGCGCTATATTGAACTCGTTGCGCAACTTTCGCCCGATGCGCTTTACTTCGCCGTTCCAATTGAACTGCGCCCGCTCTTCGAGAGTCTGCATGGCATCACCCGCTTGCTCAGCACCGGCGACATCTACCCCGAGTTCGACTATTACTGCCCCCTGATGAGCCTGCCTTACGCGTTCAAGACTGAACTCGATACCATTCCCGCCAAGGTACCCTACCTTCACGCGCCGTCGGCGTTGGCGGCGCATTGGGCGGAAAAACTAAAGGAATTCCACTCACCGCGCATCGGCATCGCCTGGTCGGGAAATCCGAAGTATGTCAGCGACTTCAACAGGACTATCGATTTCAAGGCACTGCGACCGTACCTGGACGCAACAAATCTGCACTTCTTTTCATTACAAAAAAATGTCAGAGCCGAGGACGTCGAATTGCTTTCGAACGCGGGAAACATCACCGACCTGGCGCCGCACCTCAACAATTTCGCCGATACCGCCGCAATTGTGGCAAATCTCGATCTGATCATTTCTGCAGACACCTCCGTAGCGCATCTTGCCGGCGCACTCGGCAGGCCCGTTTGGATCATGATTCCTTACACGCCGGATTCGCGCTGGCTGACCAACCGCACCGATTCACCCTGGTACCCGACGGCTCGACTGTTTCGCCAGTCGCGTCCCCGCGATTGGATAAGCGTTTTCAAGGAATTGCAAGCGGCGCTTGAGTCGTTGGACCAGGCTTAAGTTCGTTTTCCCAGCGATATAGACAGAAACTATGGCAAATTGGATCAAGCGAATATTTGCGCGAGCCGAATTGGAACCACATGCGAATGCGGATCCGATTTTCGCCTTGAACGGATCGGCAGATGCGAATCGCGCCGCGGAACTTAAAGCGCAAGGCGATGCACTTCTGGGTGCAAATAATTTCACTGAAGCAGAAGCATCATATCGCCGCGCCATCGCTGTGGCGCCAAAATTGGCCAGTGCCCACGCCGGCCTCGGTTTCGCGCAGCATGCGCAAGGCTGCCGTGACGCCGCCATAAGTGCACTCTCGCAAGCACTTGACATTGATCCGACAATTGGCGAAGCACACTATCTGTTGGCAACCTTGGCCCGCGACATGGGCAAAGCGGAGGAGGCTGAAAACGGTTTTCGAACTGCTCTCGGGGTAACACCGTCCCTGGAAGCGGCTTACCTAGACTTGTGCATGCTGTTAGTCGGCCAAGGTCGCTTTGAGGAAGCCGTGGCTGTAATTTCGGACGGGCTTGCCGCCAATCCCTCGAGTGCAAACTTGCATTTCTACCTCGGCAACCTGCAGCACGGGCTGTCGCAATTGGACTCAGCCGCCGCCAGTTTTCGTACGGCGTTACTCATGAATCCAAACCAACCCGGCGCGCTCAATAATCTTGGTTTGGTTTTGTCAACCCAGGGCAAGATGACGGAGGCGATCAATATATTTCAAAGTTTGGCAGAACAAAACCCGAAGTCGGCGGATATACAAAACAATTTGGGCAACGCATGGCAGGAATGCGGGAAATACGACGAAGCGCAAGCGTGTTTCCAGCGCGCGATTGACATCGAGCCCATGTTCGTCAAAGCATATTTCAACCTCGGCAATGCATATCTATTGCAAAGGAAATATGGGGCAGCCGAGGAAGTGTTTCGGGCTGCCTTGACAATCAATCCAGATCACGTGCAAACACAAATTCGACTTGGAATCACATTGAATAAACGCGAGCAATTTGATTCCGCTGCAGAACAATTTCGTGTTGCGCTTAAGTCGGAGCCGGACAACAAGGAAGCCCTGATCGAGCTTGCCGAGGCATTGCAGGCACAAAAAAAATACGACGAAGCGCTGGTCTGTTATAACAAAGTACTTGTGCTCGATCCGCAAAACGCGGATATGCACTACAACCTGGGAATCTTGCTGCGAATTCAATCCGCAGCAAATAATAGCGGTGATAAAGCCGATGCAATTGAGCGCGCAATCAAAGCTTATCGCGCCGCCCTGCTCGCCGATTCAAACCACGTTCGGGCCCACTATAACCTAGGACTGCTCCTTCAAGAATCCGGCAGATCAAACGAGGCAATCGCCTGTTTTCACCAGATCCTTTCAATTGACAATAACTTTTATCTGGCACATCACAACCTAGGGGCAATATATTTCCTTCAGGCGCAATCTTCTTTCGGCGCACGAAAAGTTGAATTGCTGGACAAAGCGGTTTGGCATTTTGAATCAGTACTCGCCATCAATCCGCAGCATGTGGATTCGCACACTGCGATTGCCACGTCCATGGCGGCGTGCAAGCGAAATGAAGAGGCGATGCACCACTACGACCGGGCACTTTCAATCGAGCCCACTTCCG
>DATBQE010000108.1:0-34498 GCA_036561005.1 Burkholderiaceae bacterium | reverse complement strand
GTCGAGCACCGCTCGATCAGCGATACACGCGTCTGGCGTGGCTTTCAACAATTTGTCCTTGGCCTGGCGCAAAAGGTACTCATCGCGAACACCGTTGCCCTCACTGCTGACAGAATTTTTGCCATCGACCCGAGTGAGCTTTCCACAGTGTCGGCCTGGATCGGTATCGCAAGTTATTCAATACAAATACTTTTCGATTTTGCCGGCTATTCCAATATGGCAATCGGTATCGGACACATGTTGGGCTTCACTTACCCGCCGAATTTTCAGAGTCCGTATTCGGCGCAATCGATCACCGATTTCTGGCGCAGATGGCATATCAGTCTCTCTTCATGGTTCCGCGATTACGTCTATATTCCGCTTGGCGGCAATCGCCGCTCCAACGCCCGTACTTATTTCAATCTGGCAATCGTGTTTTTTCTGTGCGGACTTTGGCACGGTGCAGCTTGGACTTTTGTCGTTTGGGGCTTGTGGCATGGCGCCCTGCTCATCATTGAGCGCCTGGGTGTATCGGCCATACTGCAACGCTTGCCGCGCCCCGTTGCACAACTCTATGTACTAGTTCTGGTGATGACTGGCTGGGTCTTCTTCCGTGCGCCGAGCATGTCCTATGCCTTCGACTATTTGCAAGTCTTGTATCGTATTGGAAACGTCACAGCAGGAATACCCTGGCAGATGCATATCACTACCTCGTCGGCAACAATCTTGTTTGTGGGGCTGGCTATCGGCATGACACGTTTCGAAGTGTTGGTTATGGCAAGGCAACCGCTTGTTTTTTCCGTGGCGGAAATCGTGAAAACAGTGTCGACAATCGTTGCCCTCGTCGTATGCATAGGTAGCTTGGCCGCCGGTACGTACAACCCATTCATTTACTTCCACTTCTGACGATGAAAAGCAGCCTGCGCCAGATGTTTCGCAATTATTTCTTCAGGTTTTTCCTGATTCTGATACTCGCTTTGCCGGCGCTGGTCGGCTATCGAAACAGCACCGGTGACGAATCGGAAAATCGCCATTTCGCGCAGTTCCCACCTTTTCCGACGTCTTTCGAGACCACGCGATCATGGCCAGGCAAAGTCGACGGCTGGATCAACGATCACTTTGGCTATCGCCGTGTTTTCCTTGGGCTCAATAATCGCTGGCGTTACACGTTGTTCCATGAATTTCCGACAATCCAGTTGATACAAGGCGAAAACGGCAGGGTATTTCTCGCGGCGCACGTTCGTGAAGGGGCGCCATATTCTGCGATCACCAACGTCTGCACAAGCGCGGAAATTCCGGATGGTAGTGCGGCGCGTCATTACAACCGTCTGTTTGACGCTTTTCGCGCGATGGGAGTGCAACCGAAGCTGTTGATCGTTCCGTCGGCACCGCTGATTGAAACGGAAGATTTGCCGCTCTGGCTGAGGGATCGCTGTTCATCCGGTGCTACGCCGGTGCAGATGGTTCTGGACAATCCACAACTGCGCCAGGATGTGCGCACCTCGATTTATTATCCGCTTGCTGAAATGCGCGCGATGAGGAAACGGGCACCATTGTTCCCCAAGACTTGGTTCCATTGGACCGGCCCCGGTGTTGGCGAGATCGCAAAAATGAGCGTAAAGCGATTCTGGGAAGCCGATTTGCCTAACCCTGTGGCTTTGCGTACTCAGACCATGTCGCTGCCGTCAGACGTGGGCTATCTGGCACCGGGAATTGATCTGCAGAGTTCCGTTACGAATATCGACACTTCTGCATCGGGTATTGAAGCCTGCGCCCACGGGCCATGCTTTCCGGAGATACCCGATGTCGCTACGGTATTGGACGACGTCTCACGCTTCAAAAATCCGAGCGCGCCAACAGCGCGCCGGCTGGTCATTATTTCAGACTCTTTCGGAGTAAGGATTGCACCCTGGTATGCGGGTCAATATCAGGCTGTGGAACACTATGCAACCAATAACATCACCCGATTGAGTCCGACGCAATTGCAGCGTTTGCGCGATTTCATGTTTCGCGATCGGGAGAATGTGGACCTGCTTTTGATTTATCACGATGGCGGCGCAATATCCGACGCACTGCAGTCGGCCATGCGGCAGATACTTTCCGGCGGCCAGTTTGACATGACAATTGACGACGATACGCAGGACAACATGAAAGACGGTGCAACGCCACTGTATTCGTTTAGCTTCAGAGCAGGCAAGAGTCCACCGTATTTGGCGGAGGTGACGGGTGCCGCAGCACCGGAGCCTTGGGGTCGATGGGCAGAACAATCAGCCGGACCGTTTGTGCGCGTTCGGTTCAACGAAAAATTGCCAAAACGCCTGGTATTGGAGATAAGCGCCCAGGCGATTGGGCCTAGCCTGAGCCGCAAGGCGCAAATCCGTATAGGATCTGTCAGTCAGGACTTCATACTCAGCGCCGACACCGAAAAGAAAACCTACCGGCTTGTTTTCGATACAGACGGGACGTCCGACACTGTGGAAATTGTATCGCCGGCATTTACCAGTCCACAGGCACTGGATCCCCATTCTAACGACACACGCAAACTTGGTCTCGGGTTGTTCAGCATGAAAATTGCAAAGAACTAGTGTGCTTAGCGCAGTACAGGCAGATTGGGTGAATCTGCCTGGGCAATCGAAATATCAATTAAAGACTATGGCGTAATGTCAATGTTGAGCGGCGTGCTCCAGCTTTTCGCCGTATCGTTGTAGTACAGATAGGCAGACGATGCCGGCCCGGTATAGGCTCCCGGAATGTTCGCGACCAGTTCGATGGGTAATTGTTTGACTTCGCCGGGCTTGAGGCTGTCGAGATAGACGATTACTTCCCGAGCGCGGGTTTCGAAGAAAGCAATCGTGCCCTTTTCCCGCAACTCCTTGAGTTGCCAGTTCTGGAACGCTAAACCGGCAGGAATGCCGATGCGGGCCAGCGTCATCGGTTGGCCAGCCTGGGTGCGGTTGGTTATTGTTGCCGTCAGGCGCACGGTTTCGCCCATCTTTAAGGTGGTCTTCGCGAGCGCGGTGTTCAAAGCCACCACAGCAGTTTCTGCCGAAGCCGGTTCGGCGCTGCGGTACTCGACGGCGATTGAATAGGGCAATGCGCTGCCATTGCTGGATTTGAGCGTAATGCGGTGCTTGCCCTGAACTAGTTGCTGCTCGAGTCCGGAAAAAAGCAGCGGCTCGCGCTGGCCCGCTGGGTAAGACTTCTCCGCAATCGCCACGCCATCGATCAGCAAACTAACCGTTCCCGAGGTCGGTGCGACCCGCGTGGCAAGATCGAAGGCGCTGATGGCCTTCAATGCCAACACGGTTGCCTGTGTTGCGCCCCATTGCCCGAAACCGCCGCGATTGTTTTGCAGCCAGCCGACTGCCAGCCGCGCCTGTTCAAGATATTCGTCACTCTTGAGCAGGGCCAACACTGCCAGCGATGTTGTTTCAATATCGAGATTGATGCCACCGCTGCGTGTGATCGATTCGTGCGCATCGGTCCATGCCCCGGAGGCAACTTGCATTTTTGCCAGGCGGGCAACTGCGGTAACGCCCGATTTATAACTTGCCGAGCCGCGAGGCGTCTGGAGCAGGGTGCCTGCCGTCAGTGCCAGCAAATACGGATCGGTGGTCGTTTCGGCGACTCTGGCACTGCGTGCGAGTTCTTCGCCAAGACCGCTTTGCCCGGCAGTAGCCAGCGCCCAGGTGATGTAGGCATTGGTCACGTCGGGACCGGCACGGCCGAAGCTGTCGAGCGCATTGGCATCGCGCAGGTAGCCGCCCTTGCCGTCGCGGCGCGACATCAGCCAGGCGGCGGTGCGTGCCAGCATTGCAGGATCGACCGAGCCGTACACGTCCCGCATGTCGGAGAACTCGAGCAAGCCATAGGCTGTCAGCGCTTCATGCCCGGGGTTACGGCCGAACCATTCATAGCCCTTGGTCTGTGATTCGAAGCCGGTCAACATCTTGTAACCGTTTTCCAGCAGCTTGTCGGTACGCGACAGCAGCGCCGGATCTGCCACGTCGTGCTGACGCATGTACTGCATGATCATGACGTTGGGATAATTGCTCGACGAGGTTTGTTCAAAACAGCCGCCAGGCTGGCGCAACATGCCTTCGAGTCCCGACACCATGCTCGCAAGCGGCGATACATAAACCCGCACACCGGCTTCGACACTACCCGGCAGCGGGTTCGTCAGTGTGACTTCTTGCGTGGTTTCACCCCGGATCTGGCCCGACTTTTCGATCAATTGGGGAAATCCGAGGGCGGCGACGGGAATGGCGCGCATAACTTCATCATGCAGGCCCGAGGAAGCCGCCGCCAGGCGCACCTGAGAAAGGCCGCGCACGCCCGTTACATCCAGCGGCACGAACAGACTCTTGCTTTGACCGGGTGCAAGGGTTTCGTTTTGCACCAGCTTATCGCTCATGCGCATCAGCGTGCCGAAATCGGCGTCCAGCGACACGTTTTGCACAACGTCGCTGTCATTGGTCAGCGTCACGGGGATCCAGGGATGATCGCCGGCGGACACTTCCAGTGGCAGCTTGGCCGACAGAGAGAACGGCAGCGAGGATTTGAATACTGTTTCATCGCGCCCGGCTGCGCCGGCACCGACCCCTTCCGTGGTAACACGGAATGAGGTGACGGCGTCGGACAAAACGAACCTCACATGGGCTTTGCCGTTCGCATCGGTTTGCACGGATGGCGCCCAGAACACGGTATCGCGAAAATCGTCGCGGGCCCCGGCATAGTCGGGCTGAAACACCGGCACCGGAAATACACGAACCGGTGCCCACTCGAGCGGTTTGTATTCCATCGGCGCATTCATTTTCTTCTCGGCACGAGCGAAATCGCGGTCGACACGCATCATCGGTCGCGCTTCCGGCGCAAGGACGCCGATCGCGTCGGCTGCGATCGCCGCTTTGGCTGCAGGCTGTGCGGCGGCAACAAACCGCTCCGGCGCTGGTGCAACAGGTCCCGGCGCCACGTTGCGCACGACAGGATTTGGCGCTGCCTGAAGGGCGAGAGGTGCACGCTGGGCTAGCGCAATGGGTTGCTGTATTGGATTCATCTGTACTTGTGGAAACGCCTTGCGCAGCTCGTTTCCTACGATATCTTGTGGAGGCGCGGGACGCGGCACTTGGGCGCGCATGACCTGCGCCCATTCAAAGCGGCGATAGCCGCGTACGCCAACCAGAAAATCCAGTGCAGCCGCGCTCTTCTCTTCACTCAGATCCAGATAGAAATTTGGCTCTTCGAGCTTGCCCTGCAATTCCGGTTCGAGCAATAATTTTGCCAGCAGGTTGCCGCTCTTGTCGTCGGCAAACGAGATCACTGTGTCGTCAACCGCGGCAAGCGCCAGCTCGGCAGGCACCGGCTTGCCCGAAGGCAGCCGCGTTGTGATGGTCAGACCCACTTCGCCGCGTGGTGCATACAAGCGTTTGTCGGGTTCGACCTGAACCTGCAGGCGGGCACGCCGATTACGGAACACCAGGCGTTCGGCCTGCGGCACGAGGTGTTTGTCGAACACCGTGACGCGCGCCACGCCGGCCATGGCCTGCAGCGCAGGATTTTTGCTGGCCAGGTAGATGACGCCGGGATGCTTCGGGCCCGCGACGATGTTGCCGGAGTCAAGCAACTTTTCTCGTATGGTGGCAACCACGGTTACCTTCTGGGTCTCGCTACAAAGGACCCCGACGCGCAAGGATTTTTCCTGGCCGTCGAAATCGTCATAGGTATGCATGACACAGCCGGCGTTGTCGGCGAACGGCAAGGCGAAGCGTTCCTTGATGCCGGCAGGCTTCGTCACTTCCGCCGAATAGCTGCGACCGGCAATCGGCGTGAAGGCAGTGCGACCCAGTCCGTTTTTCAGGCTGGCGAAGCTCGTCACGGCGTTGCCCAGGTCGTCGACCACTCGTCCTTCCACGTCGGCGGGCTTGCCGAGCGGGGTTTTGGCTTCAAAATAGACGCGCGCAGCAAGGCCCGACACCATGGAGCCGCCCTCTGGATAAAACGTCAAAGCCAGCTTGTGTTGCAGAATCGGGATTGTCTTGGAAATCGATTCCGTCACGCCGCCGTCGGGCACCAGAATGGTCAGGAGGCCGTCGCCGGCGCCCAGAGTTTTCGGCAAGTTGAACTTGACGATGGCGCTTCCGTCTGCGGCCGTAGTGACGTGCACGCGCGGCAGCTCGATGCCATCGACGCGCGCTACGGCCTCAATTTCCTTGTCGCCGAGAATTTCCCCGGTCGGCCGTTTGATCTCGACGGTCGCTGTCACCAGGTCGCCGGCGCCGTAAGATTTCCTGACGAACTCCAGCGTCTTCTTGATGCGCGGCGCCTCATAGACCGAGACAATGATATTGCGCTCGAAGCGCTGACCATTCCATGCGGTGGCGCGCAACACGTATTCGCCCCCTTGCGCGCCCTCGGGCAAATCAAAATCGCCGCTGCTGCTGCCCCCCGCGACGTGCACTCTTCTTTTCATCACGACAGCGCCCTTGGGCGATATCAGTTCAACGTTCATTTCCTGCGCACGGGTTTTGTCGGTCAGCGAACCGGCCGCCAACTCCCAGGTCTTGAACCACACAGATTCGCCGGGGCGATACAAGGGCTTGTCGGTCTGCAGGTAAAACCGGTCACTGGTATGCCCATCGAAATAATAGGCGATACGCTTGGGCAAGCTGCTCGCGTCATTGTCCGCTATCGAACTGCGGGGCGATGCTGCGGGCGCCCGTTCGACCTGCGCGGGCGGCTGGGAAGGCTTCTTCCCTGCCGACGGGGAGATGCCTGCGGGAGGCGTAGGGGCAGTCGTTACGGCTGCGCCGGCACAGCAGGCTGCCAGCAGCGCACCCAAAACCAGTGTTCTTGTTGTTCGCATTTCATCGCTCCCGTTGAAGTTGATAGCGGTTAGTTCATTCGTTCGGCGCATGGCTAACGCCTGTGGTGCGTCAGGCTATTGAACGGACGAGAGCGGAATTCGGGGTTAAAGTGGAATAAAAAATTCGTCGCCAACAAAAAAGGCAGATCGAGTGGATCTGCCTCGTTGTGAAGTGCCGGGAGAAATTGCCTGCTTGCTCTTCTCTAGAACTCATTCCATAAATAGGCACCTGATGCATTTTTGCGGGGGCGCCGAGCCCAGAAAGGGCGCTGGCAAGGCGTGCGACGCGTCTCGTAGCGGGGCTACGAGCAAGGACTCGGCGTCCCCGAGCGAACGCAGCCAGCGCCCTTTCCGGACTCGGCGTCCCCGCAAAAACCCGGAGGGAACGGTCTATTTGGGCGTCGCGCGTTGTTGTGCAGGGCGGCCGTCCGCCGCTTGCACAGGGGACCACCCTGTGCGGCGCGACACGCCTAGCGCGCCATCCCAAATGGACCGTTTGCACAGGCGCCTATTTATGGAATGAGTTCTAGGCTCCCAGGGTCATCAAACTCGCGTTGCCCCCGGCCGCCGTGGTGTTGACGCAAAGCGCGCGCTCGGCCAACAAGCGCCATAAGGGAATGGCCTGTTCGGCATGGCATTCAATGATATTGACGATGGCTCCCTGGCGCCTTGCCAGGATCGGGCGCAGTGGATTGAGGCAGGCCCCTTCGGCGAGGGCGAAGTCAAGCTGGGCCGTATCGATATTGTCGACCACCCGAACGAGCTTGCGAATTGACTCAGGCAAACCGCCCGGGATCAATTTTTCGGTGCGGTTGTTGACCACAGGGATGTTGCCGGTGGCCAGCACCGCGATCAATTGATTGAGCAATACGTCGACGCGCACTGCTTCGCACAGTATTTTGCCGCGCGGCGCAAAAGACAACTCGTTGCGCTCGCCCGTCGGTCCCGGCAGCACCAGCGTGGTGCCGATCAGGGTCGTATGGAGGTAGCGTTCGCCCATCAAGGCGATTTGCTGATGGCCATGCGTGCGTGCCCAGGCCAGCAATTCATCGAACAAGGGCGACGCGGCAGGTGGCGGCGCAGCGTGGTCGCTTGTTTGATTGAGCGATTGATGAATGGTGTGGGCGCCGATCTTGATCACCGGATTACGTTGCAGGCGTTTCAGATAGAACGGGCCGCCGGCCTTGGGGCCGGTTCCGGATTTTCCTTCGCCGCCGAAAGGCTGCACGCCGACGACTGCGCCGACAATATTGCGGTTCACATAGACGTTGCCGACATGAGCGCGGGCGCTGATGAATTCGATGGTTTCGTCAATGCGCGAGTGGATGCCTAGCGTCAAACCGTAGCCGGTGCCGTTGATGGCGTCGATCAGAGCGGGCAGATCGTCGCGCGCATAGCGCAGCACGTGCAGAACCGGGCCGAACACTTCGCGCGTCAATTCGTCCAGCGACGCTATTTCGATCACGGTCGGCGCAACAAACGTGCCACGCTCGTGGCCGGCCGGTAGCGGCAACTGGAAAAAACTCTTCGCTCTTTGCTTGATCTGCTCAATATGGTTTTGCAGGCCTGCCTGCGCGTCGGCGTCGATCACCGGGCCGATATCGGTGGCCAAGCGATCCGGGCTGCCGATACGCAGCTCCTGCATCGCGCCCTTGAGCATGGTCAGCGTCTTGTCGGCAATTTCGTTTTGCAGACATAACACGCGCAGGGCCGAGCAACGCTGGCCCGCGCTGTCGAATGCCGAATTCAACACATCCTGCACGACCTGTTCGGGCAAGGCGCTCGAATCGACGATCATGGCGTTTTGTCCGCCGGTCTCGGCAATCAGCGGAATGTCGCACGCCTCTTCCTGCGCGCGTTTGGCCAGGGTGCGATTGATCAGTTGGGCGACTTCGGTCGAGCCGGTGAAGATCACGCCACGCACCCGGGTGTCGGCCACCAGACGGGCGCCGATAGTGTCGCCGCGTCCCGGCAGCAACTGCAGTGCCGCGCGCGGCACCCCTGCCTCGTGCAGCAACTGCACCGCACGATAAGCGATCAGCGGTGTTTGCTCGGCAGGCTTGGCCAGTACGACGTTACCGGCTGCCAGCGATGCGCTGATTTCGCCGACAAAAATCGCCAGCGGGAAATTCCATGGGCTGATGCACACCACAGGGCCCAACGCCAGCGCATTTTGCGTACCCTTGATCTGCGCCGCATAGTAGTAGAGGAAATCGACCGCTTCGCGCACTTCGGCAATCGCATTCGGCAGTGACTTGCCCGCTTCGCGTACCGCCAGACCCATTAATTGCGATTGGTTTTGCTCGAACAGTTGTGCAGCGCGCTCCAGAATGATCGCGCGCTCAGCTGGCGGCTGGGTCTGCCAGTCGGTGGCGTAATTGCTTGCCGCTGCCAATGCCGTTTCGACGTCTTCGACATTGGCTTCGACGACCGAGCCGACAATATCGCGCCGGTCCGCTGGATTATGGATCGCGACCGCGTTGCGCGCATGCACCGTGCCGTCGAGCAGCGGCGCGGCATGCCATTGTTGCGCACCGGTCTTGTCGTAGGCGGCGGCGAGCGATTGCAGGACATGTTCGTTACTCAGATCGACGCCGGCAGAATTCCTCCGTTCGACACCGTACAGCTCAGGAGGCAAGGCAATATTTGGATGCGGATCGCCCTGCAGCTTGCGCGCCATGTCAAACGGATCGGCAATCAGGCTGTCGATGGAGACGTTTTCGTCGACGATCTGGTTGACGAAAGACGAGTTCGCGCCATTCTCCAGCAGGCGCCTGACCAGATAGGCCAGCAAAGTCTGGTGCGAGCCGACCGGCGCGTAGATGCGGCAGGGTTTGCCCAGAGTTTCCTTGCCGACCACCTGGTCGTACAGGGTTTCACCCATGCCGTGCAGGCACTGGAATTCATAATCGTCGACCTTGCGTTCCTGAGCCCAGCTATAGATCGTGGCAAGCGTGTGCGCATTGTGCGTGGCGAATTGCGGATAGACGACATCGGTTGCGGCGAGCAGCTTGCGTGCGCAAGCCAGATAGGAAACGTCGGTGTACACCTTGCGCGTGTAGACCGGATAGGCGGCGTGTCCATCCATTTGTGCGCGCTTGATTTCGGCATCCCAGTAGGCGCCCTTGACTAGGCGGATCATCAGCTTGCGCCCGCTACGGCGCGCCAGGTCAACTATATAGTCAAGCACGTAGGGGCAGCGCTTTTGGTAAGCCTGCACCACGAAACCGATGCCGTCGAAACCGGCCAAAGCCGGATCGAAGGCCAGCGCTTCGAGCATGTCGAGCGACAATTCCAGGCGATCGGTTTCTTCCGCATCGATATTCAAGCCGATGTTGTATTGCTTGGCCAGCAGCAGCAATTGCTTGAGGCGCGGCAGCAACTCCGTCATGACGCGTGCGCGCTGGGCGCGCGAGTAACGCGGGTGCAGGGCCGACAGTTTGACCGAGATGCCGGGGCCGTCCTTGATACCGCGACCCTTTGATGCCTTGCCGATTGCATGAATCGCATTTTCATATGAGGCGTAATACAGCTCGGCATCGTGCGCAGTCAAGGCAGCCTCACCGAGCATATCGTAAGAGTAACGATAGCCGCGCGTTTCGTTGTCACGGCTGTTGTCGAGCGCTTCGGAGATGGTCTGGCCGGTAACGAACTGGTTACCCAGCATGCGCATGGCCAGATCGACGCCTTTGCGAATCAGTGGTTCGCCGCCCTTGGCGATCAATTTTGTCATGGCTGCGCCGAGGCCCTGCTCGCTATTGGTTGCCACGAGTTTTCCGGTGATCAGCAAGCCCCAGGTGGCGGCGTTGACGAATAGTGAAGGGGATTCGCCGAGATGGCGCCGCCAATCGCCCTTGCTGATCTTGTCGGCGATCAGGCGGTCGGCGGTCTGGCTATCGGGTATGCGCAACAAGGCTTCGGCCAGGCACATCAGGGCCACACCTTCTTCCGAAGACAGGGAAAACTCATGCATCAATGCATCCACACCGGATGCACGTGTGCGCTTGCTGCGGACGGCTTCCACGAGATTGCGTGCCAGGGCCTGTGCTGCGGCTTTTGGTTGCGCGTCGCTGCCCAGTTGTTCCAGCAGCGACAGCACGGCTTCGCGCTCATCGCGGCGATAGGCCGCTGTCACGGCCTCGCGCAGCGGCGTGGCCGGCGGCAGGACTTCGTCGATGAAAGCAGAAAATGCCATGAATTCGGATGACGCTGGCGCGCCGATGGTCGGGTCGTTGGCCCGGAAAGTGCTTGTAGGCATAGTTATCTCGGTAATGGCGAGCGGCAGATTTGCCGGGCTTCACCAGAAATGAAGGATGGGAGTGACGGGCCGGAGCGATCTTTTGGCCGCGTGACTGCGCCTCTCGAATGTTTCGATTGTAATGGCGATTCTTCTGGATTAATTCTGGTAATACCGGGCACTATCAAAATTTTCTATTTAGTGAGAAAATTCCACCAAATAAAATTCTTACCGGAGCGTTTTGATGCTCGACAAAATCAGCAAGAAAATCTTATCCGAATTACAAAACGATGGACGCATCAGCAATGTCGAGCTGGCGTCGCGCGTGAACCTGTCACCGGCGGCCTGTCTCGAACGCGTGCGCAAGCTGCAGGAAGCCGGTTATATCCTCAATTACACGGCGCAGTTGAACCCGCAATTGCTCGATGTGTCACTGCTGGTGTTCATTGAAGTGGTGCTTGATCGCACGACGCCGGAAGTGTTCGAGGCATTCAAGCGCAGTGTGCAAGTGATTCCGGAAGTGCTCGAGTGCCACATGGTGGCGGGGGGATTCGATTACCTGGTCAAGGCTCGAGTCAAGGACATGAATGCGTATCGGGAATTCCTTGGTAAATCATTGTTGCAGTTGAAGGGCGTAAGGGAAACCCACACCTATGCAGTGATGGAGGAAGTCAAGAATACTTCCAAGCTACCGATCAGATGAGCCGGGTGCGGGGTTCGACCTTGCGCACTTCGTCGCCCCGCAATTGAGTGCTTGTTCCCACCTGAACGCACTGCCCCGCAATGCAATCCCATCAATGCTGCCGCTGCTGCCCGCGCGCGAAACTGTCGTCTGCCACCATCGTGCTCAAATGATCGCGCAACCAGCGATGCGCGGGGCTGCGGGCATCGCGTTCGTGCCAGAGCATGTCGACGTGCACGTCGGGAAGCTTGAACGGCAACTCTTTCGAAATCAGCGAGCCGCTCATGCCGGTCGAAGCAACCAGATGGCGTGGCAGGACAGTGATCAGGTCGGAACTGGCGACCACGCGGCCGGCGGTGTAGAACTGATTGACGGTCAGGAGGATGCGGCGCTCGCGATTAATCTGGGCCAGTGCTTCGTCGGTCAATCCGTGCGCGCGGCCGGAGAAGCTGACCAGAAGGTGGTTGGCCGCGCAGTAGGAGTCAATGGTCAAATCCGCGTTCGCAAGTGGATGGTTCTTGCGCATCACGCACACATATTGGCCTGAATAAAGTCGCTCGTGGCGGATTGGTGTGTAAGGTCCGCCGGAAAGCTGTGCCACGACGCCGGGGAAAAAGCCGATGGCGAGGTCGATATCGCCACGTAGCAGCATGGGCCGCGGTTCGCGCGTGGTCAGCGGTACCATGCGCACATTAACGCCGGGCGCGGCGCTTTCAATCGAACGCACCAGCGATGGCAGCCATAAAACCGCTGTCGCATCGGCCATCGCCATGCGGAAGGTTGCTTGCACTCTTGAGATGTCGAATTCTGTGGGCGCCACTGCCGCTTCCAGCTCCGATAAGGCACGCCGCACTGCCGGCCACAGTTCCTCGGCGCGCGGAGTGGGTTTGACGCCGTGTGCGGTACGCATCAGCAATTCGTCGCCGAGTGCGTCACGCAAGCGTTTCAAGGCGTTCGACACGGCCGGCTGTGTCATGGCCAGCCGATTTGCAGCGCGTGTCAGGTTCTGCTCGGTCATGACCGAATCGAATACGCGAAGCAGGTTCAAGTCGAGGGTAAGAAAGCTCATGAGATTGGCTCAGCTGGAAACGCAGGAAAACAAATCTACTATTCAGAAAAATGATAACTGATATTCGATTTAAAAATTGGAGATATAACAGCTTAATCGATATACTGCGATGCAGCAATGACGAAACAGCGGTCCCAGCGCTGTGAGATTGGCAGTGTCGTCGTCATTTCGCGAACGGTGGGCGCATTGAAAAATCAAAATTCGCACCCATTTAGCTTGTAGTAAAGCAAGGCCCCAATGTCTCCTCCTCCCTCCTAAGGAAGGATTTAGTCCCGCGTGACGCAAATCACGCGGGCTTTTTTTTTCTTGCTCCGCCTTGCTCTCCTACCAGTCCTAGCGATGCAATTTCGATGCCAGCGTTCTGACAGGTCTTTTGCCCCAAAAAAGTCTTTTGGGCAATTTTTCGAACGATCGTGCACCGTTGCGGTGCGCCAACATTGTTTCCGCAAAGATATATAGATTGTGAATGGGAGTTATCAGAAATTGAAATTGGATAAATAACTGACGCACCCATATACTGCTATGCAGCAAAAGAGAATATTGAAATGTGGAAAGGAAAAAACTATGTTCACCTCGATTCTAAGTATCAGCTACCCCGTCCAGGCTTTGCAAACCATTGCAGGTTCTGCCGTTATCTATGCCCGTCCGCTGTTTGGACTCGGCGCATTGGCCACCATGCTGATGATGTTCAAGCCCATGATCGTCGGTGTGCTGCAAGCGATTCGCTTGGTTTTTCGCCCGCGCCTGACGCTGGAAGAGCGCAATAGCCGTCGCACGCTGCAAGGTGTATTGATGTTAAATAGTATGGCGCGCGATCTCGAAAGCCGCGAACCAAACCAGGCTGCCGAGCTGCGTCAACTTGCTTCGCGTTGCTGATCGATAGTTTCGCCAGCTGTAATATGCCCGCCGGCAGATCCGGCTGCGGCAACCCAGCGGTAAACCCGGTAGTTGTCGGGTTTGCCGTTTGCATAACGCACCTGCCTTATCGTCCCCTCCAGGCGGAAGCCGCATTTTTCGAGCACGCGGGATGAAGCGCGATTGCCAACCCTGGTGCATGCCTTGACGTTGCGCAAAGCCAGTACCTCAATTCCCCATTGACATAGGCAGGCGACTGCACCGCCGGCAATACCCTTGTTCCATAATTCGGGGACGAGGTCATAGGCAATTTCCGCCTGTCCATTGTCCACGTCCAGAAAACCGAAGGTACCAACCAGGCGGTCGTCGGTTTTTCGGGCCAAGGCGAAGCGGATGGGCCCATATTGCCGGTCAAGTTGCATTAAGGCAATGAGCTCCGCTACGGAAGAAACTTGCCATCCTGTCAAATCCACCACGTCCTGATTGCCTAAATAGGCGAGCCAATCTGCCTCATCACCCGCACGAAATGGGCGCAGGAAGAGGCCGAAGGCGTCGAAAAGCGGCAATGGTAATGGCACGTTGTTCAATCAAAAGGCATGCATGAAGGTCGAGGCCGCAAGTTACTCATATGAAATAGCAATTTTACTAACATTAGACGAATTTTCAATCAGTCATGCCAAAGACATTAAATAGGCGCACAATAGGTTTGTTGCAACCGTCTTTACAAAGGAAGCCCAGTGTACTTATGGGTTCCCTCAGATTGTGAATTGTAAAGAATTTCTTAGTAACTTCTGGAGTCAAGAAACTTGGGCCGACTTATCAAGAACAATTACTCGAATATCGCGCAACTAAAAGACCTGATGACGATTCCGCCCATGACTGCCGAGCAGCATGCAGCGGTGATGCGCAAGCGCATCGAACATCGCAGGAAGATTGAAGAAGCCAAGGAATTAAAGTCCGCGGTCAACGATGGGTTAATGCTGCAGTCGCGCTAAACGATTTATCGGAACGGCGTTAAAAGTCAGTCATGAACGGCACGGCCAACAGCGCCGCGCCGATCAATAGCAGCAGCAACGGACTGTCGGTGAAGAAAGGGTAGATGCCCAGCATCAGCCCCGCCATCATTGTCGCCAACCGTTGCTGACGCTTGCCATATACAAAATAGCCTACGCCGATCGCGCCTGCAATCATGCCTATCATCAGTGCGCTCAGGCTCATGTTTCCCATCGCAGCTTTCTTTTTGCGGTGCACGTATCGGCCATCCAATTCGGCCATTAACTTGGGCCGTTAATTTAGGCCACCCATTGTGCCTACGATAGCATGCGTGTGCCCGCGCTGCCGATGCACACATTGCGTGGGTATTGACCTTGTATTCCCAGGTGTGCCGATCAATCGCGGTATTTCTCGAACATTGCGGCCAGCTCGCCCCGTTTGTCGAGCAGTGCAATTGCTGCGCCCAGCCTTTTTGCATCGCTTGGAGCCATTTTTTTTGACGTGATCATGTAGAAGTTTTCCTTCATCATGACAGCCGGGAGAACTTTCACTTTCTCGGGTTGTCCCCAATGCCGAATCTCGGTCATCATGCCGGGCGCGCGATGGCAATAGAAACGGCCGCGACCGGCAATCAATTTGTCGAGGTTGGACTTCGAAGAATTTGCACCGGCATCGATTTTCAGGCCGCCTATCTCATGCAGCAGGTCGACCACTCCAAATCCCTGGATGGCCAGAACCACGCCATTGTCGCCGAGTCTGCGAACATCTTCCCAATTGTTGACATGTACGATGTCATCGGCCCGCACGGCGAGTACGTAATCGACTGAAAACAGCGAGGTTTCGATGAAATCGAATTTTGCCATCCGGTCCTTCGAACGCAGTGAACCGCAGATCACGTCGATCGTGCCGGCAATAGCGCCGGCCTCGAGCCGCGCGCGGGGTTGCCAGGACTGATCGCCGATAAATCGAAGACCGGGATCCACCCTCTCGACAGCGCGCATGATATCGACGCAAATGCCGCCCACTGCCTGCTTGCCGTCCTTATAGATTGTTACGAATTTCGGATCTGACGCTTCCTGTGCAGCGGTACGGATTTCGCTGACCGCAACGACAGTGGAGGAAAAGGAGAACAATACCGCTGCAAACAGCAAGTCGACCGGTTTCATGGCCGCCTACCGGCTGAGCGGCCTCTCCCGGAATCCATCGCCCCGTGGCGGCGGAGTCGCAAGCTATTCGACAAACTGTTCATGCTCAAGCATGGCGCGCCTGCTGCGCGATTGAACCACCGGCAACGGTCTTCTCGCGGAATCGGGTGTGAACAATGGGGGTGCGGCAAGAAGATTGTTCATTCGCTTCAACTTGAACACGCTGACAACCTGCGACAAATTACCTGCCTGATCCTGCATGCTTTGCGCCGCCGCCGCCGCCTGCTCGACCAGTGCCGCATTCTGTTGTGTCGTGTTGTCCATTTGAATGATGGCCTGATTGATCTGCTCGATTCCCGACGTTTGCTCGTCGCTTGCAGCGTTGATCTCTCCCATGATGTCGGTCACCTGCCTGACGCAATCCACGATCTCGTTCATCGTTGCGCCGGCTTGATCGACCAGTTTGCTGCCCGCGGAAACTTTCTCCACCGAGTCGCCGATCAAAATTTTGATCTCCTTGGCAGCCGCCGCGGAACGCTGTGCCAGGTTGCGCACTTCGGTTGCCACTACGGCAAAGCCGCGGCCCTGCTCGCCCGCCCGCGCCGCCTCTACGGCTGCATTTAGGGCAAGAATATTGGTCTGGAAGGCGATCCCGTCGATCACCGAAATAATGTCGACAATCTTTTTCGACGAAGCGCTGATCGACCCCATGGTGTCGACCACCTGCGACACCACCGCCCCGCCCTTGATTGCAACCTCGGACGCGGCGCGCGCAAGCTGATTTGCATGGCGTGCGTTGTCGGCGTTCTGTTTCACGGTGCCGGTCAATTCCTCCATTGACGAAGCAGTTTCCTCAAGCGAGCTCGCTTGCAGCTCGGTGCGCGAAGAGAGGTCGAGGTTGCCGGAAGCAATCTCGCTCGATGCGGTGACGATCGTCTCGGTGCTGCTGCGCACTTCGCTGACGATGCGCTGTAGTCCTTCGTTCATATCCTTCAGCGCCGACATGAGCTGACCGGTTTCATCCCTTGCATTGACGTCGATGGAAGTCGTGAGGTCGCCATCGGCGACGCTGCGCGCCAGCACGACAGCTTCTATCATGGGCTTGGTGATGCCGCGCGTAAGGTACCAGGCGCAGATCGCGCCGAAGGCGAGAAATACGGCGATCAAGCTCATGACCAGCGCCTTGCTGCTTTCTGCGACGTCATCCACATGCTTGCTCAGGCTGTCGACGGATTCCTTTTGATATTCGAGAAAATCGAGTTCGCTTTTCTGGTAAGCGCTCGACAAGGGTGTGAATTGTTCGAACAACGTCGCCACCTCGTCGTCGCGACCATCTTTTCTTGCTGCCGCGATCAAGTCGCGCACGGCGACATATTGCTTGCGCACGACAATGATCCTGTCGAGCAGCTCTTTTTCCTTTGGCGCGCCGATGTGATTTTCCATGTACTTCTGAATTTCGCTGTTGCGCGCGGTGGAAGCCTTGATGTCGGCTTCGAAAAACGCCGCCAGCGAGGCGTCGCTACTCTTTACCACCGCCAGCGTGCGTTTGAGCCCGGCCACGGTAATGCCATACCATTCCTGGGTCATGCGTTCCTTGGTTAGCGGCTCCTGCATCATGGATCGGGTGTTGGCCGCAACTTCGCTCAGGCGCCACAAACCGATGCACGACGACATGGTCGCCAGCAGCAGCACGATACCGAAGCCAAATCCGAGACGCATACCGATGGGCAGATTACGGATATTCATTTGTCCTCCGATCAGATTGCTATTATTTTCCGGATATTGGCACCTTACTATCTGCCAATTTCGCGCGCGACGCAAGTCTCATCGGGTTTTCACCGAAGTCGGGGCGGGACAATCGGCCTAGGCGAAAAAAAGCGCGTCGGATCCGACGCGCTTTTCGTTCGAGGTGGATACCGGGAGTTTAGCCAGCCAGGCGCTTTTCCAATTTCACTTTCGCATCCGCCAATTGCTGCGGCAGGTGATGCCTGAGCTTGTCGAACAATTCAGTATGCAGGGCCAGTTCGGCATGCCAAGCGGCCTTGTCGATCGAGGTCAGGTTGTGGAACTGCTGCTCGGTCAAATCGAGTCCCTCCCAGCTCAGGTCCTCATAACGTGGCGTCGTGCCGAAAATATTCTCCGTGCCGCCGGCAGTGCCTGCCAGGCGATCGAGCATCCACTTCAAGACGCGCATGTTGTCGCCAAAACCGGGCCAGACGAATTTGCCGTTTTCGTCCGTACGGAACCAATTGACGCAGAAAATCTTCGGTTGGGCACCACCGCTTTGGCTGATGCGTTCACCCATGTTAAGCCAATGCTGGAAATAGTCGCTCATGTGGTAGCCGATGAAGGGCAGCATGGCGAACGGATCGCGCCGCACCACGCCCATTTGGCCCGACGCGGCGGCCGTGGTTTCCGAGCCCATGGTGGCCGCCATGTAGACGCCTTCGACCCAGTCGCGCGCTTCGGTGACAAGCGGTACTGTCGTCGAGCGCCGTCCGCCGAAAATAAACGCCGAGATCGGCACGCCGGCGGGGTCGTCCCAGGCCGAATCGATGACCGGGTTTTGCGTTGCCGCCACGGTAAAGCGCGCATTCGGATGGGCTGCTTTGCGCCCGGTCTCCTTGGCGATTTCCGACGTCCAGTCCTTGCCCTGCCAATCGATCAAGTGTGCCGGCGCTTCCTTGCTCATGCCTTCCCACCATACGTCGCCATCATCGGTCAATGCGACATTGGTGAAAATGGTGTTCTGGGCCAGCGACGCCATGCAATTGTGGTTGGTCTTGTCGTTGGTGCCCGGGGCGACGCCGAAGTAGCCGGCTTCCGGATTGATCGCGTAGAGCCGGCCATCGGCGCCGGGTTTGATCCAGGCGATGTCGTCGCCGATTGTGGTGATCTTCCAGCCATCGAAAGTCTTGGGCGGGATCAGCATGGCGAAATTGGTCTTGCCGCAAGCCGAAGGAAAGGCCGCAGCGACATAGTGTTTCACGCCTTTCGGTGACTCGACACCAAGGATCAGCATATGTTCAGCCAGCCAGCCCTGCTCGCGTCCCATATTCGATGCGATGCGCAGCGCGAAGCATTTTTTCCCCAGCAAGGCGTTGCCGCCGTAGCCGGAACCAAACGACCAGATTTCGCGCGTCTCCGGGTAATGGACGATGTACTTGGTCGGGTTGCATGGCCAGGCCACATCCTGCTGGCCTGCGCGCAGCGGTGCGCCGACGCTGTGCACGCACGGCACAAATTGACCGTCAGTGCCGAGCACGTCGTAGACCGCCTTGCCCATGCGCGTCATGATGCGCATGTTGACGGCGACGTAGGGCGAATCGCTGAGTTCGACACCGATATGAGCGATCGGCGAGCCGAGCGGACCCATCGAGAACGGCACAACATACAGGGTGCGGCCGCGCATGCAGCCGTCAAACAGATCGTGCAATGTGGCGCGCATCCGGTCCGGCGCCATCCAGTTGTTGGTTGGCCCGGCGTCTTCTTCCCGTGCGCAGCAGATAAATGTGCGATCTTCCACCCGGGCGACGTCGGACGGGTCCGAGCAAGCCAGGTAGCTATTGGGCCGCCTGGCCGGGTTGAGCTTCTTCATGGTGCCGGAAGCGACCATGTCCGCGCACAGCCGGTCGTATTCTTCTTCGGAGCCGTCGCACCAATGAATGCGGTCCGGCTTGGTCAGTGCGGCAACCTCTGCCACCCAGTTGATCAACTTCTGCTGTTTGACGTAATTCGGAGCGTTCACCGTAGGAACGCCACCCATGACGGGCTGATTCATAAAAAACTACCTCCAATGCCAATTAGAAATTCTTTCTCTTCCGGCACGGCAGGATCGTCGTTTGCTGATAAGAAGCGATACGGCGGTCTTGTCGAAAGCGGTCGGAGCTTGTGGCTCACGGCCGCGTCGCCCAAAAATGTAGTGGGCTTGCCGGCAGGGTCGCGCAAGTGTTTGCGGCGCGGTTCCCTGCCCGTGAAAACTGTTTGAAAACACACGCTTCACTCTAGCGGCGTGTCCTTTCAAACTGCCTTCGTTGCGGCTTTCCTTCAAAAATAGTGCGCGATTGTACACCCGCACTTTGCTATTTTGACCCATATAAGGCAAAAAATGTAGTAAATAAGTCCTACTAATGTAGTAGGCTATTTTATTCCGGCTCCAGGCTGTATATCTATTACGAAATTGGCAAACGTCGCGCTTCGAGATACCGGATAATTGCGACTGAACAACGAAAATTCACTTTACTTAAACTCTGCACCCATGAAGATCGCGATTCTTGACGATTATCAAGATGCCGTCCGCAAGCTGAAATGTTTCGACCTTTTGCAAAACCACGAGGTCAAGATATTCAACAATTCGGCGCGCGGGATCGGCCAGCTGGCCATTCGCCTCGCCGATTTCGATGCTTTGGTGCTGATACGCGAACGCACGGCTATCACCAGGCCCCTGCTGGCAAAACTGCCGAAATTGAAGCTCATCGCGCAGACAGGCAAGGTCGCCGGTCATATCGACGTTGCTGCAGCAACGGCGGCCGGCGTGGCGATAGCCGAAGGCGTGGGCGACCCGACCGCGCCGGCAGAACTGACCTGGGCCCTGATCATGGCCGCGCTTCGTAAAGTGCCGCAGTACAGTGCCAACCTCAAGCAAGGCACTTGGCAAACCGCATCGCTGAACCCGACACATAACGGTCTGGGACGCACGCTAAAGGGAACCACACTCGGCATCTGGGGCTACGGCAAAATCGGACGCCTGGTGGCAGGCTACGGGCGCGCTTTCGGGATGCGGGTCATGATATGGGGGCGCGAAGCAAGTTTGGCGCTTGCGGTGCAGGACGGATTCGAGATCGCAACATCGCGTGAGACTTTTTTTGCCGATGCCGACGTGCTGACTCTGCACCTGCGCCTAAACGATGCGACGCGCGGCATTCTCACGGTGCAGGATCTGGCAAGCATGAAAAGCGACGCCTTGCTGGTCAACACCAGCCGCGCCGAATTGATCGCACCGGGCGCATTGTTGGCCGGCTTGCAGGGCGGCAGGCCCGGCTATGCCGCGCTCGATGTATTCGAGAGCGAGCCGTTGGCGCCCGATGCAGCGCTACTGCGCCTGGACAACGTACTCGCAACACCGCATCTGGGCTACGTCAGCATCGATAGTTACGAGCTGTATTTTCGCGCGGCGTTCGAGAACATACTCAGCTTCGCCGCAGGGCGCCCCAGCGCGATCCTGAACCCCGATGCACTGGAGGACGCTACCAGGGCGGTCAAGGATTAGAGACCATTCACTTTGGTGGGGCGTACGATTTGACCGCCTCGACACCGTTCTTGGCGTTGGCGGTTGACGTCAACGCGGAGTCCGGACCAATCAATTCTGCGTGGAAGGCGAACGCCTGTGCACATGGCTTGCCGTTGCAACTGGCCGGCTTGAATTTCGCCAAGTCCATAAAGTTTGCCACGCTTTGCGACAATTCCGGATTAGGGGATTTCGCAATGGAGATCGAAGTTGCCTTGCCTGTGCTGTCGACATTCACATAGATCAGCAATTCTCCCTTGTACTGAAGATTGTATTGTTCGTGTGCCTGCGCAAGTGCGACATAGAGTGGTCGCAATCCATTGATGGGAAACGGCGGTTCATCGGCGTCGCCCATATGTTCATATTGCGACTTGACCGCGGCTTTTTCCTGCGGTGTCAGGTCGGCGTAGGATTTGTCGAGCGGTATGGTTCCGGCCTTGACAATCTCGCGGCGAAAATTGCTACCCGTCGAAGGCGTCGCTTGTTTGATTGTGTATTCCTTCACCGTCTCGTCGGCCATTGCAGGCGCCTGTGTCGAAAGCAGTAGCAATGCCGTTACGATGTACGTGGCGTGCGTAATGCGCATATTCAAATTCTCCGTATAGTTGAACGATATTTTGGACCAGCCTGGTTTCGCATCGTGGGCGCATGCCAAACGGGTTCACCATAGTAATCCGACAAGCTTTGATTTGTAAAACCAAATCTGGGCGTGCGATCGAGATTGCATGCTTGCCGGCGAGACGCACGCCATTGAGTCAATAGGAGGTGGTTTTGATCAGACATCAATACGACAAGCAATGCAAAGCCGCATCGGAGAAGCGTTTGTAGGTTGTGACTGTGCTATCGGATATCGAGCGGCATATCCATGCCTCTGCCGGCGGGTACCGGCGTTTGGCGCCAAAGGCGTTTCCACCCAGGCGGCCATGCAAGCGGCGGTCCTGAATAGGGTGCAATACCCTGACGCACGGCAATGACCGGAATGGCGTCGGCCAGAGCACCACTTTGATCGTCCGCACTCAAGCTGAACGCATAGTTCGGCAACAGGTTCTGACACACCATGTCGAACCATTCGGTATGGTCTTCGTCGCGCCCCAGCGCGTTGGCCAGACCTTGTGGATCGAATTGGGCCAGGCAGCTCGCAAGTTCAGCGGGGGTGGCCGTCGGCGCATCGCCCCAACCCATGACCGGATTGAAATTGTAGTCGGCACCCGAACCATACCAGCCTTCGCGCCACGGGCGCTGCATCCAGCTGCGTTGGCCGGTGAACAGGTGCCAGCGCCAATGCAGCCCGGAAGGCTTGGGCCAGCTGTATAAATACAGACGCTGATAACCGGCTTGATGCAATTCTCGCACCATGGCCATCAGGCGCGCATGTGGCATGCGGTCCGGCGGGGAGCGACGGAACAGGATCGGTTCGCCGTCGGCATGTTGCACCTCGTCGGAAGACAGATTGAGATCAAGCGTGCGCGCTTCATTGCCGAAACGTGCGGCAATCCACCCGGTGAGCAAGTTCACAGCCGTGACGACGCCATAGCCGCGATAGCGGTGGAAAATGACGGTGCCGGGTGCGACGGGTTTCATGTTCAGATTTTGGAAGGGATTGCAACCAGATCGAAAGACAACAGGGTAAAGGATAGCAAGGAAAGTTCGTCTGTCCACCTTCCGCGGCAAAAATAAAAAATAAATATTTTGAACAATTGGTCATGCGCCGGTAACCGTTATAGTGTGAAGATCATTGTCTTGCAGCGATTGCCATACCCATGAGCGGTCCCGACGTACTGATTGAAGTCGATGGCGCAGTATGCACCATCGTCATGAACCGCCCCGAGCGGCGCAATGCGGTAGACCGTCCGATGGCCGATGCTTTGCGCGAAGCCTTCATCGAATTCGAAAACGACGCGGCTCTGCGCGTGGGGCTATTGTGCGGTGTCGGCGCGGCATTTTGCGCCGGTGCCGATCTGCATGCAATTGGCGACCCTTTGCGGCGCAACGACGTGACGCCCGACGGCAGCGCACCCGGCCCGATGGGACCGACACGCATGGCATTGAGCAAACCACTGATCGCAGCCGTGCACGGCCATGCCGTGGCGGGTGGCCTTGAGTTGGCCTTGCTTGCCGACCTGCGCGTAGCAGACGACAGCGCGGTGTTCGGCGTGTTTTGCCGCCGCTGGGGCGTACCGCTGATCGACGGCGGCACGGTGCGACTGCCGCGTCTGATCGGTATGGGGCGCGCGCTCGATATGATTTTGACCGGGCGCGCAGTGGGAGCTGTCGAGGCCCTGCAGATCGGCTTGGTCAATCGCGTCGTTGCATCAGGGCGGGCGCGCCAGGAAGCTCAAAAGCTGGCGCATGAGCTTGCGGGGCTGCCGCAATCCTGCATGTTGGCAGACCGCGCGTCGGCATACAGGCAGTGGGATTTGCCCCAGTACGAGGCCCTGCGCCAGGAAGGCGCGGCTGGCTACCATGTCGTGTTTGAGGAGGGCGTCGCAGGTGCGGCACGCTTTGCAGCAGGCGCAGGGCGCCACGGAAAGCGGGAAGACGGCACCGAATAACCTGGCAATAGTTTTCTTGTGGCAACACTATGCAAATTGCACATAAACCGATGCGCACACGGCATTGGCATTGTTGCGGTGCGTTAACCTAGGATTCTGCCTGTCGTGTTACAAAATCGTGACACCTGACTGTCGCTTTTTCTCCACCATTGCTCTCGGTCATCATCGGAGTCGGCGATAATACCAGCCGGGAAAGCGCCCGCAAACGTACGTGGGGCAGGCGATACATGCGGTAGATACGTAAGGATATTTCGTGATAACGGCAGATGATTACATACTGGGCAACGGCGCCCTGCATGAGCGGTTTCGTCTCACGACCGAGATTTTGAGTGCATTGGTATCATGCGCTCCGCGCTCGCTGACCATCGCGCAGTTGCAAACCTACACCGGGCGGCCGGCCAAGGAATTGGCCAAGTTATGCAGTGCGCTCTGGCGCGCCATGCTGACCAAACCAGACAAAGATGTACGCGGCAGCTGGACCCTGGCCTGCACGCCGAGCGCCGTCACGCTGGAAGACGTATTTCGCTGTGTAATAGCCGACCAGCCGCAAAGCGCAAAGCAGGCCGCAGCCCTCGCCGCCAATCCGGCCAAGGCCGATGACATGGACAAGCGGCAATACGACATCGATCTTCTCGTGTCGCAGGCCACGATGGCGATCAATCAGAGCGTGTTCCGCCAGTTGCGCCAGTTTTCTCTCGACCGCCTGAAAGTCAGTGCTGCCGCCAAACCGCCGTCGCGCCGCCAGAACAAATATGACAACGTGCATGACTTCGAGGTGAATCCCTGGTTCATCTGAGGCATACTGCCGCAAGTCAGTGACGCCAACTGCGCGCCGCGCTAGCCTTCCAACAACGATTTCTCAGGTATTTCCATGACACTACGCGTCATCGCCTCCGGCGGCACATTCGACAAACACTATGACGAAATTGCCGGCAAGCTCGGTTTCGGCCCCGGCCATCTGGCCGAAGTGATCAAGCGTTCGCGCATCACCGTACCGGTCGCGCTGGAAGAATTGCCATTCCTCGATTCGCTCGACATGCAGGACGCCGACCGCCAGCGGATTCTCGCTTCGTGCGCGCGGGCCGCCGAAGGCGCCATCGTCATCATCCACGGCACCGATACCATGCGCGAAACCGCCGAAGTATTGGGTACTGCAAAGCTCGACAAATGTATTGTTCTGACGGGTGCCATGATCCCTTACGAAATCGCCAATTCCGACGCGCTGTTCAATTTCGGCTTCGCCTGCGCCGGCGCGCAGTTGTTACCGCCCGGTGTCTACGTTGCAATGAATGGCCAGATATTTGCGTGGGACAAAGTCGAAAAAAACCGTAGCGCGGGCATATTTCAGGTCCGCTGATCGGACAAGATGTTTGCAACTGAATGTAATAATCGTTTCAAGCGTCATAAATAGGCAATAATGTTGCGGATTAACAAACCCGCAATCTTTCATGGCCACAACATCCATCAAGCTCTTTCCGGGCGCCGCTATTGCGGCTGGATTGTTGTCGCTCGTGCTCGCCGCCTGTGGTGGCGCGCCGGCAGATGCCGCCATCAACCCGTCCACCAAGGCCGTCATCGACGCCCGCAGCGATGCCACACCGCGCCCGACCGGCGACGCAGCAACCGACGGGCTCAACTGGATCAATTACCGCCGCCATGAAGCCGGCTTGACCATCCTCACGCGCAATCCCAGGCTTGACTCTGCCGCCTTGGGCCAGTCAAACTATCTGCAATCGAACAAAACCATCACACACGTGCAATCGGTCGGCCAACCGGGATTTACCGGTGTCACCCTGACCGACAGGTTGGCGGCTTCCGGCTACGGCTTCAAGCATGACGGCCAGGCCTATGGCGAAGTGATTGCATCGACAAGCAGCAGGTCGGGTTTCAATGCGGCCGACCAACTCGTGACCGCGATTTACCATCGCTTCGTTGTGCTTGAACCAATGTCCAAACAGGCCGGCGCGGCTGTGTCCTCCGATGCCGACGGCATTTACTTTACCGCCGACACTGCCGCCGATGGGCTGGACCAAGGCCTCGGCATAGGCAAGTTCATCACCTACCCCGCGCCCAACCAGAATCTGGTGCCGACGCTGTTTCACAGTGCCGGTGAAAAACCCGACCCGGTGCCGAACCGTCGCGAGGTGGGCTTCCCGGTCAGCATCCACGCCGACCTGCTTTCGATCGTGCAGGTGCAACGCTTCAGCTTGCGACCGCGCGGCGGTGCACCGATACCGGTGCAATTGCTCACCAATGCCAGCGATCCCAACACACCGACCTCTGCCGCTGCCATCATACCGCTCGACGTATTGACGGCTTCGACGACCTATGACGTGCAATTTGTCGGGCGCGTCGATGGCCAACCCGTTTCGCGCAGCTGGCAATTCAGCACACAATAGACCGACGCCATTTTGCGCGCGGCCTCTATCTGGTATCGTAACGGTTGGCCCTGCACAGGATTGACCCGAGCGTCACGATGAACTCACCATGAGCGCAGTCATGAGTACCGAGAGCAGCCTGGACTGGCGCGAACGCTGCCACGATGCGCTCGACCTCATGCGCGACGACCCCGAGCGCGGTCGCGCACTGGTCCAGCAGCTGCTGACCGAAGCCGACGCCGCAGACGACGCCGAGGCGCGGGTCGGCGCGCAGCTCGGTCTGGCCTTCGCCGATTTCTACCAGGCCGATCTCGATCCTGCCTTGTCCCGATTCGAACGCCTGTTTGGCGAACTTGACGGCGGCGCCGACACACGCAACCTGGCGCTGTGCCTGTTCGGCATTGTCGTCATCTGGCGCAGCCGGGGGCGCGCGCGCGAGGCATATGAATTCGGCCGCGAACGCCTGCTGCCGTTGCTGGGCGGCGATCCGACCCGCGAAACAGTGCTCGGCTTGAACCTGATGGGCATCGTGGCGCAGGAATACGGCCATATCGACGAAGCGATTCGGCACTACTACAGCGCCCTCGACGCGGCCCGCGCTCTGGGTCTGACCGGCCGCATTGCCCACATCATGGCCAACATCGGCGAGATGTTTTATGTCAGCGGCAATGCCGAAGACGCGGAGGCCATGCTGACCGAGGCAACCCGTCTGGCGCGCGAATCGAAGGAGCGCTGGCTGGTCGCGTTCTCCTCTACCGTGCTGGCACTGGCTTACCTGTCGATGGAGCGCTACGACGACGCCCATGCTGCCATCGCAGAACATGTGAACAAGAGCGGCAGCGAATCGAACGCCGACCTCGCCAATCGAACATTCTGCCTGTCGGTGGCGGCCTACACGCTGGCCTTGCATGGCCAGCTCGACGAGGCGGAACAATTGTCCAACAGTGCCATGGCCCTGCTCGACCGTTTCGAGGAAAAGCAGCTGAAACCCTATTGCTGGTGGGTCTGCGGCCATTTGCACCACCGGCGCGGGCGCATCGAGCCGGCCATCGATTGCCTCAACCGCGCCGTCGAAGGCATAGGCGAATATGGCTATGTCTTCCTGCCAGTGCGTGCCAGCCAGGAATTGACCGAGATCTACGCCGAGAAACAGGACTGGGAAGCCGCATACCGCGAACAGAAACGCTTCCAGGCCCTGTTCGCGCGTTCCCAGAGCCATGCCTCGCGCGTGCGCATGCAAAACCTGTATGTGCAAAGCGAACTCAAGGAAGCCGAGACCGCGCGCCTGCATGCCGAGCAGACCAGCGAAGCCAAGACGCTGTTTCTGGCCGACATGAGCCATGAGCTGCGCACGCCGATGAACGCCATCATCGGCATGGCCCACCTGGCGCTGCGCACCGATCTCAACCCCAAGCAGCGCGACTACATCGAAAAAATCCACACGGCTGGGATTTCCCTTCTGGGCATCATCAACGGCATCCTCGATTTCACCAAGATCGAAGCGGACAAGGTGGAGCTTGAGCGCGTTGAATTCAATCTGGAAAATGTGCTCGACAACGTCGCCACCGTGACCAGCGCCAAGGCCCATGCCAAGCGCCTCGAATACGTGATCCATGCCTCGCCGGAGATTCCACGCTACCTGGTCGGCGATCCGCTGCGCCTGGGACAGGTATTGATCAACCTGATCGGCAACGCCGTCAAATTCACCGAGCGCGGCGAAGTCTACGTGTCGTGCCGTCCGATGGAAATGTCCGACGGCACGATCAAGCTGCGCTTCCTGGTGTGCGACACCGGCATAGGCCTGACACAGGAACAGTCAGCCAGGCTGTTCCGTGCCTATGGCCAGGCTGAACAGTCGACCGCGCGCAAATATGGCGGCACCGGGCTTGGTTTGTCGATTTCCAAGCGCCTGGTCGAGCTGATGGGCGGGGCCATCTGGATCGAAAGCGAACCGAATGTCGGCTCGGCCGTGTATTTCACGGCCCTATTCGGCGTTCCGGAAAACCCGCAGCCGCCCCGCACCGTGCCGGCAGAATTGCACGGCAAGCGCGTGCTCATCGTCGACGACAATCCGCTAGAGCGCGTGGTGCTCGGCGAAGGCATGAGCCAGCATCCGCTTGAAGTCGACCTGATGGCCGGCGGCCATGCCGCGCTGGCAGCCATCCGCGCCGCCGATGCGGAGCGACCGTATGACGTCGTGTTCACCGACTGGCACATGCCGAACTTCGACGGCATTGAATTGATCCAGGCGATCAAGCAGGATACGGCCCTGCGCTCGCCCCCGCAAATGGTGTTGATCGGCACCCACGCCAGCGAAGAAGACCGTGCCCGCATGGACGCAGTGCAGGCCGATGGCTTTCTCATGAAGCCCGTCACAGCCGCCATGCTGTGCGATTTATTCATCGAGCTGTTCGAACCGAAGACCCTGCGTGCCGCACCGGCGGTGTGCGTGGTGCCTGAATTCGAGGGTCTCGCCATACTCCTGGTGGAAGACAATCTTCTTAATCAGCAATTGGCAATGGAATTGATGCAGGCGGCAGGCATTACGGTGGAAATCGCCGCCAACGGTCGTATTGCGGTCGAGATGCTCATTGCTTCGCCGGCGCGCTATGACATGGTGCTGATGGATTTGCAAATGCCGGAAATGGACGGCATTGAAGCAACCCGCGTTTTACGTGCCGACCGCCGCTTCGACGTCCTACCCATCGTCGCCATGACGGCACACGCAACTACCGCCGATCGCACCCGCTGCTTTTCCGCCGGCATGAATGATCACCTGGCCAAGCCGATCGATCCAGACGAATTGTTTCAGACCATCGAGCAATGGTGCCCCGCGCGAGCACGCGGCACGGCCCTGGTCGACGCGGCAAGGGAAATGGCGGCATTACAGCTTGAGGCCGAACCGGGCGAGCTGGCCATTGAAGGCGTGGATGTGGCAGGCGGCGTACGCCGCGCCATGGGCAACCGCAAGCTCTACCTGCAAATGCTCGGCCATTTCCGCAACGATCAGGGCGACATGGTCGGCAGACTGCGCCAGGCCTTGGAAGAGGGTGATCGTATCGTCGCCGAACGCGTGGCCCACACCTTGAAAGGCTCGGCCGGACTGATCGGTGCGAGCTTTGTACAAGGGCTGGCAGGGGAAGTGGAAATGGCGCTGCGCCGGGGCGCTCGCGAGCGAGTCCTGCAACCGTTAGTCGAACAGCTCGATCTCGATATGCAGGCCTTGCTGCAGCAACTCAGTCCGGAAGCCCTGGAGTCGCTGGTTCAGAGTGAGCTGGGGCGTAGTTAGTCTCTAACACCCCTCGCCGGCGGGCGGGAGGGGGAATGTCTTGCATCGTCGATTTACTCACCACTCCAATTTACTTCACCCGAACCTGCGCGGTTGACTTCGCGGTGCGTCGGATTGCCGCGCACATCGACATCGCCGCTGCCATGCAAGTTGATCACCGCCGATTGCTTGGCATAGACCGAGGAGTCGCCGGAGCCCATCAGGTCGAGCTTCAGATTGTCGGTACGCAGTTTGTCGGCATCCAGATCACCCGAACCGAGCATGTGCACAGTCAAAGACTTGTTTTGCCCGCTTGCCGCGATACTGCCTGAACCCATCAGGCTCAGGTCCGCATCGGCACCGTCGCCTACATCGAGCGCGAGGTCGCCGCTACCCATCACACTCGCCGTGACATGCTGGAAGTGGCCATCGAAATTGATATCGCCCGAGCCGCGCAACGTGAGCACCATCTTGTCGCCGGAAAAGCCGTTGATGCGACCATCGCCGCTGCCGTGCATCGATAATTGCTGCAAGGCCGGCAGAGTTAATTCCACGCGCATCGGGTGATTCATGTGGAACATCGTGTCCTTGAAATCAATCGACAAGGTGTTGCCCTCCTGCACAGTCTTTATGCGCGGCAAGAGACGCTCTTCGGCATACACCACCATGCTCGGCGCGCTGCCTTGCTTGATAACCAGGTCTACCGGGCCGCTCGAATCGACGATGACTGCCGTGCCATCGATCTTGCGCGTCTCGCTCTTCATGGCGCGGCTGCCGGTCGGGCCCGTCATGTGCTCGCTGGTGCCACCCTGTGAGCTCAACACGCCCGCCGCCGTGGCGACCAGCACGATTGCCAACACCACCATGCCAAAGCCGATTTTCAATAATGTACGCATGTCATTCTCCTGGTAAATCTTGTATGTCGATGTGTTCAATCAGGTGCCGCGCTGGCTTCAAGCCCCGCGCAATACCGCAAATTCCATTTGCGCCAGACGGTATAGGCCGAGCAGGGAGTAGCGGGTAACCACCAGGCACAGCAGGAAGCCGATGATGCCGGCCAGGATGATGCCTATGCCCGCGCCGACCTGCACCGGCCGCGAGGCGCTGATGAAATCGGTCCCCAGCGACAATACCGATTCGTCCGAATCGAAGTCGCCGTTATGTAAATGCAGGCCCGGCATGTCTATGTTGACGTTGTCGTCTGCGTCTTCATCGTCGCCATCGTGATCATGCAGGAATAGTTTCCCGCTGCCTTCGCCGGAATGCGCGCCGTCCTTGCTGTCGATAGTCACGCCATTGGGGCCGATGTCGACCACGGTGTGTTCCTTCTGCTCTGTTGCCGCAGGCTTGGCTGCCGAAGAAGCGGCTGAGGAGGCCGAAGCTCCGGCAGCAGACGTTGCCGATGCTGCGCTCGTCGCCCCGGCCGTAGCAGACGCCGCCTTTTCGCTCATGGCGTCCTTGATCTTCGAGGATGCAGACACGAGACGGGCGTCGGCATTGGTTTCAACATGCACGCCGTTCTCGCCAATTTTGACCACGGTGTGGTCGCCGTTGCCGTTTTCACCCGGCGAACGTTGCACGCGAACATGATGAAACGGCTCGTTAAGGACGATCTGGTTGACACCGGAAACCGCGCCGGCAGTCAACGCGATGCCGCCGCCGAAGAAGCCCAGCGACATAACGTAGGCGGCGAACAGCAGTGCAGCATAAACCGTGACGGGCACAACCAGAAAGAGATTGAACAGCATCAGGCCGATGAACGAGAAAAACGCCCGCCCGAAATTGACCGGGCCCTTGGCAGCGGGCGGTACCGGCGCAGGCATAACGACAGCCGGCACTTTTGGCGCCATCTCGGCGCGCAGATTATCTGCAATCTGTTGCGGATTGCCTAGACCAGCCAGAATCTCTTCTTCGCTTTGTCCGGCGGCGCTGGCTTCGAAGATGCGGCGTTCATATTCCGCCACAGTCCTGGTGATTACTTCAGGCGGCAAGCCCGTCAATGCCTGCTTCAGCCCCTCGATGAATTCAAATCTGGTCATGGTATTGTTCCTCTCCCTTATTGTTTCGCTTGTTCCGCTATCGGGTTTTTCGCCCTGGTCCTGTGATTGTCACTTTATGGGATGGCGTCGCGATAAACCACCGAAATGCGACAAACTGCAAAATCTTGGGTCCAGGGCGTATTTCAGTCGGCTTTTGTGCAAAATTGCGGCGATTTCGTGGCTATCCCGCATGGCGTTGCGTTGTGGTAACCCGGGCTTCGTATCGAGCCGGACGACAAGGGCGATGGGCTTATTTATGGCGTCTTGCGCTGGCGAGCGCCAAGTGCGGCAATGCGCCTGATGCTTGGCTGGTATGAAAAACCGGGACCGATCACACCGTCGATGACGACCAGTGCGTCGTCTTAAACTTCCAACTCCGCCGTCACAAGAATAAGCACTGAAAACGGAAACACTCGCCGGTAGCTCTGCTACGACGAGTGTTTCGCAACTTCCCAATGCGCATTCTTGTGAGAACGCGCTTCCCAGTTACAGATGGATAAAAGCTGACGGTCCATCGCTGCCGTGATGTGGGCCGGCATCGTTCAACCCTGGTTCAGAGGGAGACGTGCTTGCTCAACATTTCAGTTTTTTCTACGGCAGTCAAACGTTTCCCGACGATGGTCACGGTCGGCAATTGCGTCACGTTGGCAAGCTTGGCATCGTGCGCGGGGAAAGCATGCGCAGTTTGCATGGCGATGCTGAGCACGACAGTTGCGCAGAAGGCGCCAAGGGTAAGAAAGGTTGCGCCTTCGATATTACGGATGGTGTTCATGATATTTCCTTTGTTTAAAGTGAGTGAATCAGAAGTTGCGGATAAATCGTTCAGGTTTAAATCATCTTGCTTTGCGTGGTGTTTTGCGCGCGGATCATGTCGGCCCGTTCCGCAGCGGTGAGGCGTTTGCCGACGATAGTCACAGGAGCCAATTGCACGACGGCGTTTTGCGCAACGCTGTGTGTGGCAACTGCGGCATGAGCGCCCTGCAGGGAGATCGAGAGAATCGCTGCTGCGCAAAATGCGCCGATCGAAACCAGGGTCGAAGCTTCAATAAAACGTGTGGTGTTCATGATGTTTCCTTTCGTTTGTGTGTTTGCGTATGGTCACTTTAGACAAGGGCCCTGCAAAGCGCTACGCGATTGCGACAAACGGGATTTTTCTAGGGGTGAAGCGCAAAAAGGCCGGAATGGAACGTCGGCGGAATGCGATTTTTGAGGTTTTGCGGGGATGGGGCGTAAAAAACGGCGCAAAAGCAGTTGGATTGCGGGATTTTGTTTCAGTAGGGAAAATCGTAGGCTGGGATGCAATCCCAGCATTCAAGGCACAAACGCTTAATGCGCGAGGAATAGCACGACATAATTCCTGCAAATGAATCGCCTACTCACCCAACGCCAATTCCACAGTCTGTGGCGACGCCGCCCAATTCTCCGGATAGTCGCCGCGCGCTACATAACGATGAAATGAAGAATATGGCCAATCAATGGTCGCCGCCACATGCCCGTGCTTGACCGGATTGTAATGAATGTAATCGAGGTGATTGCGCAGATCCTGTTCGTCTCGAATCACATGTTCCCAATAACGCCTTTGCCAGATCCCTCGCTCGCCTTTCATCTTCCGGCTGGCTGACACACGTTCGTCAATCGCGAGTGCCCGCGAAAACCGCGCCTTGATCAAACTCCAACGCATCGGAAAGTTGCTGTCCTCCGGTGGCAAGCGCCATATACAGTGCAAATGATCAGGCAGTACCACGATCGCTTCGATCACAAAGGGATGTGCATCTTGCGTTACGCGAAACGCTTCGCGCAATGCATCAATATGCCGTGTAAGCAAGGGATTGTCATGACGCCGAGATAGATTGACGGTGAAGAAGTAGGTGGCACCGGCAATTCGCGCACGCTTGTAGGTTCGCATGTGGCGCTGTCGTTATATGTGGGAAGTAGGCCCAACGATGGTTGCAAAAGCCTACGGTTCCGAACGTCCCCAGCCTGCGGTATCTCGACGGGTAGTTGCATGTCCGCCGAGTTCGCGAGGATGGCGTCTACCCCACACAAAACAAATTTAATTTATTCCCGTCCAGATCGCGAAAATACGCCGCATAGAACGTACCGCCGCGCAGGCCCGGTCCGCCTTCGTCGGTGCCGCCCAGTTCCATCGCCAATTTATACAACGCATCGACCTTCGCCTGCGAATCGACTATCAGCGCCGTCATGCAACCATTGCCGACCGTGGCCGGTTTGCCGTCGAAAGGCTTGGCGATGCAGAAGCCGGGCTTGTCGTCGGCCGCAGACCAGGCGATGTAGCTATCCATTTCCATCGAGCGCTTCGCGCCCATGGCGCCGAACAAGGCGTCGTAGAAGGCCGCTGCGCGCGGCAAGTCGTTGGTCCCTACCGTGATGTAACCGATCATTTTTGTCTCCATCCAGGGTGAACGCGATATGCGTTGTTGTGGCCACGATTGTGCGCACCTTGCGTGAATTAATCAAGCGTGCCGACAATCACTAAACAATTGCATTGGGGCACGCAAGGAAATGAAAACGCTTGCCGTTCAAGCCTCATATATGTCGCGGCTTACGCATCGCTGAGCAAGGCCCAGCGCTCATGATCGCGCCATTCGCCGTTGATCTTCAGGTAGCGTTCGGAATACCCTTCCTGCTTGAACCCCAGCCGGCGTACCAGCGCGATGGATGCGCTATTGCCGGGCTGAATATTGGCCTCGATGCGGTGCAGACCCAGTTCATTGAATGCAAACGCTATCGCCATGCGCACTGCGTCGGTCATCATGCCCTTGCCGCCGAATTGCGCCGTGCCATAGTAGCCGAGATAGGCACTGCGGAAAGCCCCCATCGCAATTTCGCTGATGTTGACCACGCCGACGATGGCATTCGTTGCCGCATCGCGCGCAATCAGGCTCACGTTCGGACCGCTCACGCTGCGGCCGAACCAGGCGTCGAAGCCTGTCTGGTCGGTGAAAGAAGTGACCCAGGGCAGATGGTATTCCTGGTTGGCGCAATTGGCGGCGATCAGGTCGGGTGCATCGGCAGGCGTAACGCGGTGCAGGGTGAGTGTGGACATGGCGTTGGATGTTGGCGGCAGGAGCTCGGAATTCTACCCCAGCTCGCCACCGGCCGATAAAATCGGCCGAGGCTGTCAAGTGCGC